>JAQGLY010000030.1 GCA_028292625.1 Herbaspirillum sp. | reverse complement strand
GGCGGCGGCGATGAGGTCGACCATTCCAGCGTGCGGCCGTTCCATGGGTCGCCGGTCGTGTCGCGCAGCGATTCGCGGCGGCGATAGCTGACCACCAGTTGGATGATGAAGCTGGCGATGCCCAAGGCAATCAGGAAGGCGCCGAAGGCGGCGATCACGAACCAGATCTGCAGCGACGGATCATCGAAGTGGCTCATGCGGCGTGTCACGCCCATCAGACCGAGCACGTAGAGCGGCATGAACGCAAAGTAAAAGCCGACCAGCCAGAACCAGAACGAGCACTTGCCCCAGAATGGATCGAGCTTGTAGCCGAAGGCTTTCGGGAACCAGTAGGTAATGCCGGCCATCAGGCCGAACAGCACGCCGCCGATGATGACGTTGTGGAAGTGCGCGATCAGGAACAGGCTGTTGTGCAGCACGAAGTCGGCCGGCGGCACCGCCAGCAGCACGCCGGTCATGCCGCCGATGACGAAGGTGATCATGAAGGCAATGGTCCACAGCATCGGCAACTCGAAGCGGATGCGGCCGCGGTACATGGTGAACAGCCAGTTGAAAATCTTGGCCCCGGTCGGAATCGAGATGATCATCGTGGTGATGCCGAAAAACGAATTGACGCTGGCCCCGGACCCCATGGTGAAGAAATGGTGCAGCCAGACCAGGTAGGACAGAAGCGTGATGACCACGGTGGCGTACACCATCGACGTATAGCCGAACAGCCGCTTGCCGCAAAAGGTGGCGACCACCTCGGAGTAAATGCCGAAGGCCGGCAGAATCAGGATATACACTTCCGGATGGCCCCAGATCCAGATCAGGTTGACGTACATCATGGCGTTGCCGCCCAGGTCATTGGTAAAGAAATTGGTGCCTAGGGTGCGATCCAGCGCCAGCATGCCGAGCACGGCGGTCAGCACCGGGAAAGCGGCCACGATCAGCACATTGGTGCACAGCGCGGTCCAGGTGAAGATCGGCATGCGCATCATGTTCATGCCGGGCGCGCGCATCTTGACGATGGTCGCGATCAGATTGATGCCGGACAGCAGCGTCCCGACCCCGGCGATCTGCAGCGACCAGATATAGTAATCGACCCCTACATCCGGACTGGCCAGGATGCCCGACAGCGGCGGATAGGCCAGCCAGCCGGTGCGCGCGAATTCGCCGATGAACAGGGACAGCATGACCAGAATGCCGCCGAAGGCCGTCATCCAGAAGCTGAAGTTGTTGAGGAAAGGGAACGCCACGTCGCGCGCGCCGATCTGCAGCGGCACGACGTAGTTCATCAGGCCGGTCACCAGCGGCATGGCGACGAAAAAGATCATGATCACGCCATGCGCGGTGAACACCTGATCGTAATGATGCGGCGGCAGATAGCCGCTCGACGCGCCGAAAGAGACGGCCTGCTGGGCGCGCATCATCAATGCATCGGAAAAGCCGCGCAACAGCATCACCAGGCCGAGCACGATGTACATCACGCCGATCCGCTTGTGATCGATGCTGGTGAACCAGTCGCGCCACAGCATGCCCCACAGCTTGTGATACGTCAGCAGGCCGAGCAGCGCCATGCCGCCCAGGGCTACTCCGATAAAGGTGACCACCAGGATGGGTTCGTGGTACGGAATCGCATCCAGGCTGAGCCGCCCGAAAATCAGTTTCATCAAATCGATATGGTCTAACATTGTTACTTTCCGGAGAAAAAGAAGGATGCGGCGGCCGCATCCGTAGCGGCATCGGTAGCGCGGCGCACCGCCCGGCTTTCGCGCAGCAGTTTATTCATGAGGAGCGCCCATGTGACTGTCCATGTGTTTCATCATGCCGTCCGCGTCTTTATTCATGCTGCCCTGTGGGCGGCTCGGCGTCTCGCCGGACACGCCGGCGGTCATCATCCGGTCCATGCATGTCTGCCCGACGTCGACGCAACGGTTGACGATCGCATGATAGAGGCTGGCGTCGACCGAAGCGAAGGAACGCGCCGGATCGTTCTCGCTGGGCTTTTCAAGCTGCAGATAGTCGGTGCGATTAAGCGTGCCGCCGCCGGTTTTCATTCTCTGCGTCCAGCGCGCGAAATCGTCAGCGCTCATACCCTGGAATTTGAAATGCATGCCGGAAAATCCGGCGCCGCTGTAATTGGCCGAGAAGCCCTCGAACTCGCCTGGCTGGTTGATGACCGCATTGAGCGAGGTCTGCATGCCCGGCATCGCATAGATCTGACCGGCCAGCGCCGGGATGAAGAAGGAATTCATCACCGTGGACGCGGTAATCCGGAAACTGATCGGCACATTCACCGGCGCCGCCAGCTGGTTGACCGTGGCGATCCCCAGATCCGGATAAATGAACAGCCATTTCCAGTCGAGCGCCACGACATCGACCCTGAGCGGCTTGACGTCGGCCGCGACGCCATGGGTGGCGTCGATGCGCGACAACGGACGGTACGGATCCAGTGTATGCGTGCTGATCCAGGTCAACAGGCCCAGTGCGATGATAATCAGCAGCGGCGCGCCCCAGATCACCACCTCCAGTTGCGTGGAGTGGTCCCAATCGGGTTCGTAACGCGCCTCGGTATTGTTTTTGCGGTAGCGCCAGGCGAACAGAAGCGTCAAAGCGATCACCGGAACGATGATGATCAGCATCAATAAGGTCGAAATGACGATCAAATGCCCTTGCTGGGCCGCGATGTCACCGGACGGATGCATCACCACCGTGTCGCAGCCGGCCAACAAGGTAGCGATGGAAAGAAGAGGCCCGAGAATCAGCCCCCGACGCGCGATAGAGGAAACCATGCAGGAAAAGTCCAGTCGAAGCGATTAAATCGTGATAATGTACATCGGCAGATATACGTTGGCGATTGGACGTTTTGTCCTACCCCCTCTATCAGTGATAAGGCAGTACCGGAGACAACGGAAACATAAAGACGGAAAGCCACGTCTTTCAGTGACCGGCCGATAATTAAATTGAGAGACGACGATTATGTCCAGTATACATAGCACCCCCAGCCAACCCGGTGGTATTGCTGCCGGTTTTCCGTCGCATTCGGGCGCTTCGAGCGGCCGCGACGCCCACAATTCCACAAATTCCCGAAACAGCGACGCCGGCCACGCCAGGATCGCGCCCAGCGAGATCGCCATCGGCGTGGTCATCGGCCGCGCGTCGGAATATTTCGACTTTTTCGTGTATGCGATGGCCTCGGTGCTGGTGTTTCCATCGGTGTTTTTTCCCTCCCAGCCGCGCCTCGATGGGACATTGTACGCATTTACGATATTTTCATTCGCCTTCCTCGCGCGGCCCTTCGGCACGGTGGCCTTCATGGCGATCCAACGCCACTTCGGGCGCGAGGTCAAGCTGACCGCAGCGCTGTTCATGCTGGGCATCTCGACGGCCGGGATTGCCTTCCTGCCGACCTATGAAACCCTGGGTTTCACTTCCATCATCCTGCTGTCGCTGCTGCGCGTCGGCCAGGGCATCGCGCTGGGCGGTTCGTGGGACGGGTTGCCGTCGCTGCTGGCGCTGAACGCGCCGCCCAAACGGCGCGGATGGTACGCAATGTTGGGTCAACTGGGCGCGCCAATCGGCTTCATGATCGCCGGCGGCCTGTTCTCCTACCTGCTGTCTAACCTGACGGCCGAGGATTTCCTCGATTGGGGCTGGCGCTACCCGTTCTATGTGGCGTTCGCCATCAACGTGGTGGCGCTGTTCGCCCGGCTGCGTCTGGTGTCGACCAAGGAATACGCGCGTTTGCTCGACGAGCGGGAACTGGAACCGGTCAGCGTTTCCGAGCTGACGCGTTCGCAGGGAGGCAATCTGATCATCGGCGCGATGGCCGCCCTGGCCAGCTATGCGCTGTTCCATCTGGTGACGGTGTTTCCGCTGTCGTGGATCACTTTATATTCGATGCGCTCGCTCAGTGAATTCCTGATCGTCCAAGTCATCGGCGCGGCGATCATGGCCGTCGGCGTGGTGCTTTCCGGCTTGATCGCCGACCGCTTCGGCAGACGCACCACCCTGGGCGCGTTGGCGCTGCTGATCGCCCTGCTCAGCGGCTTCGTGCCGACGCTGATGAACGGCGGCGAGTCCGGACAAAATCTGTTCATTCTGCTCGGGTTCGGTTTGCTCGGGCTGTCCTACGGTCAGGCCGCAGGCGCGGTGACCGCGAACTTCGCAGCGAAATATCGCTATACCGGCGCCGCCCTGACTTCGGATCTGTCCTGGCTGGTGGGCGCGGGCTTCGCGCCTCTGGTGGCGCTGGGCCTGTCGGCGCACTTCGGTCTGGCGTATGTCAGCATCTATCTGCTGTCGGGCGCCGCCTGTTCGCTGGCCGCGTTGAGCCTCAACCGGGCGCTGGAAATCCGGGATTGATATCGTTTCGGACGCTATCCCGACCTAGGGTGGGTTGGCGCCGATGGGCGTTATGGGCGCTATCGGTCTTCCCTCGCAGCGTATCGCCGAATCCACCCGGTGCGCGACTATCCTTTCTCGCGCTGGTCGCCACTCTCGGGGCGGCGCTCCATGCGACGCGCGCGCCGGTCCGTATCAGGGCCTGCACCAGCGCGACATCCTCGCTGCATTGCGCCGGGCCGAAGCCGCCGGCGCGCCGGTACGCATGAGCGCAGACGCCCAGATTGGCGCCGTGAATATGCCGATGACCGTCCCGGTCGACATACGAATCGTAAAACCGTTTCCGCGCCGAGTGCGTATGTTCCTTCCAGTCGTTCACGTTGACGGTGCCGCAGACTGCATCCGCGCCTAGCGCCAGCTGCGCCACCAGCCAATCCGGCGACACCAGGCTGTCGGCGTCGGTAAACGCCAGCCAGCGGGCGCCCGCGGCCAGCAGATGGGCCGCGCCGGCCGCGCGCGCCATGCCGACGTTACGCGCCTGCACCACCAGCGCGTCGACTTTTTGCGCGCGGACGATGGCGCCCGACGCATCGGTGCAGGCGTCCAGCACCACCGCGATGCGCACCGGCTCGTCGCCCAGGCGCGGATGCAACGCCGCCATGCGCGCCGCGATCAGGCAGCATCCCAGATATTGTTCTTCGTTGTGCGCCGGAATAATCACGCCGATCACAAGCCGTCTCCCTTTTCGGATCTGAGTTCAACCCCAATTTTGTCTGCCGATTTACGCCACAGATCGATCAGGAAATCGCCGTCCTCGTAGCGCGCCCGATGCGCCAGCGCCGCATGCGCGTTGAACATGTGATGGATGGCCGCGGTCGCTTGCAGGCGGTCGTCGAAGGCATGCCGGCAATGGCAGGCGATCAGATAGCCGTCCGGCGTCAGACCTGCGAGCGCCGCATGCACCAATTCCGGCATGGCGTCGGCGCTCAGGTAATAGCATAATTCGCTGATCACGATCAGGTCGGACAACGGGTGCCCGCCCCTATTCATCCGTGTCCAGTCTCGCGGCAAGTCTTGCCGCATCACGCCGACGTGCGGCAGCTGCGCGGTTTTTTGCCGGGCGATGGCCACCGCCCGCTCGGAAAAATCGGAAGCGACCAATTTTGCGCAGCGCTGCGCCAGTTGCGCCGTCAATTCGCCGGTGCCGCAAGCCGGTTCGTAAACCTGCTGAAAATAAGGCATCGGCAACATCGCCAGCAGGATTTGACGCTTGCGCCTTTCATACCAGCTATCGGCCACGCACCAGGGGTCGGGATCGTCGGTGTAAAGGCGCTCGAAATGTTCCCGCGTCGGCATGTTCATACGCCGGCTCCGCAAAAATAAATTTCATAAGGCCGCACGAAATGCGCCAGCACGTGGGCCGGCAGAACGGCGGCGCGGCCGGTGGACGGATCGGCTTCGATCTGGCTGCGATAGCACTGGAGCGCGGCGCGTTTTTTGGCTTCGGTCGCCGGGCCGAAACTGAGCTTGCGCGCCCGCCGCCACGGAATCGGCGAGCGCTCCGGCCGCGCCCAATGCCAGGCCCAGATCGGCACTTCGACCAAGCCGCATCCGATGTCCGCTGCCGCCGACGCCGCGCTGGCGCCCAGCGCTTCGTGATCCGGATGGCCGTCCAGCCGCCAACTCGCAAACAAGGTATCGCCGGGCCGCAATTTGTCACGCAGCCATGCGTCGAAATCGGCCCGTCGCGCGCTCAGGCCGCCGTCGGGCATGCCGGCCCGCAGCACCGGCACATGCGCCGCATCCAGACAACGCAACGCGGCTGCCGTTTCCGCGCGCCTTGTCTCGCCCAGGCAACCGGCCCAGCGAGAAGGCGGCGCATGGCTGTTTTCGCCGTCGGTGACCGCAATCAGCAATACATCGCGGCCCGCGGCCGCCAACAGCGCAATGAGCGCACCGCAGCCTAACACTTCGTCATCCGGATGCGGCGCCAGCACGACCGCGCGCGAACCTGGCGCTATCAGCGCCGGCCAGCCGACCGGGGGCAAGGCGCCCAGCAAGGCCGAACGTTGCCATTGCCGTTCCGCGGTGCCGGCGGCGATATCGATGCGGCGGCTCACCACTGCCATGGCGTTTCCCCGGATTCCGTACACATCTCCCCCAGCGCAGCCAGATCGCGTTCCGCATGGCTTTGCCGCAGAAACACCGGCAGATCGGCCAGCAAGCGCGCACTGCGTCGATCGCCGCAATAGATAGCGGGTCCCAGCGCCCGACCGGCGTGTTCCATGGTTTCCCGCGCGGCCTGTTCGACGGTCAAGCGCAAACGCAGCGCCACACGTGCCGCATCGGACGCCGGCTCGGCGTCTATCCATTGCGCGGCATGCCGCAAGGCCAATGCGGCCGCGCACAGCGCCACTTCGATTTGTCCCAGATGCGCTAGACCGTGCGCGTCGTTGCGTTCGGTCAACCATTGCCGGGCCGTATCCGCCAGCGCCTGGGCAGCGCCGAACCAGCACGCGGCGATGCCGGCGCCGCCCTGCCAGAAACCGGGACGGCCAGTATAAAAATGCGGGCCGCCGACCATTCGCGCGGCGACCCGCGTCAGCCGCAATCGCGCGGTGCGGGTGCCGGCCATGCCCACCGCATGCCATTCGTCCTCGACGATGTCGATCCCATCCTGCGCCAGATCGACTGCCGCCAGGCACGGCCGCTTCTGCTCATCGCGGCAACTGAGCAACGCATGGGTCGCGGCGGACGCGCCGGAACACCAATGTTTTTCTCCGTTCAGCATCACGCTACCGCCGGCGGTGTCGGCCGCGGTGCGTCGCGCCGACAATTGCGTCCCTGGCGATTCGGCGCACCATACGCCCCAAATGCTATAGCGCGGCACCTCGTCGAAGCCGGCTTCGGCCAGAATCGCCAAGGCATCGGTATGCGCTTCGTACAGTTTCGCCAGACTCAGATTGTGCGCGGCCACTGCGGCCAGGACGCGCCAGCGCGCCATCGTCGCGCCGCCGCCAGGCAGCGGCAGCCGGTCCAGTCCCGCGTCAACCAGGCGGCACAGCAGCTCGGCCGGCGCTTGCGTCGCGGACCCGGGCTCCCCCAGCAAATCCCTGACGGCATGCAGCAATGGATTGTCGGCAACGGCTGACCCGGTGCCCAGCCCGCTCAGCGCGGCCGCGGCATGAATGGTTTTGGCATTGAGCTTGTCGAGCTTCATCGGTGTATTGCCTTCTGTAATGCGCGCTTTGTATACGGAAACGTGGCGCGCGCGAGGTTGTGGATGAAGGCA
>JAQGLY010000028.1 GCA_028292625.1 Herbaspirillum sp. | reverse complement strand
AAATCAGCAAGAAATTCAAGGAGCCGGTATTGGTTTCCGGCACCGACGGCGTCGGCACCAAGCTGAAACTGGCCTTCATGCTGAAGCGCCACGACACGGTCGGCATCGATCTGGTGGCGATGAGCGTCAACGACATCCTGGTCCAGGGCGCCGAACCGCTGTTCTTTCTGGATTACTTCGCCTGCGGCAAGCTCGATGTGGCCAGCGCCACCGATGTGATCAAAGGCATCGCGCAGGGCTGCGAACAGGCCGGATGCGCGCTGATCGGCGGCGAAACCGCCGAAATGCCGAGCATGTACCCGGACGGCGAGTACGATCTGGCCGGTTTCGCGGTGGGCGCGGTGGAAAAATCCAAAATCATCGACGGCACCAAAATCAAGCCGGGCGACGTGGTGCTGGGGCTGGCATCGTCGGGCGCGCATTCGAACGGTTATTCGCTGGTGCGCAAGATACTGGAAGTCGCCAAACCGGATCTGAATGCCGATTTCCACGGCCGCAAACTGGCCGACGTATTGATGGAGCCTACGCGCATTTACGTCAAGCCGCTGCTGGCGCTGATGGAAAAGATCGACGTCAAGGGCCTGGTGCACATCACCGGCGGCGGTCTGGTGGAAAACGTGCCGCGCGTGCTGCAGCCGCATCTGACCGCGGAATTGCAACGCAATGCGTGGACGATGCCGCCTTTGTTCACCTGGCTGCAACAGCACGGCGGCGTCGCCGATGCCGAAATGCATCGCGTATTCAACTGCGGCATCGGCATGACCGTGATTGTCGCCGCGGAGGACGCCGACGCCGCCGAGCGGCAGTTGAGCGCCGCCGGCGAAACGGTTTCCCGCATCGGCAAAATCCGCGCGCGCGCAGAGGGCGAAGCACAGACTATCGTTGTTTAGGGTCTCGCTTTTAGGGTCTCGCTTTTAGGGTCTGTTAACAGGCCCTATCGAATGCGCGCCCGAAAACACCGCGCCCGGAATGAAGAAATCCCCCTGGCTCATGTTCATTGATGCAGGGGAATTTTTAACGATTCAACCGATTTGCCAGCCTTCGCCATCGGTAGTGCCGTCGGACTGTCGATTACCTTCGGCCAGCGTCTGCAATACCGTCGGATCGCGATGCGTATCGCGGGGCAGGCCGCTGGGCGGCGGCACGCGTACCGGCATGCTGCCGTGGTCCAGTCCGGACAGCACATTGTCGGTAGTCTCCGGCGTCGCATCCCAGACCGGATCGGCGGTGGTTTCGAACACCCGTTTCAACTGATTGCCCCAGCTGCGGCGAATCATCTGGAAATACTGGTTCTGCTCATCGATGGTGACGAATTGCGCGACGCTCAGTTGATCTTTTGCATACAAGAGCAGATCCAGCGGCAGGCCGACCGAAATATTAGACCGCAGCGTCGAATCCATTGAAATCAGCGCGCATTTCGCCGCCTCGTCCAGCGTCGAATCCAGCGTCGCGACGCGATCCAGGATCGGCTTGCCGTATTTCGATTCGCCGATCTGGAAATAAACATGATCGTCGTACGATTCGATGAAATTGCCGGCCGCGTACATTTGAAACAAGCGGCAATGTTCGCCCTTGATCTGGCCGCCAAAGATAATGCTGATATTGAAATCGATGCCGAATTTCCGCAATTCCTCTGCGTCGCGGTCGTGCACCAGCCGGATCGCATCGCCCAGGATCTGCGCCGCCTCGTACATCGACTTGGCGGTCCACAGCGTATGGCCATTCGCATTACTGAGATCCGACACGATCTGCCGGATCGACTGCGAAATCGACAAATTGCCGGAGGTCATCATCACCATCACCCGCTCACCCGGGTTTTCATAGACATTCATCTTGCGATACGTGCCGATCTGATCCACGCCGGCGTTGGTGCGTGAATCGGAGAGGAAAACCAGGCCATCGTGGAGGCGGAGCGCGACGCAGTAGGTCATGATGTCGGAAAAGGGGGGGCGAAAGCCGATATTTTACAGGAACGCGCCGTTAAATATCCATCGCTCGCGGCACGGCAGCCGGTGTGTCGCGTCAGTGGGACAGCGCATGAGCGCCACGCAGCGCATCGCGCCGGCATCGGCCATCAGTCTGCCAACGGCACCAGAAAGTCCTTGCTGATCCGGTTCCCCAACTCAAAAATCCGCTTCAAGAACAGCGTCAAAAACACATGCAGACCATCGTCCAGAATGTTCTGGATCTGATTGAAGCGCAGATCGGCGTGCAGGCGCCCGGCGAAGCGCTCGGTATCGGCCGACGCGTCGTTGCCGATTTTATCCAGGTTCTCGACCACCTGCCCCATGCAGCCCAGCAGCGAGCGCGGCATGTCGGCGCGCAGGATCAGCAGCTCGGCCACGCGGGCGGGCGTGATGATGTCGCGATAGACGCGGCGGTAAATCTCGAAACCGGATACCGAGCGCAGCAGCGCCGCCCAGTAGTAGAAATCGATAGGGTTTTCCGATTCTTCGGCGAGTTCTTCGCCGCCCTGGCTTTGACTTTGGCTTTGCAGCTGCGATTTCCGCTGCTGTTTTTGCGTGGCCTCGTGAAACTTGACGTCGATGATGCGCGCCGTGTTGTCGGAGCGCTCCAGAAAGGTGCCGAGCCGGATGAAATGAAAGGCTTCGTCGATCAGCATGGTGCCGATGGTAACGCCGCGCGAGAGGTGCGAGCGATGCTTGACCCAATCGAAAAAGTCGGTCGGGTTCTGTTCCAGTGCGTCGGTTTTCAGATAGCTTTCCAATTTCAGCCAGGTGGCGTTCTGGATTTCCCAGGCCTCGGTGGTCAGCGCGCCGCGCACGGCGCGGGCGTTTTCGCGCGCCTGTTTCAGGCAGGAGGCGATCGACGACGGATTGCCGGGGTCGCGCACCATGAAATCGATGACGTCCTTCTGCGTCAGCGCATCGTATTTGAGGTCGAATTCGCTCTGCAGCTCGGAAATGCCGAGAATCGCGCGCCAGCCTTGTTCGGCGTGTTCGACCGATTGCGGCAGCAAGCCGGTCTGCACATGCACGTCGAGCATGCGGGCGGTGTTTTCAGCGCGCTCGGTGTAGCGCGCCATCCAGAACAAATGGTCGGCGGTGCG
Organism: Herbaspirillum sp.; assembly: GCA_028292625.1. GTDB lineage: Bacteria > Pseudomonadota > Gammaproteobacteria > Burkholderiales > Burkholderiaceae_D > Herbaspirillum. Next base: position 40,277 of record JAQGLY010000028.1, on the reverse strand, counting down.
GCTCAGCATATTATTTCTCCAGAATCCAGGTGTCTTTGGTGCCGCCGCCCTGCGACGAGTTGACCACCAGCGAGCCTTCTTTCAGCGCTACCCGCGTCAGTCCGCCGCGCACCATCGACACGGTCTTGCCCGACAGGACGAACGGACGCAAGTCCAGATGGCGCGGCGCGATGCCGGCGTCTACATAGGTCGGGCAGGTCGACAGCGCCAGCGTCGGCTGGGCGATGTAGCCGTCGGGCTTGGCCAGGATACGCTGGCGGAAGTCTTCGATTTCCTGTTTGGTCGATGCCGGGCCGACCAGCATGCCGTAGCCGCCGGCGCCATGGACTTCCTTGACCACCAGGTGCGCAAGGTTCGCCAGCGTATACGCCAGATCGTCCGCTTTGCGACACTGGTAAGTCGGGACATTGTTGAGAATCGGTTCTTCGGTCAAGTAAAACTTGATCATGTCCGGCACGAACGGATAAATCGATTTGTCGTCGGCCACGCCGGTGCCGATCGCATTGGCCAGCGTCACGTTGCCGGCGCGGTATGCCGACAGCAGGCCCGGCACGCCGAGCGACGAGTCGGCGCGGAACGCCAGCGGGTCCAGATAGTCGTCGTCGATGCGGCGATAAATCACGTCGACCCGTTTCGGCCCGCGCGTGGTGCGCATGTAGACCGCACTGTCGCGCACGAACAGATCCTTGCCTTCCACCAGTTCGACGCCCATTTGCTGGGCCAGGAAAGCGTGTTCGAAATAGGCCGAGTTATACATGCCCGGCGTCATCACCACCACCAGCGGATCGGTGACGCCGACCGGCGCCACCGAACGCAGATTGTCGAGCAGCAGATCCGGATAATGATCGACCGGCGCGATCTTGTGACGGATGAACAGCTCCGGAAACAGCCGCATCATCATCTTGCGGTTTTCCAGCATGTACGACACGCCGGACGGCACGCGCAGATTGTCTTCCAGCACATAGAAGTCGCCTTCGCCGGCGCGCACGATATCGACGCCCGCGATATGCGCGTAGATATCGGACGCCACCGATACGTCCTGCATTTCGGGCCGGTACTGCGCGTTGCGGTAGATCTGTTCCGGCGGAATCACGCCCGCCGCGATGATGCGCTGGCCGTGGTAGATGTCGTGGATGAACATGTTCAGCGCCTTGACGCGCTGGACCAGGCCGGCTTCCAGTTTGCGCCATTCGGCGGCGTGGATGATGCGCGGGATGATGTCGAACGGGATCAGGCGTTCGGTGCCGGCGTCGTTGCCATAGACTGCGAACGTGATGCCGACGCGGCGGAAAATGATGTCCGCTTCGGCCCGTTTGCGCCGTATCGTTTCGGCGCTTTGCGCGCTCTGCCAGGCCGAGAATTCCTCATAATGCGAACGCGCTGCGCTGGTGTCGCCGGCGTACATCTCATCGAAAAAATTTGGCATAAATTGGCTCGTCGGTTGGCGTCCTGTTTATTCGGCATCGTGCATTTCTGCCGTATTTTTCCATTGGCGATCGGGTCCGCGTTCCGGATTATTGCTTTACATCATTGGATTCGCGTCGCGATGCGTGCAGGGTTCGCAATATCCGCTTGCAAGGGGCGTGCCAGAGTTTCGCTTTGCGCTGCGTTACTATTGATTATTGCAGTCCAGCATGCACTGTAACGCGTGGCATGACAATTGCATTTGAAACAAAATAATAATTGACCGATACAGACCGCGGCGCCCGCGTTTTCCGATAAAGGCTCCGGCAATAAATGATTAAGCGGTTTTGACTGTTGCGCCGCATGGGCGCCGGTGGCGGACCGCTCGAATTGCGGGATTCCATACAAAGAGAGATCGCACTGTTGTGGTGCATGGAAATCTGATTGACGTTCTTAGGGGACATCCATGTCGATACACGTAGCGCTGAATCACGTCACCAGTTACCGTTACGACCATGCGATTCAACTCGGCCCGCAGACCATTCGCCTGCGACCCGCGCCGCATTGCCGTTCGCGCATTCTCAGCTACTCGCTGCGGGTACTTCCAGAGCCGCATTTCATCAATTGGCAGCAGGATCCGCAGGCCAATTATCTGGCGCGTCTGGTATTTCCGGAAAAGACCGATGAATTTCGCATCGAGGTCGATCTGGTGGTGGAAATATCGGTCATCAATCCCTTCGATTTCTTTCTGGAGCCGTACGCCGAGAAATTCCCTTTTTCCTATGCGCCGGAGCTGCAAAACGAGCTGGCCCCGTATCGCATCACATTACCGGTTTCACCGCTGTTGCAAACGTTTCTGGACGAGACGCCGCGCGCCGCCATGCGCAGCGAGGATTTTCTGGTGGCGCTCAATCAGCGGCTGGCGCAACGCATTGCTTACACCATCCGGATGGAGCCGGGCGTGCAAACGCCGGAACAGACGCTCGGCCTGGGTTCGGGTTCCTGCCGCGATACCTCATGGCTGCTGGTGCAGGCCTTGCGGCATCTGGGGCTGGCGGCGCGATTCGTGTCGGGATACCTGATTCAATTGAAGGCCGACCGGGCCTCGCTGGACGGGCCGTCCGGCCCGAAGGCCGATTTCACCGATCTGCATGCATGGTGCGAAGTGTATTTGCCGGGCGCCGGCTGGGTCGGTCTGGACCCGACCTCCGGACTGTTTGCCGGCGAAGGCCATATTCCGCTGTCGTGTACGCCGGAGCCGTCCTCGGCCGCGCCGGTCAGCGGCATGGTCGAGCCGGCCGAAGTCAGGTTCGAACACAGCATGCAGGTCGCCCGCATCTGGGAAGCGCCGCGCGTGACCAAACCGTATTCGGAAGCCTGCTGGCAGGAGATCGAACAACTCGGCCATGTCATCGACGACGATCTGGATGCGCTGGACGTCCGTTTGACGATGGGCGGCGAGCCGACCTTCGTCTCGTTGGACCACCCGGATCTGGAAGAGTGGAACACTGCCGCCAGCGGACCGACCAAGAAACCGCTGGCTGAAGCGCTGTATCGCTTGCTGCGCGACAAATACGCGGCGCGGGGGCTGCCGCATTTCGGCCAGGGAAAATGGTACCCGGGCGAGCAACTGCCGCGCTGGGCGCTGAATTGCTATTGGCGGCGCGACGGCAAACCGATCTGGAACGATCCCGCGCTGATCGCCGACGAAACCGCGGCCAGCGCCGCCGCTGCCGAGTCCGATCCCGCGCTGGGCGAACGCTTTTTACGTCTGCTGGCGGTCGAACTGAGCCTGAACGCCGACCACGTATTTCCCGCCTTTGAAGACGCGATGTATTACCTGTGGCGCGAACGCCGCTTGCCGGTCAATATGGAAGTCGCCGATGCGCGGCTGGACGATGCGATGGAGCGCGCCAGGCTGACGCGCGTGTTTGCGCAAGGCTTGGCCGAACCCAGCGGGTATGTGCTGCCGCTGTCGTACAAGCCGGATGACAGCGGCTGGCAGAGCGGCGGCTGGTATTTGCGCGGCGAGCAGTGCTATCTGATTCCCGGCGATTCGGCGATCGGTTACCGGCTGCCGCTGGATTCGCTGCCGTGGCTGGAAAGCACGGCCTATCCCACCATTTATCCGCAGGACCCGACGCAGGATTTTGCCGAGCTGCCGGATCCCGTCCCTGCGCAAATCGACGCCGCCACGCCAACGCCGGCGCAGCGCATGCCCAAAAAAGACGAATCGGCCGATTGGATCACGCGCACCGCCGTATGCGCCGAAGTGCGCAGCGGCGTGCTGTACCTGTTCATGCCGCCGCTGTCCAAGCTGGAGCAATATCTGCAATTGGTGACGGCGATGGAAACCGTGGCGGGCGCATTGCAGCAGCCGGTGCTGATCGAAGGCGCCGAACCGCCGCCCGATCCGCGTATGCGAAAATTCAGCGTCACGCCCGATCCCGGCGTCATCGAAGTCAACATCCAGCCGGCGCACAGCTGGGGCGACATGGTGGCCGGCACCGAATATCTGTACCAGGCAGCGCGCCAGCTGCGCCTGACCACCGAAAAATTCATGCTCGACGGCCATCATTCCGGCACCGGCGGCGGCAATCATCTGGTGATGGGCGGCGCGACCACCGGCGATTCGCCGTTCCTGCGCCGTCCCGATCTGTTGCGCAGCCTGATTTCCTACTGGCATAACCATCCGTCGCTGTCCTATCTGTTTTCCGGGATGTTCATCGGCCCGACCTCGCAGTCGCCGCGCTTTGACGAAGCGCGCAACGACGCCATCCCGGAAATCGAACTGGCCTTTGCCGAAATGGAAAAGCTGCAGCAAAAGGATCGCGCCGACGGCTGCGCGCCATGGATCACCGATCGGCTGCTGCGCAATCTGTTGATCGACGTTACCGGCAATACGCATCGCGCCGAGTTCTGCATCGACAAACTGTATTCGCCGGACAGCAGCACCGGCCGTCTCGGCCTGCTGGAACTGCGCGCCTTCGAAATGCCGCCGCATGAGCGCATGAGCCTGACCCAGCAATTGCTGCTGCGCGCGCTGGTGGCGCGGTTCTGGAAAACGCCGTACAAACCGGCCCGGCTGGCGCGCTGGGGCACCGAATTGCATGACCGCTTCATGCTGCCGCATTTCATCTGGCAAGATTTCAGCGACATCATGGATGAAATGCAACAGGCCGGTTATCCGATGCAGGCCGACTGGTTCGCGCCGCATTTCGAATTCCGCTTCCCCAAAATCGGCGATTTCTCGGTGCGCGGCGCGACGGTGGAATTGCGCACCGCGCTGGAGCCGTGGCATGTGCTGGGCGAAGAAAACCGCTCCGGCGGCACCGCGCGCTACGTCGATTCATCGCTGGAGCGCCTGCAGGTCACGCTCACCGGCATGGCGCCGGATCGCTACGTGCTGACCTGCAACGGGGTAGCGGTGCCGCTGCAGGCCACCGGCCGCGTCGGCGAATTCGTCGGCGGCGTGCGTTATCGCGCATGGCAACCGTTTTCGGCGCTGCACCCGACCATCGGCATCGACGCGCCGCTGACCTTCGATCTGGTCGACACCTGGAGCCAGCGCAGCCTGGGCGGCTGCCGCTATCACGTGGTGCATCCGGGCGGCCGCAGCTACGACACTTTCCCGGTCAACGCCTTCGAAGCGGAAAGCCGGCGTCTGGCGCGCTTTTTCCGGCTGGATCACACGCCGGGCAACATGGAAGTGCAGCCGGCGCGCGCGTCGATCGAATTTCCATTTACGTTAGACTTGCGTAACTTTTAACGGAAACCGATGCCCAAGCTAGGGCCTGTGAACAGGCCCCGGGATTCGGCGCAGCAATGGGCGGATGCATTCCCATTCATCCCATGCAGTGGGCCGTCTCCTTCGCAGGAATAGGACATTTATGTACCGGCGTTTGCTCGAAACCTACCCGACCGAAGCGGATCGCTACGATGAGATGCTGGCCGACGACGGCGAGTTGCGTCCGCATTGGCGCGCGCTGATCGACGGGTTGCAGCATCTGCCGCCGGAAACTCTGCGCCGCCGCGCGCGCGAAGTGCGCGACGCGATCGCCGCCGACGGCGTGACTTACAACGTGTATGCGGATCCGAAAGGCGCGACGCGGCCGTGGGAGCTCGATCTGCTGCCGCAAATCATTGCCGCCGAAGAATGGCGCACGCTGAGCGCGGCGGTGGCGCAGCGCGCCGCCTTGCTCAACGCGGTGCTGGCGGACGTGTATGGGTCACAGACTTTGCTGGCCGAGGGATTGCTGCCGCCGGCGCTGGTGTTCGGCCAGCACGGCTATTTATGGCCCTGCCGCGGCATCGCGCCGCCGGGCGGCGTGCATCTGCATTTGTATGCGATCGACCTGGCGCGCTCGCCGGACGGCCAGTGGTGGGCCGTGGCCGATCGTGCGCAAGGCCCGTCCGGCGCCGGTTATGCATTGCAGAACCGGCAAATCATGGCGCGCGCCTTGCCCGACGCCATGGCCGGCATGCGCGTGCGATCGCTGCGCGAGTATTTCGACACCATGCGCGACAGTCTGGCGCAGCTGGCGCCGGGCACCGAAGACGGCGAAGCGCCGCTGATCGTGCTGCTGACGCCCGGTCCATACAACGAAACCTATTCCGAACACGCATTTCTGGCGCATACGCTGGGTTTTCCGCTGGTGGAAGGCAACGACCTCACCGTGCGCGGCGACATGGCGTATCTGAAAACCATAGGCGGCCTGCGCCGCGTTCACGTGATTTTGCGCCGGCTCGACGACAATTATTGCGATCCGCTGGAACTGCGCTCCGACTCGGCGCTGGGCGTGCCGGGACTGGTACAGGCGGCGCGGCTGGGCAATGTGCTGATCTCCAACGCGCTGGGCAGCAGCGTGGTCGAATCCAGCGCGCTGCATGGATTCCTGCCCGCGATCAGCCAGCGCCTGCTGGGACAGCCGCTGGCGCTGCCGTCGGTGGCGTCCTGGTGGTGCGGCGAAAAACCGGCGCTGGCGTACACCATCGAGCATCTGGAAAAACTGGTGATCGTGCCGGCTTTCTCATCGATGCGGCACGAGCCGGTGTTCGGCTATACGCTCAACGCCGCGGCGCGCGCCCGGCTGATCGACAGCCTGCATGCGCAGCCGCATGCCTACGTGGCGCAGGAATGGGTGCGCCTGTCGCAGGCACCCGTTTTGTCGCGCAGCGGCGAGTACCGCCTGATGAGCCGCGCGGTGAGTCTGCGCGTGTTCGCGGTGGCGCGGGCCGACGGCGGTTATTGCGTGATGCCTGGCGGGCTGACGCGGGTTGCGCCGCGGCAGCGCAAGGATGTGGTATCGATGCAGCAGGGCGGCGCCAGCAAGGATGTATGGGTGCTCGGCACAGCGCCGGCCGACAGTGCTGCCGACGTTTCGGCTCCGATATCGGGCGCGCCGCGGCGGCGTTTTTTCGATACCGTCCCGGTGGCGGCCGACGTGATTCGCGGCAGCATCGATATTTCGTCGCACGCGGGCGAAAACCTGTTCTGGATGGGCCGTTACGCGGAACGCACGGACAAAATCGCGCAATTGTTGCGCAGCACGCTACAGCGCATCAACGACATCCAGGCCGATAGCCGCGAAACCTTGTATGCGGCATGTGAAACCTGCGCCGGACTGGGCGTCGACATGCCGGCGCTGACCGCATCGGCGCGCCCGTCGCCGGGCGCATTGCAACAGAATCTGACCGCCGCCATCGTCAACCGCTCGACGGCGCTGGGCATCGCCAATAATCTGCGCCGGCTGCATCAATGCGGTTACCAGGTGCGCGAACATTTGTCGCTGGACAACTGGCAGGCCCTGAACCGCATGCCGTCGCTGATTCCGGAAGCGGCGCCGGGCGCCGTGTTGACGCAGGCGGCGGCGCTGACCATTCTGAATAACGTGATCGGCGCCTGCGCCGGGCTGGCCGGACACGCATTGGACGACATGACGCGCGACGAAGGCTGGCATTTCCTGATGCTGGGGCGGCATATCGAACGCATCATTCATATCGCCGGCCTGTTTTCACACTTCCTGGTGCTGCCGCCGCAGCGCCGCAACCTGGCCCTGCAATGGCTGCTGGAAGCGGCCAGCAGCATCGTCACCTATCGGGTGCGCTATCGCCGGCTGCCGGAATGGTTGCCGGTGCTACATCTGCTGATTTTCGATAGCGGCAATCCGCATTCCATCGCATTTCAACTGGGCATGTTGCGGACCTATGCCGGCGGGGTCGCGCCGCATTTGAGCTTGCAAAGCGTGGAGGCGCCGATGGCGTTGCAGGCCAAACTGGAGGCCTTTGAATTGAAGGATTTCGACCGCGATTCGCTGTTCGTTGCCGACGCCGATACGCGCCTGCTGCAATTGATGCACGAGCTGATCAATGCGGTGTCGGGCATCTCCGATGAACTGGCGCGGCGCTTCTTTACGCCGTTGAGCGCCCCGGTCAGTCAGGGGGTATAGAAAATGAACATAACCGCGGCGCGGCACGTTTATCACATTCTTCACGAAACCTCGTATGCGTATTCGCTGCCGGTGCATTTGTCGCATCAGATGTTGCGGCTGACGCCGCGCACGCTGCCATGGCAGAGCTGCACCTCGCATGGGATACGGATCACGCCGGAGCCGCAGAATCTGCGGATGGCGCTCGACAGTTTCGGCAATCCGCTGCAATCGTTTTCGCTGGAGAAGGACCATACCGGCCTGAGCGTTTGCGCCGAGTCGCGGGTGGAATTGACGGCGCGCGGTTTGCCTGCGGCGACGCCGCCGTGGGAGCGGGTGCGCGACGCGATCGATTATCAAGCGGGCCGCTATCTGCTGCCGGACGATTTGCTGGCGACCCATTATCTGTTCGAATCGTCGCATGTGCGGATCAAGCGGGAATTCGCGCGCTACGCGGCGGAGTGTTTTGCGCCGGACGCGCCGTTGCTGGCGGGCATCGAGACCTTGATGACACGGATTTTTACCGAATTCAGTTTCGATCCGCTGGCGACGACGGTGTCCACGCCGGTTACCGAGGTGTTTGCGGGCAAGCGCGGGGTTTGCCAGGACTTTGCGCATTTCATGCTGTCCTGTTTGCGCTCGCTGGGGATGGCGGCGCGTTATGTCAGCGGCTATCTGGTGACCGATCCTCCGCCGGGGCAGCCGCGCCTGGTGGGGGCGGATGCGTCGCATGCGTGGGTGTCGGTCTATTGCCCGGCGATGGACGGCGGCGGCGGCATCTGGATCGATGCGGATCCGACCAACGGGATTTTTCCGGATGTCAGCCATATCACCTTGGGATGGGGACGGGATTTTCTGGATGTGTCGCCGCTGCGGGGCGTGCTGATCGGCGGCGGGGAGCAGGCCATGCGCGTGGCGGTGACGGTGACGCCGGCCGAGGAGCGGCCGGGGGTGTTGTTTCAGGGGTGAGGGCAGCGTATGAGCCGGGCGGCGGCATGGACGCGCGTTGTCAGCCTCTTCTTTTCAACTGGTCATTCAGGCGATACTTTCTGACCGCCAAGCCCTCGGCGGGAAGCGGCTGCATTTGCGGGGAAGGCGGCGGAGCGACCGCATGGAGGCCCTCGGGGTCGGCATAGACACCTTGGTCCTCAGCCGGTAATAACCATTCCAGGTCAGGGGCCTGGGAAGGGCCAGCGGGCGGGTCAATCTGTATATGAACCTGCTGACGACGAGGTTGCGAAGAGGCACCGGCATATATTTCTTCCTCATGCATCGCCGGCTCCTCGGGTGTTTTTTTTGAAATAAGGCGATTGGCCAGCGTTTCGACGCCGGTCATCGCGCCGCTCACCAGTGTCGATACCAGGATTTGGAGCCACTTATTTGACGTCGCTTTAGATGTTACCAACGAAGTGACGAGATTATTGTTTTGCGCCGAAATCGTAGCGGCGCCCAAATCGGCGGTAGAAATCTCAATCCATTCCCAGAAGCCGGGCCAGCGAACGCAAATCCGTATGCGTTCCACCGTCCCGGCGCGCCAGTTGCTCCAGATTTTTTGCGCGACATCAAACGCGGTATGGCCGACCACCGTGAAAGAGGCATTCGGAAGATAGTTTTCGGGACGCGTAAATCCATGGTCGTTGACCTGCCGGGGATTCTGCTGGTCTTCGCCAAAAGCGGCGCTATCCGACGAAAATGTCAGGCCGCTGGCAAGCAGGGTGTTGGTCAGCGCCGTTACCGTGGTCGATTGCAAATTGTTAGGGGGAATGTGGCCGCTGCGCGCGGCCATGATGACCGACTCCAATTCCACGACATTTGCCAGTATCAGACCCAGCGCGCGGCTCACCGAAACGCCGATCATGTTCGGAACCAACTTTTGCAAGTCTCCGCTTGAGGCCGCTATCGCTTCGCTCGCCGTCTGTATGAGGTGCGTCGCTCCCTGTGCGGCAACGGATCGGCACGTCAGGGTGCCTCTACGATACTCGCGTATGGAGCCGGCCAGGCTCTGCGCCAGCGGCAGCAGCAGGCCGACGGTCAGGCCGATCGCCATTCGCGTCCTCCCATCCGGATCCGACTTATCGTCCCGCGGCAGATAATTTTCCGCCAAATAGGCCGTCCACGGGAGCGCCAATGCAGGAAACCCGATGACGAGAACGTTGCGCACGGCCAACCAGGCAGCGCTAAGCGCTTCGGCTCCGCCAGGGCTCTCCACCTGATTTTGGGTAAAGTATGTGACCGCGTTCATTAAACGCCGCCATCGGCTCAGCTGTTGTTCGTGATCGGAATGTTGACCAGCCGCCGGCCCAGGCAAGTTGTCGACAACCTCAGTCGCGTCGCGACCTGTTTCGCTCGCCAAGCTGCTAGTCAATTGGTCAAGTAATTCCCGAAGCAATCGCTCTTCGTGCGAATCTGTCGGCGAGCTATCTTCGTCGCTTTCCCTTAAAACGGCCGCAATGGCCTCAGCGGCCGGAAGCGAGGATGTCTGTTCCCAACCATTCACATATTCTTGCAATGCAGCGTAGAAGACCTGTTCTTCCACGGTGAAATTTTTTATTTCTTGTTTACTTATTTCGGCGGAAGTTGCGAAAGCAAGACCCAGCGCATTGATCAGCAGTGATCCTTGTTGGAGGGGATTTCCGCGCCCGGGAGGTTTTCTGCAAAGAAAGTCGCGCGTTTCCGCAAGGCGTCTTGCCGCGTTTGAAAGTTCTATATTCGGCGATGGAGGAAGGGCTTTCGATGCAATGCCAAATCCAACGCATAGATCGAGCGATTCGCGTGGGAGGGGCCGAGATCGGTGATAGGCATTCTATTTCCGTGAAAAGAATTTATATGATTTGCATGGTAAGCAAATCGTCATCCGTCCACTGTCATAAACTGCTCATTCACATGTCGCATTTCCAGCGATAGCCATCGTACGCCGCAAAAAAAGTAAATAGTTGAGTTAACCCAGCCGCTCAATTTTTACTTTCTCCTTGATGAGCGAATTCTATGACCGCCCGATGTGCGGTTTATTTACGATCGCTTATCGCTACTCGCCACCGCTATGACCGGGTCACGGTTCATCAGTGGCAGTGAAGTTGGATTATCAAAATTTTCAGATTACTCATCAAAGATAGGAAGATACTCGTATGCCTATAGGACCTGTAGTAACTAACCTCGTGCTAAAACATACCGATCCATCAAAGAAGACTGGTAATAAAAATTCTGTGTATGGAAAATTACTTCTTTGGGCAGGTAACGCTGCTGTGGAATTGACCACTGTGCATGCCATGCCAAGGTATACAACGGTCTGTTCCAAGAAGGATGACGATTATAAGCAGCAACAGGATAAAGTAATGGAGGAAAACGCAAAGAGACTGGAGGCGGATAGGATTGCGCAGAAAGAGGAAGCGGACAAGAAAAGATCTGACGAGGCAGAAAAAACACGTTTGGCACTGCAAGAAGCTATTGCGCAGAAACGCCAGCGGGCGGCAGAGCGACGGGCTGAAAATGAAGTTCTTAGAATCGAGCGGAATAATCCGAGATAAGTTTTTTCAGGCATGGAGCGTTCACCCAAAAAATTCCGGAAACGAAGTTGAATCCATTGGCAATTTTGGTTTTCGGAAGTTTAGCGAGTCCCAGCCGATAAAGAATGAATGAACCCAAACCGCATACTCCTACAGCTTGATCCGCGGTACATTCCCCATTAAAGTTTTCGCCGATGTTTGAACACATCCTAAAGCCGGGATCCTCGCCCGACAGCCGTGGTTTTTTGCGTCTATAGTTTTATGGCCGGGTAGCAGGCAGTCATACAAGACCTTCGGGAAAAGCTGCAGACCGTGCTTTGGCGGTGTTCAAGTACCTGGCCACCTTTCTCTTAGAAACGGTGGATTTCATGATCTGACCGGAGTCCTCCATGACCACGCCACCTCGCCCGCCCGACCCCTCAAAACGCAAAAAAGCACCCGTTGTACGCCTCAAGCCCACCATTAACAAACCCCTCAACGCCAATGGCAGCGACGTCGCCCATAAACTAAAACGGGCGCTGAATGCCGCGCAAGCGGGCGGCACGGCCGGGGCGCTTGTGATCGCGCTCGATGAGCAGGGCGGTTGGACTGTGGACGTGGCAGGGCAACTGGCGCATGACGACGACACGATGTGCGTGATCGCCTGCCGGATTCTGGGGGCTTGTCTGGCGAGTTAACGGGCGATTCATTCCGTTTATCGCAAATTTTCTGGAACGCGTTTCATCGCTATCGATGAAACGCGTTCCAGTTTTCATGGTTGCGTGGTCAGGTTGATTTGCAAGGTATAAAAAATAAGAATCAAAAGCCTTCCGATTTTAGCTGCTGCATAAGGGATTGCCATTTCACCGTTTCCTTCAGGTGCTTCATTTTCGGGTCGCTCGTTTTGTTCTTTGCCTGGGGCGCGCCATCGCGAACCAAAACCTCGGTTCGTTTAGGATTGGCAACCCTGGGTTTTGAAAACGGCGATATAACGGCCTTCCGTAACCGTTGCAACATGGATGACTTCATCCTTTTTCGTTCAGTCGACTTGACTCCTTGTGCATCATGAGTAACGTCTTCCATGGACGGAACGCGCTGTCCGTCAAGCGTGTACTCCGCATATGTGCGAGGCGGCTTAGCCGGCGCTTGTTCTTTGTGGTCGGAGGTGAGCTCGAATTGGCGAGGCGGTATGGGCGGAACTTTGGGAGGGCTCGAACCCGCGGTGTGCATTTGCATACTTCCATTTGTGGAAAGCTGTTCAGATGGTATTGGCGGAAGAGGGCGATTTCTTAGATCCTGTACAGGACTCGGCGTTTTCGGCGGGCGTGGAGGAAGCGCAGGCGGCGGGAGGGCGCCTTCCCTTGTTGTGAGCATGGATTCCTTGTTTTTGGCTGTCTTTTGGCTTCTGTCTATGCTTGCGTACACTACTTCAGGTTTTCCATTTTTCAGCGGATTTCCCCCATCAATCGATGCCTGGGAAACGGTATGCGGTTTGGGTGCCAGTAGAGGGCGTCTTCCGGGATGCGATACGGAATCCTTCTCCCCGGCCCGCTTTGAATTTGCGCGAGGAGCGGCAATAGGCCCGGAATCGCGCGTGGCAACCTTATTCCGCGGTGGAACGGGCGGGAGGGATATGCTGCTATTTTTGCCCTCGAAAAAGCCGATTAATCCGCGTACCGATGAAGTTGGTTTATCACCTACGCGATTAGCCGGGGAAATTTTGTCCAACGTAGGGGCTGGTCGAATTGAAGATTGGATTTTCATATATTCCTTTGAAATAAAAATCAGTGTGCGTATCGCATCTCATCGGAGGCTCACGCCTGCCGAATACGATGTCGCGCTTGCCCTCGCCAACGCCGCCCTACCGATCTTGCCGGGCGGCACTGACGCAGCGATCACAGCGATAGTAAGCAAACCGTTCAAAGGACGGTTATAGAATCTGCTCATTTTGAAATTGCGCGGCGTCAACCAGCCTCCGTCACTTCTCAGCCGGCTCCCCACTCAAGGTAGCAATCAGCGCATGCAAGCTATAAGGTTTAGGCAAAACCTGCACCTTGGCCGCAGCCGCCACCCGATCCGAATATCCGCTGGCCAGGATCACCCGCATCGCCGGAAACTCCCGCTTTGCCAACTCGGCCAAATCGATCCCGCTTAGCGTGCCCGGCATCACGATATCCGAAAACAGGATATCGAACTGCTTGCCGCTTTGCAAAATCCGATAGGCCTCGTCGCCGCTGGCCGCGGTCTCGACCTGAAAGCCGGTATCCACCAATGCCGGAGCGACGACATCGCGCACCAGTGCGTCGTCTTCGACGAACAGAATGACGCCGCCGCTACAGACCGATGGGCGCTCGTCGATCACCACCGGCGCACGCGGCTGCACAGCGCTGCGCGCCATGTAGATGACGACGCGGGTGCCTTCGCCGAGCTTGCTTTCCAGCATGAGCGCCCCATTCGCCTGCTTGGCAAAACCATACGCCTGCGGTAATCCCATCCCCGAACCCTTGCCGACCGCCTTGGTGGTGAAGAAGGGTTCCAGCGCCATCGTCAGCACTTCGCTGTCCATGCCGAAGCCGCTGTCGGCGAATGTCAACTGCACATAATCGCCGGCGGTCAACAGCTCACTGTCGTGCGGGATGCGGATATTGGAGGCGCTTATCTCGAGCCGGCCGCCTTCCGGCATGGCGTCGCGGGCGTTGATGACGATGTTGAGCACTGCCAGTTCGAATTGCAGCGTGTCGATTCTGATCGGCCATAGATGACTGTCGAGCGCCATGTGCAAATGGATGTCCGAGCGGATCGCGCTTTCCAGCAACGGCCGGATCGCTTTCAATTGCTCGTCCAGCGCGCACACTTCCAGCCGCGATTCCTGGGTTCGTCCGAATACGGCCAGCTGTCCGGTCAGCTCGGCGGCGCGCTTGACTGCGCGCTGGCAGGCGTCCAGCGCATTGGCGGAGCGCTGGTCCTGGCCCGACAGGCGCACCACATGCAGGCCGGTGCTGATGGCTTGCAGGACGTTGTTGAAGTCGTGCGCGATGCCGCCGGTCAGGCGGCCCAGCGCTTCCAGTTTTTGCGCTTGCAGCAGCGCGCGTTGCGAGCGCGCGGTGGCCGACACCGCTTCGGCCACCTGTTCTTCCATCTCCGCCTTGCCGCGCAGCAGGCGTTCGCTGGCGCGGCGCATTTCCAATGAGACCGCATCGACCTCGACGATGCCGCTCTGCAGGTCGGACACCGGTTCGCCGCGGCCCAGTTGTTCGGCGGCGTTGCGCAGCGCTTCGATCGGCTGCGAGGTGCGGCGCGCCAGCGCCAGCGCCGCGATGATGGCGATCGAGGCGAACGATAACCAGACGGCGCACAGGATCGTCGTGGCGCGCACGGCCGAGCCGTGTACGATGGTTTGCGGCACGCTGACGATGAAGGTCCATCCAGATACCGGCGCACGGCTGAAAAACGCCGCTACGCGGACTCCGTCCAGATTGACGCCGTCATACTGTCCTTCGTTTGCCTGCAAGACTCTGGCGTTCAGGACCTTCGATATCGGTTGGCCGACCAGTCGCGTCGCATCCTTGGAGCGGGCTGCAATCGTGCCCTGCCGGTCCACGATGGTGCCGAGCCATTCGGACGGCAGTTTCTGGGTGGAGAAAATCGATTGCAATTGGTTAACCAGGGCTCCCATGCCGAGGTAGTACAGCAATACGCCATTGCGCTTGACCGGCACTTGCACCGCGACGCTGTAGGCGCCGCGAACCGGCGTTTGATACAGATCGCTGACGATGAGAGCTTCGGGACCGGCGAGGCGGCGCTGCTCGGTCAGGCTTTTGGTCTGCGGCAAATTTTTGGCGCCGATCGGCATGTGTGTGTTCATTAACTGCCGCCCCTGGGGATCGGACAGAAAAATGATGGTTTCCGACGGGTCGGCAATGGCGCGGGCGTGTTTCTGAAAGGCAGCTAAATCGCTGGTGTCGAGGGCGGGGGAGGCCGCCAGTGCGCGCAATGCCGTTTCGCGAATGGTCATTTCCTTGTCGAGCAGCGACGCAAGCGCATGCGCCGTTTCGCGCATGCTCTTGCGGAACGCCGTTTGCTCTTCCCGATAGACATAGACGATGCCGACCGCCGCCACGATGAAAGCGGGAACCAATACTGCAAGAACGATATAGAGCAGCCACGTGCGCGTGCGCATCGTCAGTCCCTGATGTGGAATTTTAAATCTCTCGACGCGTATGGAGCATACCGCTTGCGCCCCATACGTGTCGATTTATTCCATTTATTGCATCAGGTTTTTGCCAACTGATTTCTGATCGGCAACGTGCGAATGCGCTTGCCGGTGGCGGCGAAGATTGCATTGCACAACGCCGGCGCGATCGGCGGGGTGGCCGGTTCGCCGACGCCGCCCAGCGGCGTGTCCAGATCGTGCGGGATCAGATGGGTGCGGATCTCGCTCGGAGCGCCTGCCGCGCGCAGCACGGTGTAGTTATGGAAATTGCTTTGCTCCACGCGTCCGTTCTTGAACGTGATTTCACCGGTGGTCGCCAGACTCAGGCCCATGATGCAGGCGCCTTCGATTTGCGAGCGCACACGATCCGGATTGATTTGCGGGCCGCAGTCCATCGCGATGTCGACCACCGGGATGCTGATCTCGCCGGCGGCGTTGACTTCCACTTCGACCACTGCCGCCACGTAGGTGACGAAGCTGTAGCTCAACGCCAATCCCAGTCCGCGGCCTTTCGGCAGCTTGCGGCCCCAGCCGGCCTTGGCGGTGGCGACTTCGATCACGTTGCGCATGCGGCCGATGTCGACCGGATAGATTTCCGGCGATTCGCCGTAGTTCCAGCCGTCGTTCATGGTGCGCGGATCGATCTTGCGCGCCGGGCCGAGCAGCTCCAGCAAATACTCCTTGTGATCGCGCCGCGCCTCATGCGCCAGTTCCGCCGCGAACGATTGCACGGCGAAGGCATGCGGAATGTTGGACACCGAACGCAGCCAGCCGATGCGCGTGTAGGCTTCCACTTTCGGCACTTCGACGCGGATGTTCGGGATCGCGAACGGCACGTTGATCGCCGACATGCCCAGCTCGAACGGCGCCTGTTCGTCGGCGCCGGCCTTGAAGATCGAAGTGATGGTCGGCGCGGCGGTGCGGTGCAGCCACGCGGTGGTCTTGCCGCTGGCGTCGAGCGCGGCTTCCATGTGCTCCACCGAGACGGTGTGCAGATAGTCGTGTTGAATGTCGTCCTCGCGGGTCCAGGTGACCTTGACCGGGACGCCGTTCATCGCCTGCGACAGCAGCGCCGCTTCGGCGGCGAAGTCCGGCTTCGATTTGCGGCCGAAACCGCCGCCCAGCAGGGTGACGTGCACGGTCACGTCCGCCGGTTGTATTTTCAGGTGCTGCGCGACCAGCTCAAGGGTGGCTTGCGGCGCCTGCACGCAGGCCCAGACTTCGCATTTGCCGTTGACGATACGGGCGGTTGCGGCGGGCGGTTCCATCGTCGCGTGCGCCAGATGCGGCACATAGTATTCGGCCTTGACGGTGCGTTTGGCGGCGGCCAGCGTGTCGACCACGGTGCCCTGATCACGCACTGCCTTGGCTGGGTTGCCGGCCAAATCCTGCAGCGTTTTGTGGAAATTCGCCGAGTCGTAGCTGGCGTTCGGGCCGTCGTCCCAGACCGGTTTCAGCGCTTCGCGGCCTTTTATCGCGGCCCAGGTATTCTTGGCGAGCACTGCGACGCCGCCCAGCGGATTGAAATGCGTCGGCGGCGGGCTGCCCTGGAGTTCAATGATCTGCACCACGCCCGGCACTTTCAGCGCGGCGGTTTTGTCGACGCTGACCAGCTTGCCGCCGAACACCGGCGGACGCGCGATCACCGCGTACAGCATGCCGTCCAGACGGGTATCGA
Source organism: Herbaspirillum sp. (assembly GCA_028292625.1). Taxonomy (GTDB): domain Bacteria; phylum Pseudomonadota; class Gammaproteobacteria; order Burkholderiales; family Burkholderiaceae_D; genus Herbaspirillum. The sequence goes on along the minus strand of JAQGLY010000028.1, from coordinate 23,072 downwards.
TGCCATAGTGCGTATTGCCGGTGACGATGTCGTGCAGATCGATGCCGCGCGTGCTGTTCTTGCCGATGTAGCGGAATTGATCCGGACTCTTGAGTTTGAGGCGGTCTTTGGCCGGCACCGGCTGTTTCGCGGCGTCGGCGGCCAATGCGCCGAAACCGAGGCGGCGTTTGCTGGCGGTATGCACCACTTCGTGATTGACGGTGCTGACTTCCGTCACCGGCACGTTCCAGCGCGCCGCGGCGACCGTTTCCAGCATCTGCCGGGCGCTGGCGCCGACATGCCGCATCGCCAGGAACGACTGGCGCACGCTGCGCGAACCGTCGGTATCCTGACTGCCGTAGCGGGACTGGTTGGCGTCGGCCTGCACCACGCGCACCCGCGCCCAGTCGGCGCCGAGTTCGTCGGCGACCACCATCGGCAGGCTGGTGCGCACGCCCTGTCCCATTTCCGAGCGATGCCCGATGATCGACACGGTGCCGTCTTCGGCGATGGACAGGAATACCAGCACGTCGTCGACCACGCCGCCGGGCATCGCATCGCCGCCGTATTTGGTCGCGTCGGCGGCCATCACCAGGCCGCTGTGGCCGACGGTCAGGGTCAGGCCGGTCAAGGCGCCGGCGGCTTTCAGCCAGGTTCTGCGGCCGGGGGAAACCGGGCCTGCGGCGCCGGCGTTCGATGATTTGTCGGCGCTGTCGTTAGTCAGGATTTTCATTTGGCGGCTCCTGCGGCGGTCTTGGCGGCGGCCGCGGAAGGATGTTGCGCCGCGCGTTTGATCGCTGCATGGATGCGGGTGTACGTGCCGCAGCGGCAGATGTTGCCGCTCATGGCGTCCTTGATCTGTTGATCGTTAGGCTTCGGATTTGTTTTGAGCAGCGCGGTGGCCGACATGATCTGGCCGGACTGGCAGTAGCCGCATTGCGGCACGCCCAGTTCCTGCCAGGCCTGCTGGACCGCCTTGCCGACGGAGTCTTCGCCGACCGCTTCGATGGTGGTGATTTTCTTGTTGACCGCGGCCGCGATCGGCGTCACGCACGAGCGGATCGCGACGCCGTCCAGATGCACGGTGCAGGCGCCGCACAAGGCCATGCCGCAACCGAATTTGGTGCCGGTCATGCCGAGTTGATCGCGGAGGGTCCAGAGAATAGGGGTGTCGTCGGGCAGGTCAACTTGATGTTGCTTGCCGTTGATAGTTAAAAGCGTCATTGTTTATAAATCCTGTTCAGTTTCAATTGCTGGCTGAGGGGAGGGCCGATTCCGACCGCGGCAAAAGTCAGATGAAAAGCAACGGTGGGACCGAAAATAGCGTAACCGATGGGGGGATCATGGTTGAACTTTTCTCGAATGGCCGGGAAGAATTATCCCCCCGATTCGAAATTCGTGCGTCGCACCGTGCAAACCGTGGAGACGGAGGGAAGGGAGTTGGTGCTTTTGCCGTGCCGGCGGTCTGCTCATTTTTCGACGGCGGAACCACGCTCCAACTGCGCATAAACCGTATCGGCGATGCGCCCCAGTTCAGGTTTCGGCAGATCGGCCGATAGCGCATAGCCGAATTTACCGTCGATCCAGTAAAACACGCTGACGCCGCCTTCCTGCGAAAAGCGGAAGCCGGTTTCATGCTTGTCGGCTTGGCCGGCCGATACGTACAGCGTGATGCGATGGGCGGCGCTGTCCTGATACATGAATTGCGCCACCGGTCCGTCATCGCCGGGCAGCAGGCGGCCGCCGATCAGGTCGTAGCCGAGCGGCTTGAGCACCGGCGGCCGCAGCGCCGCACCCAGGCGTTTCGACAGCCACGCCACCAGATGCGCTTCCTGATCGGCGCCGACTTCAACCGGATGCCGGGTTTCGGGGCTGAAGGTGGCATGGGCGATGGCCGCTCGGCGCGCCAGCGCATTGCCGGAATTGTTGATCAGAGCGATGTTGGCGGCGGCCGGGGCCTGCGCCGTCAGCGGCGGCGCGGCATTGCCGTGCAGCAGCCAGCCGACCGCGCCGCCGGCCAGTGCAAGTATCAGGCCGGCAGCGAAACGCAGCGGCAGCGGGGCGTTTGCGGCGGGGGACGGAGGAAGGGCGGCCGGACGAGCGCCCAGATGCGGCGCGACCGGCGCTCGCAGAACGGGATCGAACAAATGATGCAGCGCGCGATTTTGCTGGCGATAGGATGCGATGCGTTCGGCTTCAGCCGGCCGCTCCTGCAGATAGGCTTCGATTTCGATGCGCCGCGCAGCCGGCAGCAGATCGTCGACGAAGGCCTGCAATTCCTGTTCGGTGACCGGTGCGGAATTCATTTCACCACCTTCAGCGCGGGACTGCCGGCCTTGCCGTCGAGCGCGAAGCGCAGCCGTTCGCGTCCGCGCGACAGCCGCGACATCACCGTGCCGAGCGGGATGCCCAGCGTGGCGGCGACCTGCTCGTAACTCATTTGCTCCAGCGCCACCAGCAACAGCACTTCGCGCTGTTCGATCGGCAGCAGCGCCAGCGCCGTGTCCATTTCGCGCAACTGGATGTGCATGCTGTGGTCACCGCTGACGCTCGGCTGCAGAGTATGTTCGGTCATTTCTTCGGTTGCAAGGGCCGGCTTGCGGTATTGATCGATGTGGAGGTTATGCATGATCGAAAACAGCCAGGCGCGCATATCCCCGCCGCGCTGCCAGGTGTTCAGCTTGCGCCAGCCGCGTTCCATGGTGTCCTGCACCAGGTCGTCGGCGCCGCGCTCGCCCACCAGCGCGCGCGCATAGCGGCGCAGGCCGGGTAGGCAAGAGAGCAATTCCTTGCTGTCGTCGTGCATGGGACGGTTCTCCGGCGACCTGGATTCGGCTGGCGTAGTTTAATCCTTTACGACGTGCCACAGATTTTTGAAATTGTCGCCGCCCATGTCGCCTGCCTTCTTGTCGGATGCGTACGTATACAGCGGTTTGCCCTTGTACGTCAGCTGCATCGTGCCGTCGTCGCGCTTGATGACGCCGTATGGGGGCTTCGGCACGGAACCGGTGGCGACAACCGCGGGCCACAGGTCGGAACAGGCGCCGGAGCAGGCGCTTTTACGGCTATCGGCGGCGTCTTTGTCGAAGGTGTAGACGGTCATGCCTGTGTCGGTGACCAGCATGCCGCCCGCTTGCTTGACCTCCGCGCTGTGCGCCAGCGTGGCCACGGACATCAGCAGCGCGGCGATCAGTGTGGGAAGCGTGTAAATGCGTTTCATCGATGATTCTCCTCGGCTCAAATAAAGGGAAGTTGCAGGGTTTGCAGAGGGATATACGAGCCAGCCCCGGTTTTATTCCCGGCCGCCGCGACTTATCGATGAAATGCATGCCGGTTCGAGCGCGATGACCGATATCCGGCACCGAAAGTCGTGGCGCCGGGCAAATATGCTAATCTCGCTGATAACTAGAAATATACTACGGGGGGACCGCCGCTCGGTCGAAAGGCATGGGACGGCATCACTATGTTAAGAGAACCCGATATTTACCGGCAGCAGGAGAGCGCCGAACCGGCGGGGGGCTTGCTCGAAGCGGTCGACGCGGCGATAGCCGGCGCGACCTCGCTGCAGCATCTGTGCGACACCGTTTGCGAAGCCATTTATCAGGCCGGCGGATTGTTGGCGAGCACGCTGTTGGCGTTCCCGCCGATGGCGACCTGGGGCGTCTTTCAGGCGACTTCCGGCGTCAGCGCCGCCGCACTGGCCGATGTGCGGGTCTCCACCGATGAATCGCATGCCGAGGGCCGCGGCCTGGCCGCCCTGGCTTTTCGCTCCGGAACGACCTGTGTCAGCAATAACTATTGCGAGGACGCCCGTACTCAGCCCTGGCACGAAATCGCCTGGAAAATCGGCATCAAGGCCTGCGCGGCATTGCCGATCAAGGTAGACGGCAAGGCATGCGCGGTACTTGTGGTGTGTTCCAGCCAGCCGCATGCATTTGCGTCGGCCGACATCGGAGTGCTGGAGCGCGCCGCGCAGAAACTGAGCGGTGCGTTGAGCCGTCTGGACGCCGACAGCGAAACCGTGGCGGCGCGCCGTGATATCGAGCAGGAATTGCACGAAAGCGAAATGCGTTTTCGCGCGCTGACGGATCTTTCGTCCGACTGGTATTGGGAACAGGATGCGCAATTCCGATACACCCGGATGGAAAGCCGTCATCAGAACGACGATTCGACGCAGGCGTCGTTTCTCGGCAAGCGGCCGTGGGAAAGCGATTTGGAGATCCAGGCCGAGGGCGGTTGGGCCGAGCACCAGGCGGCGCTGGCGGCTGAGGAATCGTTCCGCGACGTCGTCATGTATCGTTTGCTGGCGGGGCAAAAACCGTATTACATCAGCGTCAGCGGCGCGCCTATCTTCGATGCATCCGGCGCGATGGTCGGTTATCGCGGCGTGTCGCGCGAAATCACTGAGCAGCGCATCGCCGAGCAGCGCATACGCCATCTCGCCACGCACGACAGCCTGACCGATCTGCCGAACCGCGAGATGTTTAGTCAATTGCTGCAGTCGACTCTGGTATTGGGGCAGCGCTGCAATTACAAATTCGCGCTGCTGTTTTTGGATCTGGACCGTTTCAAATTTATCAACGATTCGCTGGGCCACGGCGCCGGTGACAAGCTGTTGCTGGAAACCGCGTTGCGCCTGAAGCGCGCAATGCGCGACAACGACGAGATCGCGCGTCTGGGCGGCGACGAATTCGTGGTGTTGGTGCGCGAAGTCGAGAGTATCGAACAGGTGCGCGCCATCGCCGCGGGTTTGCTCGATACCGTCGGTCAATCGTTGATGCTGGAAGGTCAGGAATGCAATGTGACCGCCAGCATCGGGATCGCCATGTATCCGGCGCATGGCGAAGACGAGCAGACGCTGATGAAGCATGCCGACATGGCGATGTATCAGGCCAAGTCCGGCGGCAAAAACGATTTCCGTTTTTATTCGGGCGAAATCGAAAGCCGGTTTCATGAACGCCTGTTGCTGGAATCGAATCTGCGGCATGCATTGGCGAATAAGGAAATGGAGGTGTACTACCAGCCGAAAATGTCCCTGTCCGACGGCCGCATCAACGGCATGGAAGCGCTGCTGCGCTGGGACAACCCTGTGCTGGGGTCCATAGATCCGGTCGAATTCATTCCGATCGCGGAAGAAACCGGCCTGATCGTGTCGATCGGGAAATGGGTATTGCATACCGCCTGCGCGCAAAACGTCGAATGGCAGCGCCGCGGATTTGCGCCGTTGCGCATGGCGGTCAATCTGTCGGTGCGGCAGTTCGGCGATGAGCACTTATTGCGCGACATCGCCGCGGTGCTGGCCGAGACCGGCATGCAGCCGGGATTGCTGGAACTGGAAATTACCGAAGGCACCGTCATCAACGATCCGGACCGGGTGCTGATACTGCTGACGGCCATCAAGAAAATGGGCGTGAGACTGGCGATCGACGATTTCGGCACCGGTTATTCTTCGCTCGGTCAACTGAGAAATTTTCCGCTGGATACCTTAAAGGTGGACCGTTCCTTCATCGCCGATTTGCCCGATTCCGAAGGCGCCAGAGCGATTGCGGAGGCCACCATCGCGATGGGCAAGGCGATGAAGCTGACAGTGGTGGCGGAGGGGGTGGAGACCGTTGCTCAGGCCGACTTTCTGCGGCTGCATCACTGCGACGACATGCAGGGGTACTTGTTCAGCAAGGCGCTGGCGGCCGAGGATGTGACGGCTTTGCTGCAGCGGCATGCGGGAATACCCTAGCGCCCCGTAAGCGACGCCGAATCGATCCGCGTCAATGCCTCCCCGATGCCTTCGGCGTCGGCCGGCCGCACCAGCCGCGCCGTTTCCTGCCCGTTATCCAGAAAAATCAGTGTCGGCCACAGCTTGACCTTGAACGAGCGGCCCAGCGGCTTGCCCTTGCCGTCTTCGACCTTGATATGACGCACCGCCGGATGCGAGTCGAATGCCGTCTGCAATAGCCCTTGCGCCGCCTGGCAGTAACTGCACCATGGCGCGCCGAATTCGAGCACGACAGGGCCGCTGAGCCGGTCGATCTCGGCGCGCGCCGGTTCGATTGTTTCAAAAGTATGTGTCATCGCCATCTTGGTTTTCCTTGTCAAAAAAAAGCCCGCTTTTGCGTATTATCGCAAAGCGGGCTTTTTTCAGCTTGCCGGACCGCCGGCCCGGGCGATCAGTTGCCCAGCATGAATTGCAGGACGACGCCGCTGCCGATCGAGACCAGCACGTAATCGCCGCCAGTCTGCACCCAGTGATAGCCGCGCGGCGGCGCGCTCAGATGGTGGCCGCGCCAGTCGCTGACCACATATTGACGGCTGCGGTATTCGGCCGGCAGACGGTCGCCGCGATGGAAGTTATGCTGCGGACCGGCGCCGCGCTCATCGCGACGGTCGGCGACATGGCGATCCTGGCCGCGGGCGGATTGTTGTCCCTTGCCGTGGCCGTTATCGTGACTGTTACCGTGACCCTGGTCGGAACCATTATCGTGGCCATGATCGTCGGCCAAGGCGATGCCGGTGCTTAAGGAAATCGCCATGACTGCGGCAACAATGATTTTAATTTTCATACATACTCCCTAGAGTGGTGGTGATGACGATTGCGATCTGCCGCGCAGCATATCAGCCAATCGGCAATCGTGGATGGCTGCCGAAACTTGCGCCGACAGCCGAAAAATTATGTGTGCGGACCTTGCGTCAGCCCAGCGTGAGCAGTCGCACCAGACCCAGCAGCGGCCATTGCAACAGCCGCTTCAGCGCTTCGGTCATCGGCAGCGGTTTGAGCAGCATGCGCACCGCCATCAGATAAGGGTAGTGGCGGCGCGCCAGCCGTTTCATCAGCCGGTTATAACGGCGCCATTCCGGCTCCAGCCCGGCGCGGTCCGCATAGCGTCCTTCATAAACGTGCTTGAACGCGATATAGGCATCTTCGCCGCGCACTTCGCGCAAACGCCGCCAAATGGCGCCGGCGACCGCTGCCACGCCTTGCCGTTCGTCCGCGTTGGCGATCTCGAAATAGCGGCGGAAATGGGTGTAATGGGAGACTTCGTCCATTTTGATATTGTCGATGATCTGGCGCAGCACGGGCTCCCTTGTGTAATCTTCCAGCGAACGATAAAACGTCGATGTGCCGGTTTCGACCACGCAACGCGCCACCAGTTCCAGCACGGGTCGTTTTTCTAGCTGCTCGACGGTGCACAGCCGGCTGTATTCTTCGCAAAAAGCGCGGTGCGCAGTTTCCCAGTCGAATTCCGGCCAGACGGTCTGCACATATGTTTTCAGCGCATGGCCGTGCTGGACCTCTTCCTTTTGCCAGGACGATTCCAACCATCCGGTAAGATCCTGGTCGCCGTCGAAATGCGCGATCAGGTTGCCGCTATAGGTTTCGGCAAGGATTTCGACGAACGACGCGGAAGCCAGCATGACAAACAAAAACTCGTCATTGCGCACCGATGCCATGTCGATCTGGCCGAACGGAATGTCTTCGAGGCGCCAACCCGGGCGTCTGCGGTTCGCTGATGAAGGCATGCATCCCTCCTTTCTGGTTGATGTTCGTATTTCCGATTTCCGTAACGCGCTCCGGTATCCGACGCATCAGTACTCCCACTGACAACGTCGGACTGCATCGGTTCGCCGCCTCGCGGCGCGGGTTCAAAGTAAAAAATTTACGCCATTTGCTGCATCGCTGATCGCATTGAAATAGTGTACTGCGAATAGCGTAGCAGGATGGCGGACAGCCATTTTGCATACTGCCGGCAGCTGGAAATAACAGGAGAGGATGTGTCGGAGGCCGGTTTTCGTCTAATTTTTTTACAAAAAGATTCTATTTATGCAATTGCCGCGTCGGCGTCCCGCGCTACTGACTGGCGGACTGGACAGCAGGTCGCGGAATCTTTACGAATCTTGACTTTTATGGGGAAGGAAACTGAAGCAAGGCGGACGGGAGGGGATGATCGATACAGTGAAGGCGGTAAAAAAACCGCCGGCCAAGGGCCGGCAGCGATCCGAAGGAGGCGGAAAAATATTTCCGGAAATCGGCCGGAAGGCGATTAAGCATATTATTTCGCAGCCTGAGTAGCGGTTTGCAGTTTCTTTGCCATTTCCAGATGATGTTGCAGCGTCGGCAGAATTTTCGCGGCGAATTGTTTCACGTCGGCATCCTGCGCGCCGGTCGAGGCTTTCTGAAACAGTTTCACCGCATCGGTATGGGCGGAAACGCCGATCACGCTGGCGTATTCCCTGTCGAATTGGGCGCCGCTCAATTTGCCAAGCACAGCGATTTTGGCTTTCTGCATGGCGCTGGGTCCGTCCGGCAGCGTCACGTTCTTCGATGCGGCCAGCTTCTTCAGTTCGTCGCTGGCGGTAGTGTGATCGCCGACCATCATCTCGGCAAAGTCCTTGACGGAGGGATTGGCGCTTTTTTCCAGAGCGAGCTTGCTGCCATTGATTTCCGCATTGCCCGCCTCGGCCGCATCGGTCATGAAGCGCTTGTCCTTGCTCGCCAGACCTTCGGCTCGCGCCTGCGTGCCGAAAAAGGCGATGCCGGCAATGCCGAGGGTGGCAGCGCCGAGTATCTTCAGCACGGCAGTCTTCTTGGGCAGCGATTGGAACGGCAACAGCTTGTGCGATGCGTGCATGAGGGATTCTCCTGTTGGATGGGAGAGATCACTGTAGCGTTCGCACTAATGCCGTTGCATCAGACAGATGCTTAGTTTGATGTAGGAAATCGGTGAGACGTGCTATCGTGCGGGCAACTTTCCCGCTGTGGTCGCGTCGTCCATTCCCCCATGTTCCCCCTCCAAAGCATTCACGCTCATGTATTTCATCTTGCCCGGCATGTCGTGGGCGCGCACCGGATTGGCAAATATCATCACGCCGGCGATGCCGAGCGCGGTGACGCCGACAATCTTAAATAAGATGCCGACCAGGCTCGAGCCCGACTGCGATTGATGAAGTTGTTCTTTTTGCGGTGTCCGCATGATGTGTCTCCTCATATATTGGATATTTTTTAGCTTAGTTTAAGCCTAATATGATAAAAATCGGTGAAATACTTCGTCCGCTGTAGGATATTTGGAGTTGCGGTGCAGCATGAGAATGGGACCGCTTCGACCCCGCGGCCTCCATCGATTCGCCATTGCGCCGAGGCGCCTCGTCCGCAAATGCCGGCCTCAGCTCGCATTCCGCGACAGGCCTCATATCCACGGTTTTCCATCGATTTCCCCCGCTTTTTTCTTTCCATCCCGTGCCGGATTTTTCTCATTGGCGGCAATGATGCAATGCAATGCAATGCAATGCGACGCGCCGATGCGGTGCGCTCGGCTTCCGTGTAGCCGTATTCGCACAATCCGTTACTCTAAGGAAATGATCCGGCGCGCCGCTTGAAACTATGGCCCGCAGGTAACGGTTCAACAGCCGTATCGCTTGTGTCCGTCGATGATCCGATAGCGTCCGCCACGCGGACCGGTAAGGCAGGCGTCCGTGGCCGACGGCGGTTGGAGCGGCACGGCATGCCGGTACACCCACGGCGGAACCGGATGCGCATCGGACCACAGACCGACGCGTTGTGCGCGGCTGCCGCGTTCCAGCATGGGCAGGCCGGCGTCTTGGTTGTAATGCGGATAGGTCCAGGCCATGCCGCGCCGCACTTGGGCACGGTTGACTTCGACGCCGGCGCAGCGCACCACCGCGACGGTTCGGCCGTATTGATCGACGGTTCGCGCATCGTATTGCGCGTCCTTGCCCCAGCATAAATCGGACAGCGACCGTTTCGACTTTTGGCCGAAGGCCTGCGTTATTTCCGGCGCGTCGATATTGGCCAGCCGGATTCTCAGCGGGTTGCGGTCGACCAGCAAGGTCATGGTGTCGCCATCCGAAATACCGATGACCTTGTGGGCGTGGGCCAGTAGGGGGATGAGCAGCAGCAGGATGGGAATATGTTTCATCAGGAACGAGCGCCGCAGGCGCGTTGAGTTTATAGCGGACTCCAACAGTGCAGCCGGTGCATCGAACTCGGAAAAAATTAAAAATAATTAATTATTTCTTATCGATATCAGCGACTGAATGAACGCGTCGAAGTTAAAAATAATTAATTATCTCCGATGGTGATTTTAGACATACTGTTGCCTCTAATCCGAATGAGGATGCAGCATGTGGAATTGCAACCAACAAACGGAAGAGCGCCAATCGATGAGCAGCGCTCTTTTTTTACAGGCAGGGAAGATGATCGCAAATGCTTTGCGTGCCTGCGCGCGCCCGATCCATGCCGCGCGCCTGAGTTCGGTCGCGGCGCTTTTCATCCTGGCGAATGTCGGCTACGCGCAGACGCCGGTCGATGGAAACGTGAATAGGGGCATACCGGCGCCGTCCGCCGCCACCACCTGTATCGCATGTCACGCCGCGGCCGGAGCGGGTTCGGCGGCCGGCATACCGAGGCTGGCTGGCCAGAATCCGGACTATCTTGCCGGCGCGCTCTCCATGTTCAAGGCCGGCACGCGCAAGAGCGATATCATGCAAGGCGTCGCTCACAATCTTTCCGATAGCGAAATACGCGCATTGTCGGTTTACTTTTCCGATCAGCATCCTCCGGCAGTGCAAGGCGCGGCTTCGCCTGCGCCGGATCTGGTGGCGGCCGGTCAACGGCTAGCGGAGGCGGGAGCCGTGCCGGACATCGAGGCATGTTTTAGTTGTCACGCGGCAGGCGGTAAAGGGAACGGCGCGCGCTTCCCAAGTATCGCAGGTCAACCGGCGGCGTTTCTGGTGAACCGCCTGCATGAATTCCAGGCGCGCGCCAAGGCCGCGCCACCGAAAGCGGGAACGATGACGGCCGTTTCGGCTACGCTCAATGAGGCACAGATTCAGGCGGCCGCGGCTTATCTGTCGACGCTTCCGCAATGATTGGCGAGTTGCGCCCAGGCTACGTATAGTGGTCGAGTGCGCAGCTCAGATTCGATCCTTTGCTGCCGGGTGGTCCGACTTCCCGCATGTGCTGTGCGAGCGAAAGTGATCGGTTAGCGATGCGGCGAATCAGGCGTTGCAAAAACAGGGACTACCGTTCAGAGTCGAGCGGCCATCGATGTGGCGAAGCTGTCTTCCAGCATCAGAAAACTTGCGATCTTCGCGTCCGAGAACGTCAGGACGATCGCAAAAGGGCTATCGATCAGTTTCCCGGTGGCGTTGATCCGCGTTTGCAAGTGGCCGAAAATGACGGCCCGATCGTCGCTTGCGAGAATGTCCTTGATGTCGAGGCCGACGCGCTCGATCATCGTTTGCGTGTCGTGAACGAAATCCAATATCGCCTTGCGTCCCGTCTTGTGGCCGACCCAAGGCAGCACGCCTGAGTCGCCCGGTATATTCCAGTCGAGATCGGGCATGCACAACGAAGCAATCTCATCGGCGCTAGCGCCCGAGCCGATTTTTTCAAGGAACTGTCGGGCGAGGCGAAGATTTTCCGTCGAATTCATGATGTTTTCTCGGTTATGCCGCACCCATCCGGGCATGGGTGCAACGCTGAAGAATTAGACCTGCACGCGTCCGCGTCGACGAACAATTCTGCCCGGCGCGCGGGCAGCACATGGGCCACCCCCTGCACTTACCTGCGCAGACGAAATCGCCCGTACATTCGCTCCGACCGGCGGCTAATCGCTCACTTTCGTCAGCGTGTCCTCGTCGGTATGGTCAAACGGCTTACCATAGACGAACAGGTGCGTCTCGTACTTGTATTTCAGCGTATTGCCAGACACCGCCAGAGTAATCTTGACGGAATTGCTGGAATCGTTGTGGACCATATATTGCGTCTGGGCGACTCCTTGGCTCTTCGTCGTCAAGGTCATCGTATTGCCAGGCCGGCCCTCGGCCACGAAACAAACGGCGCGCGGAACGCAGGAGGTATCATAGACCAGGTTGTTCGTCTTATCATAAGTCAGATAGCCGATCTGATCATGGAAATGATGGTTGTTGGTGGTCCTGTATACCGCCTGGTGATAAAACACCGAAATCAAAGGCTGGGCGCTATTATTGGTATCGGGAATATTGGGCGTAATGGTGATGATCTCATAGAAGGGTGAAACCGCTTTGCCACCTTTGCCGTCATCGGAACCGGTCTGGCCCGGAGCGACGTCCACCCCTGTGGATGGAACCGTTTTCCAGGTTCCAATCAGCGCGGCGAGCGGGCCGTAATCCTGCACCTCCCCATTGATGATGATGCTTTGTGCAGGGCCTGCAGCAAGGGCCGGGGTGCTGGTCGCGGCGATGGAGGAGGCTAGCGCCACAGCAGCGGCAATGACTTTGAACATGGGCTTCAAGGCAGTAACCACTCTCTGGAAAGTTGTGCGGGATTAAGGAACGCTCGAACTATCTCTAAAGGCGCCTCAAGCAACTGCAAGGCGGCAATCATTCGATTCTTCATGGTTTATTTCTAGGCTAGGGTTAAGTAAGAAACACACGACTCGCTCGGAGGAACGAGCTGTCATAAAAGCGGCATGAACGTAGTTTAAACCCGCTGAACGTTTCTTGCGCGGCGCGTGTAACTTCGGCGGCGCTGTCAGCGCTGTGAGGATCAATCCCTGACTGCGACGACTCAACATCGCATCAAACTACCAGGCGTGTAGAAGCAAAGTGCCGGTTTGACAGCGAATCACTTCTGGCGGATATACACCACGAAACAGACATTGGATTTTTTGCCTGATTGTCGGCTTTTGGCCAGAAGCGGACGTGTAATCGCTATCGAAAAAACGTTAGCGCACACGCCCTTGCAGACAATCACAGAAGTTAAGAAATGCTAATTAAAGAACGGCCCCTACCGATAGAAAGGTTCGACCTTGCCTTTTACTTTAGTCATTAAGGGATTGCCCTTCCGATCTAGCGCCTTTCCGGCCGGGACTTTAATCCATCCCTCGCTGATGCAATATTCGTCAACATCGAAGCGCTCTTTATCGTTAAGCTTAATACCAACATCGTGTTCAAATATGGCAGCATTGTAGTAAGGGCTACGAGGATCGATTGAGAGACGATCAGGAAGTGGGGGGGCAGTGTGGAGTATCGTTCATGGCGACAATTATCAACTATAAGATTAACCAAAACAAATTTTTGCGTGATTTCGCTAAATCACTCGGTTGACCGCTATCGGCCAAGAGCCGACATTCGCATCTGTTCTCGATATCGGACGCTCGTGCCCCATCTGCCAACTGATTTAGTATTCGCGTTGACAAAAGCTCTGTCATAGCTTCCGGTTAGACCTAGGTTACACTGCAGAAATAATAATTCAACATATGGCGACTTATATGCAACCACGCTTGAGCAGCTTAGAACCAAGTATTCTCACGGCCCTGTTCTTATGCGTGCTTTGCCTCCCATCTTTTGCCGCTGATGCCAATAGCGAAGCTCAATGGTTTGTAAACCTCGTAAAGACGAATAACGGCAAGACTTTCTGTGCGCCACAAAACGCGACGCTTAAAGAGTTAGCTACTGCACTCTCCAAGTTTTCCAACGCGCATCCAGAATTCCGTGATCGGTTAACGGACATGCAAACGATCCAAGGTTTGGCCGAGAGCTACCCCTGCACGGTAGTGGCCACTCCTGCGCTGGCGAATACTCCCTTGTCTGAGATTGCCAAGAGTGGCGTAAAGAACATTGCGGTCGTACCCACCGGCGAGTTCGCCTCGATAGATACCAAGCCGACAATTGCAATCATGCAAAAATTGCATGACACCTCGGCCCACGAAAATGATGCCTTGGTTAATCAGATAGTTAAGAATCCAGGCAACTATATGCCCCCAGCGCTGTTTGCCCTCGCAGACTTGCTCTACAGACGAGGTGATATTGGCGACGCAATATTTTGGTTTAATGCAGCTCGGCTGCGTGGATCGTTTGATGCTGCTCTTTGCACCGACATAAGTGCTCGATCGGCAATCCCGGCTCTGGTGCAGCAGATACCAAGGGATTTAATCAAGAAACAATTTGATGATATTCCACAACTCAAGAACATCATCGACCGCGTTCTGAAATGGGACGAAGCAACGCCCTATAACTACGACCATCGTTGGATTAGCCTTCACGGGATGAAAGCACTCAATAACGGCCTTGGTAACGCGGATCAAAATAGCTTGCTCACGGTACCTCGTGATGGTTGGGACGGCCTAGCAAAACAGAATCGTGATCAATATAGGAAATCTTTTGACGAAGCTATTGATACGGTACAAAAGCAAAGGGGAAACACAACCCCACTGCAGACAGTCAAGCTAATTGATAGCTCGGCTAACACTTCAACATCGACGTCGGTTGTCGGCGTATACGATGTACCAGTCAAGCTTGGCGACACAATCGAGCAAATAAGAACGGCTTATCAAACTGCCATTGAACCAGAACCAGCTAACATTCCAGGGAGGCCAACTGCCAAGTCTCTCCGAATATCAAGCAAAGGAACGTGGTTCTTTTTTGATGAAACCGGGAAAATTTACACTATTCGACTAGATACGCCATTCCAGGGGCGTGTAGCGGGCGTCAAAATTGGAGACAGTTCAGAGACAGTCTTGAAATCCCTTGGGAATCCTAGAAAGAGAATTCCAATGTCTGGGTTGCCTGATGCGTTTGTTTATCAACCTGACAGCTCGTTCTTCGCCAATATCCGTTTCAACCTCGCCGGTGTGGTCGAAACAATCTTCTTAAGTAAATAATGCGTGCGGTTTCACATAGACGTTGAGCGGCTGCTTTTCAAAAGCCTTACCGACTGCTCAGGGTCGGCAGAGTTCATTCGGATTTTGGACAGCCGACATCCAATTGTTAAATCTTTAGAAGGCGCGATTTTTTAGGGTTCGAACGGCCGGTTGTTGGCTACTGCCGACGGTCGCAGTGTCCTATCGACTGGCCGCAGCCAGTCTGAAGCAGACTTTGCCCGCTGATGCTAGACCGGCAGCTTCTGGCCGAAAGCGGGCTAATTTAGCTATCAACTAATTTGAATCGATAGTCGCTACTAACTGTCTTTAACCTGATTGCTGAAGTTGATGGATCATAGGAGCCCAGCATTTTGGAGACAATTTTCGCGAGGCCAGCACAGGCGCCGAGTAGCGATGCAACTCAAATAATGAAACAAGTGCACTCCCCGTGGCCATTTTTAAAAACGCCCTGTTTTATTTCACGCAGGCGCGTCACGCTGGACCCCTTGTTTTATTTTGAGTGCAACACTATTTCAGCTTGTCTTTTAAATCATCGGTAAACATTTTTTGCGCTACTTTCATCACTTCAGACCAATTACTTTCCGCCCCCGTTTGAAACGTATCCGACGCTTTTACAGATACGGACTTGTGCTCCGAATCGCCTGCGCGTTTGATGCCAATGCTGGCCGATATTTCGGTACTGAGGGTGATGGCCCAAAATCCGGGATTCATCCATGACCAAAATTTTTGCAGATCGGTATCGACCACGTAGGTCTTTGATGAAATTTTTTCTTTGTCGTCGAGCACGCGATAACCTCTAGCTTGGAAAGCTTGCCGGATAGATGCCATCGTCAAAGTTGCAACCGTCTGACCTTCTGGCAACAAGATATCCCCAAGCGCTTTGCCAAAGGAATTGCGTTTTCGGCCGATAGCTCTAGCCTTGATCAAATCGCCACTGTTTTCGCTAGGATCAAGTGAGGGGATGCTCGGTTCGCTAGGAGATACTTCAAAGACACGACTATCTGTTGGGACGTTGATAAACACTTCCTGCCCGTTGGCCAACTGAGGCGCTTCATTAGCAGCCGGAATAGATGCATCGATGACGCTTCTGCTCGTGGCACATCCACCTAATACAGATGCAGCCAACAAAAGTCCTGCTAGATTGATTACCGTTTTTGCTTTCATTTTTATACCCCTTGTTTTAATTTTCATTCATTGCAAATTCAGCATCGCCCGTTTTGGGATTACGGGCAAGGGAAATTTTCTAAAGAAGCCTGCCGCTCTATTGGGTCTGCTTCTCACCGACTTCATCTGAAGCTGAGTACGGGGAATCAGGCGAATATCGGATTTATTGTTTTGCGTTGTTATTCCAGGCAGATCTTCCTTGCCTGCGGAAAACCTCACCATCATTTTTGAGAGCAGAAAAATAACGCCTGCCACGCCTACTAAAATTGCAAAGACGATTAACGAAGCCATAAAGTGGCCCCTGTAATGCGATGATCATTCTTGCTCCCCCGCTTTTCTTATTTTCTGAGTTCATGACTGTGGATTTTCTGTCCGGATGTTAAAGCCATTGTCAGGATTAACAAAGCAGTAATGCGGTACGTCAGAATTGGACAGAAAAAACTCCTCACCAATCCTCCAAGTAAAACTTGGAACTCAAAAAAAATAGAAAAACGGGAAAATAAGAGGTGATCATTGGCATTGATCTCGGAACGACCAATAGTCTTGTTGCCATTTGGGAGAACGATGGCCACGATTGATACCAAATCATAAGCTAAACCGCCTCGTCCGCTTCTGGCCGATAGTACGCACTGGTGAACCGGCGCTTTCGACCCATTGCGGACATCCCTATGAATTTTTAATCGCGGTTACTTCAATCTCAATTTTCATACGGGGGTCTACTAATCCCGCAGAAATCATCATGGCTGCCGGGCGCACAGTTCCAAAGTACTTTCTCAAAACAGGCCAGCACTGCTCGAACTCTGATCCATTAGGCACGACATAAGTGACCCGAACAATGTCTTTCATGCTGGCCCCGGCTTGGAGTAGTGCTGACTCAATATTCTTCATACATTGCTCTGTTTGCTCAATGAGGGAGTCTGAAATAGACATTGAAGTGTAGTCAAAACCAGTTGTGCCCGCGATAAACACCCAGTCGCCTACAACTACCGCGCGGGAGTATCCCATTTGGTCCTCAAAGCTTGAACCTGAACTGATGAGTTGTTTGACCATTTAATTTCCAAGGTGGGGGCATCTGCTTTTGGCCGATAGCGGATAGCCCCGGCCGACGCATCCATTCGTGCTTTCTCTCACATTCAGGTTTTCTCTCAAAGGGGTTCAGCAATGCAGCCAGGAGATTGCGGAAAATCAAGCAGTTCTATATCCGGTAATCCTGCAGCACGGTCACGGAACATCCTTGCCATGGCAACCGATTTGGAGCAACTAACCGCTATGGAGTCCTTGGTGCTGGCCTGCTGCGATAAGCGGCTATAGTTGGTAGTAGCTCGCTGAAGCGCAGCGGTGTCCTTGTTCACTGCCATTTGCTTGGCAAGTGCAAAAGCAGAAATGGCAAGTTCCGGGTCTGGAGGCATGCCTAAGCCATCCCGCGCCATCACACCCAGAGAATTGATACCGTCGCTGCTACCCATCGACCATGCGTTATAAAACCAGGCAACCGCACGCTGTTTGTCGCTAGAAGTGGCTGTACTGTTCAGATAGCCGGTTCCGAGCGTCAGAGCTGCCTTGATATCACCCCGCAATGCCAAAGATTTGAGCCCGCTGATGACTGCAGCAGTGTCATGATTTTCTTTGGCAAATTCGATGGCATCAAGGCTGGCAACTGGCCCAATCGCAGTACTAAGTTGAGCATCAAATGTCCTAAATTTTTCTTCGGCTGGCTGAAAATCCGGATCTTTGCCAGCCGATGCCAAGTTTTGTCCAAACTCAGAAAACTGTTCAAAACCTTTTATATTTCCAATGTTTCTTATATCAAACTGGGGTGTTTTATATGGCTGCAGTGCGCGTCGGCATGTGTCTGGAGTTGGGAGTTGGCGTTTGAATATGCCGCGCAAATTCCCAAGATTTCCCTTGGCCATCGTTTGCATTAATTGCGCAACTGCCAGGGTCGCCAGGTTGTTCGGTAAAGTAGCTTGAAAGCGTCCGGCAACCTCTCTCACGATCCAGTTTGCTGTATCCAGGTCATCGCGATTGCGCAACCACCATTTGTGAGCAACATCATCTGCATCGTCGCTACTTCCTGCAAGCCATTGATGGCACTCTAATCGCAAGACAGATAATTCCATGGCGATAGTCAGCATGAATCCCGCCGCTGCTTCCCTCTTTTCCATCTCTTTGTTGATTGCTTGTCCTTGACAGGACTGTATAGTCAGCCACGCGAATAAAAAGGTCGACGCCAATCGAGAGAGTTTTTTTGAAACGGGTCGCTTGGAAAACACGGGTGTTCCGACGGTCCATATATATGTAGCCGTTTTTATTGGCATGGATCTTCCCTTTTCCATTTTCTAATTTTTATTGAATTTAACGCCATATTAGATGCAACCCCCGGCATTTAAAGAAAAATATCTAAATTATCAGAATTGGACAGATTCAGGCTATCCGACATGAATCCGTAAAAATGAAAAAAACAGTTACCTAAACTTGGCTTCTCCAGTCGCAGAATATGCAATGTCTGCTTCTGGCCGGATGCTGCCGGTTAGCTGAATTTCTTGACTGTCTGTTGTGCAGCGAAAACGGCCGTTCGACCCCGTTGCGCGACCGCCCGCTTATTGGTGGCAACCGGTCGTTGCCGGTTTTTGAGGTTGTATGGCCGCTTGACCCTCTTTGCTGACGTTGACCGGGCGCTGTTGGCGGCACGAAAGATTTAACAATTGAATGTCGGCTGTCCAAAATCCGAATGAACGCTGCCGACCCATTGCAGACATTCGTTCAAGCAAATACCGGACGTTCAACGTTATGTTTGGTTTAGCTTCTTCTCGACTATGTCAGCTTGTTCTTTTTCGCATATTGCTGCGTCCATTGATGTGCCGTTCTCCTGACACTGAGGCGTTTGCGCCTTCTCCTGACACTGAGGCGTTTGCGCCACTACGTTCTTCATAACAAACGTTAGTGAAAATAGAATGAAGATCAAGAAGCGTGTCATAGCTATCTCAGGATTCCACGAGGCCAATCGCTTCAATGCGACGTGGAGCTTCACGAGCCAAAAAATTCTGATGTAAGAAAGTGGCTGAGTTCAACATCATCTTCTGGTCGCATCGACAGCACGACAACACGCCCCAGGCGAGCAGACCGCCAATTGATATTGGCATTTTGATGTTCGCGAATGACCGTGATTATGCGGGCAATAACTGCCGCGTGGATGTCACTCCCGAGGTCTGCGTCGACCGTGTAAAACTGTGGCGCCGGTTTTTGTAAATCGTCATCCCACGTAACGGATTCGAATACGCCCTGTCGGGGTTCTATTGTGAGTATTTCAAAGAACGTTCCCGTTTTTGTCACGCCGACGTTTGTGAAATCGCGCGACCTGATGTCCTGCATTTGAGCAGCACGGCCGTGGTCGTCAGTCATGGCTCGCGCCAAAATATGAAAAAGCCGTCCCTCCGTGACAACAAACGAAACGAAAATGGAAATGACAACCCACAATATTCCCATGAGGCTCGTCTTGATGCGGATTTCCTGTGAATCCATTGCTTTGATCTTGATCTTCCTCGACCGGGATCCGGTAAGAAAATAGACGAAGTCAGATACGAATGCCGCAATAGCAAGGTAGATTCCGTACAAACCTAATAGGCAGGGAACAATGAGAAGCGACGTAATATTTTGCATTTTGTTTTTATGTATTTTTGTTCACGCTTTTTTATGCCATAAATAGATATCAATGACATTTCACATGCTGCTCGCTCTGATGCTAACCCGTGACTTACTTGTCAAATGTTAAAGGATTGCATGTCGTGATTGTTCCAGGCGGTTTGAAACGCGTGGGGTGCGTCTTCGGGTTGTTTCATTTGAATCATGTGCATCCTCACAAGCTCTATATGAAAGTACCCAACGTCTTTTTTGGGGGCTTACGGTCGGGCGGTCAGGCAAATCCGCTCAACCACGGAATGTTCGCTCATGGCCGTTAGTACTGCTGGATCACATCGGCTCCACCCGCGATACGAATATTATGACTGCCTGCGGATTCCCGAGCCAGCTTAAGGGCACGCTCCGGCCCGTCATTGATGAAGTAAAAGGTCGGGGACAATCAGCATTACTTTGGCAATGCGCCACGGAAATCAAGCCTCTGTTTGTGCAGCCAGCAGCATCGCCATACGCGTGCGTGCGAACGCGGGATCGATCGGCACGTCGTCGAACAGCAGTCGATACATGAGGGGCGCAACCACGCTGTCCATGACGTCGTGCACATCCAGAGGCGATTCGCCGCGCTCGATGGCCCGATTGAGGATCATCTGTAGCTGTGAACGCGTGATTGCCGCACATTGGCGGGCCGGGCCGCTGCCATCGGCATTCATGCCTGCGAGCACATCGCGCGTCATCGCGCGGCCCGGCGCGGACGACATTTCTTCCTGATATCCCTGCGCCCATGCTTCGAGATCGTTCTGGAGCGAGCCCGTATCGGCAGGTCCAGTGTCCGGATGAAAACGCTTCACGGCGACATCGGCGAGAAGGGTTTGCAAATCTCCCCAGCGCCGGTAAATGGTGGACGGCGTCACGCCCGCCCGGGCGGCCGCCTGGGCCACGGTGATCTCGTCGCGCGGCATCTCGGCCAGCAGCGCGTTCACCGCCTGATGGACGGATTCCTGCACCCGTGCGCTGCGCCCACCGGGCCGCAAACCTTCTCGTGCTGCCATATTTATCTTACTCCCGCGGTGCCGTCCACTCGCCTTGTCGAAAACTGCAAAAAACACTAAAGCTAAAACGTTGCATTAATGGAGGACGTGGCGCACAATTCGCTAAAGCGATTATTTTGCATTTATTCACCGGAGTGCGCAATGACCTTCGATACCGCCGTCAAGTTTCCCGTTCCCCGCGCGTCGCAGGCCCTTTGGGTTTTCGCACTGACGGCTGCCACGTTTTTCGGCGCTTCGAGCGCGCCTACGCCGCTTTACCGGATGTATCAGGAGGCGTGGGGGTTTTCGTCCGCCACGCTGACGCTCGTGTTCGGCACCTATGCATTCAGTTTGCTCGTCGCGTTGCTCACGACCGGGGCACTGTCCGACCATATTGGAAGGCGTCCGGTGATCGTGGGCGGAATCGCGCTGGAGGTCATAGCCATGCTCGTATTCGCCGATGCCCACAGCGTCCACATGCTGATCCTTGCGCGCGTGCTTCAAGGCTTTGCGACCGGTGCGGCCACGAGCGCGCTGGGTGCGGCGATCCTCGATTCAACCTCCACGCGCGGCTCGCTGGTCAATACGCTGTCGACCCTCTTCGGCACGGGCGTGGGCGCACTTGGCGCGAGCATGCTGGTGCACTATGCGCCAGCACCTATGCGGCTCGTTTATGTCGTGCTGATCGCCCTGTTTGTGCTGCAAGCGGTCTTCGTGCTGTTGCTGCCCGAGACCGTGAGCCGCCTTCCCGGCACGCTCGCTTCACTCGTTCCGCGCGTGCGGGTTCCGCGGGCGGCGCGTGGCGCGATGCTGCGCATTGCGCCGGTCACCGTCGCGGTATGGGCGCTGGGCGGATTTTATTTATCGCTGGGACCGACACTGGCGCGCGCTGTCACCGGCTCCGACGACGCGACCATGGGCGGCTGGGTCGTCTTCGCGTTGATGACGGGCGGACTCGTCGCCGTGCTGCTGTTGCGCACGCTCGGCACGCTGCGCTTGCTGATAACCGGCGCGACTGCGCTGGCAAGCGGCTTGCTTGTGACGCTGGCCGGCGTTCATGCGGACAGCGTGAGTATGTTTTTCGTTGGAACGAGCGCGGCGGGAATCGGCTTCGGCTCGGCGTTCCAGGGCGCGTTACGTTCGGTCCTGCCGCTCGCTGAAGCGCATGAACGGGCGGGGCTGATGGCGGCGTTCTACGTGCTGAGCTATCTGGCGTTCAGCATACCGGCGATCATCGCGGGAACAATGGTGCATGTGATCGGCTTGCGCCTAACGACCGACATCTACGGTCTTACGCTCGTGGTGCTGGCCGCGCTGACGCTACTTGCCAGCGGGCTGGGCAGGGACGCAAGGATGGCAAGCGAAGGAAGGTAGCCAGGCAGTTGTGCTCTGTTCGGCATTGCTTTATATACGCTTGCACGCGACAGGCTCCGCCCGACTGAAGCGACACGCAATCGCGCCGATCGACAAAAAACTGCGATTACGGAGGCCGTGGTCATGCGGAATGGAACACCGCGTTCGAGCTATACGTCATCGCGCCGTGGGGCCGTTGTACCTCGGAAGCCGCCGTTAAAGCGTCTACCTGACTGGCGGAACCCGACCCTCAACGAACATTCGGGTTTGCGGAAAGCGGCCGTTCAATATGCTCGTTTGACCAGACGACCGAATTCAATTTTGCTACCAGAGTTTTTTCAAACGAGGCGACGCAATACATTCTTGTCGCAAACAGCTACGTCGACACCGGGAAAGCCTGCCTCAATATGTTTTTCAAATCCCTACCCTGAACGTCGCAATCCGCATGACAGCACGTTTGTCAGGACTACGATATTATTCTTTTCATCCGATTCAAGACGACCGGTCATTTTAGTTAATAAAAAAGATTTTTATGCAAACTTCGCTTTCCACAATCCAACCAAAATCATTCCCGGCGAAGGCCAGATCGCCGCTACGGCGACGTCACGCCGGAAGTCAGCCGCAAGGTCTCAGGTGGCCGTTTAAGCCAGAACGGGAAACAGTTCTACGATGAAGCTCACTAAATTCCTCCTGCTCGCGTGCGCCGTCTTCGCCTCGGTTTCCGGCGCGCTTGCCGACGACGGTACGCTTGCGCCCCGCCAAGTGCCCGCGAAGACCATTCCGGTACCGACGGAAGTCAGCCCCCAGTTGCAAAAGCTCATCGCGGCGCCACTCAACCCCGCCTGGAATGTCTTGTGGACGACCGGCGAGCAATGGAGAACGGCCGCCGACGAACAGGTCGCAAAGGTCATGCAAACGCTCCCGGCCATGCGCGAGCGTCTGGACGTGACGGTGCACGCAACGACGGTCAACGGCGTGAGGGTGCACATCGTGACGCCCAACGATATTCCGACCGAACATCGCGACAAGGTGCTGTTGCATATCCATGGCGGCTGCTATGAGCTTTTCCCTGGCGAGTCGGGTACGGGCGAGGCCATCATGATGGCGGGTCTTGGGCACTACAAGGTCATTTCGGTCGACTACCGCATGCCGCCCGAGGCTTATTTCCCCGCGGCGCTCGACGACGTCGAGACGGTGTATAAATCGGTGCTCCAGACGAACGACCCGAAGAATGTGGGCGTTTTCGGGACCTCGG
>JAQGLY010000006.1 GCA_028292625.1 Herbaspirillum sp. | reverse complement strand
TCGTGCGCATTGCTCAGCGCCGGCAAGGCCAAGCGGCGCGGGCCCAGGTTGATCGGCATCCCTTGCAGCGCCGGCGATGGCGCGATCGCGGCGATGCGGCCATCCTCGATCGAAAGGCGCATATCGGCTTGCGCCTTTTGGATGCCGGGTTCGGCCAACAGCCAGGCGCAGTCGTGGATGACGCTGGTCGATGTCATAGGTGATTGCCGTGCGGTCAAATGGCTTCGAACAGCACGTCCTGCGCGCCTTCCCACAGGACCTTGCGTCCCAGTTCGCGCAAATGTTCCTTGCCTTCGACAACGGTAAGAAAATGGTTGCCGGCGAGCGGCCCCATTTTGCTGGCGAAACTGCATGAGCCATAGGCGAAGATGATCTCGGTTTCGCTGTAACCCCCCGGGTAAAACAGGATATCGCCCGCCGATGGGTGGCTGGTGTGATTTTCGAAACCGACGGGTTTGCCGTCGCGTTCCAGGCGGAACTCGCCGAGCGGGATCCAGCAAGCCTCTCCGCTCCAGCGGACGTGGATGAGCTTCTGGCGATACGGCAGCAGCTTCAGGAACGCCTGTACGGTTTGCGGCGCTTCCGGGTGCGTTTCCGCGATGAACACGTGGTCGCCGCTGGTGATTTTAAGTTTTGTCATTGTCTATCCAGGTAATTGAAAAGTGAAATTGCCCAATCGCGCCTACCGTCACGACCCCGGCTGCGCTATCCACTTGGTGACCGTAGGCGCAGTCCACGAAGCGAGTTGATCCAGCAGGCTTGGCGCATCGGCGGCGAGCACCAGCATGTCCCGATGTTCGGCCTTGATGAAGCCTTCTCTTTCGCCGAGGCTCAGCATCGCGCGCAGCGGTTCGTAGTAACCGCGGACATTGAGCGCGCCGAATGCCTTTAAGTGATCGCCAAGCTGCGTCAGCGTCGCCATTTCGAGCAGCTCTTCGAGCGTGCCGTAGCCTCCCGGCAGCGCAATGAACGCATCGGCAAGTTCCGCCATGCGCGCCTTGCGGGCCCGCATGTCCGTCACCACTTCATGCCGGGTCAGCGCCGCATGCAGGTGACCGCGCTCGAACAGCCGGCGATTGATGACGCCGACGACTTCGCCTCCGGCAGCCAGCGCGGCATCGGCGATCACGCCCATCAGTCCTTTGCTGGTGCCGCCATAGATCAGCCGAATGCCGCGCCGCGCAAGCTCGGCGCCGAGCGCCCCGGCGCTTTCGGCGTAAGCGGGAGAGGTCCCGAAATTGGAGCCGCAAAAGACCGCGACCGAGCGCAGCGAAACCGGTTTATCTGTCATTACACCACCACCTTTTCATTGTCGCCGCCTTTGCGTTGCGTCCATCCCGTCAGGCGGCCTTCTATCATTGCGCATACACCATACAGGGCAACGCCGAGTATCGCCAGGATAAATAGTCCGGCAAACACCAGCGTCACGTCGAAATTCCCGCTGGCGATCATCATCACGTTCCCTATGCCTTTGTTCGATGCAACCGTTTCGGATAAAACGGTGCCGACGAATGATAGCGTGATCGCGATTTTCAGGGAGGCGAACAAATATGGCAAGGCGCGCGGCAGGCCGACGTTCCACAGGATGTCGCCTTTCGACGCGCCGAGAACCCGCAAGATGTCCTCCAGCTCCGGCTCGGTCGTGGCCAGCCCGGTGGCGACGTTGACCACGACCGGGAAAATGCTGATGACCATCGAGGTCAGGATAGCGGGAACAGTCCCCGCGCCGAACCAGAGCACGAAGATCGGCACTACCGCCACCTTGGGAATGCTCGAAAAGCCGACCAGCAGCGGATAGGCCACATCGTAAGCCAGCCTGGAACAACCGATCGCCACGCCGATCAGCATGCCCGCCAGCACGCCCAGCACAAAGCCGGCCAGCGTGGTGCCGAGGGTCTGCAGCGCATGCGGCATGAGCAGCGGCAGCTTTTCGATCAGCGTCAGCAATATCAGGCTGGGCCGGGGCAAGATCAGATCCGACACCTTGAACACGACGCAGCCGAGTTCCCATAGCAGAAAGAAGCCGATGAACGCGCCGGTCGACAACAGGTTGCGGCGCAATGTCGAAGCGGATGTGCGGTTCATGCTTGCTCCGTTTCGGGCGTCTTGGCGGACATCGATGCCGCGCCGTCCGGGGGCTCGACGGCGCGCGCCTGCGCGATGCGCATGCGCAATTGCTGCACCAGCGTGGCGAACTCCGGCGCATAGCTTGCTTCCAGCGTGCGAGGCCGATCGAAGGGCACGGTCCGGTCTTCGAGGATGCGGCCCGGGCGCGCACTCATCACGCAGATGCGATTGGCCAGATAGGCGGATTCGCGCAGATCGTGTGTCACCAGCAGCACGGTCGGGCGCGTCTTCATCCAGAGTTGCTGCATGATGTCCCACAGCTCTTCGCGCGTGAATTGGTCGAGCGCGCCAAACGGTTCGTCGAGCAACAGCAACTCCGGCTCATGGATCAGCGCGCGGCACAGCGATGCACGCTGCAGCATGCCGCCGGACAACTGCCACGGACGCTTGCCGCCAAAGCCCTTCAGACCGACCTGAGCCAGCAGCGCTTCGGCGCGATCGGCGTATTCGCCATGCTTTTTTTTCCGGTAATCCTGCCGGAACGGCGTGACGATCTTGAGCGGAATCATGATGTTTTCGCGGATCGTCAGCCACGGCAGCATGGTCGGATTTTGAAATGCGAGTCCGATGCGGGTCGGTTGCGTGCCGAGGGCGCCGACTTCGCGGCCGCCGACGATCACCCCGCCGGAGGTCGGCTGCAGCAGTCCCGCCACCAGCTTGAGGATGGTCGACTTGCCACAGCCGCTGGGCCCGACCAGGGCGACAAAGTCGCCGCGTTCTATCTGCAGATCGGTTTTGTCCAGCGCAATCGTGCCGCCGCCGTAACGCACGCTGACATTGGACAAATCGACCAGGAATTTGGTCTTTGAAGATAATGTCATGCGACGACCCGGGCGGCCGATACGAATCTGGCGCCCCGGATGACGCGGTCAACTTGGCTCATCTTTTTTATTCCTCTATAGCATCGCGAATCCGCCGTCCACCGGCAGATCCACGCCTGTAATTTGGCGGGAAACATCGCTGGCGAGGAACAGGCAGGCATTGGCGACATCGACATCCGTGGAAACGCGCTTGAGCGCATAGTCGGCGGCGTGCCGCGTCATCGCTTCTTCCAGCGTGATGCCCAGTTTCTTGCTCATTTCGGCGCAGACCTTTTCGCGAAAGCGCGGGCCGTCGACCATGCCGGGCGCGACGCAGTTTACATTGATGCCGTAGGCGCCGGCTTCCAGCGCGAAGCTTTTGGTGATGCCTCTCAAGCCCCATTTCGATGCCGAATACGCCATGCGGCCGGCGCGTCCGCGCATGCCGAAGGTGCCGCCGACATTGACGATCTTTCCGCTGGCGTGTTCGATCATCGACGGCAGCACCGCCTTGATCGTGTTGAAGGAACCGGTCATGTTCAGCTGCACGATTTCGTTGAATTCTTCTTCCGTGGTTTCCCAGCCGGTTTTTCCGATGGGGCCCGATCCGCCCGCCACGTTGACCAGTACGTCGATGCGGCCGAATGCGGCAAGCGCTTCCTGCGCCAGCGTTTCGGTTTGCGACCCGACGGTCAGATCGCATTTGACGACGATGACCGCCACGCCGAGGGCGCGCGCTTGCGCCGCGACCGGTTCGATGGCGGCGGTGTCCCGGCCCGTAAGAACCAGCTTCGCGCCTTCCCGGGCGAAGGCGAGGGTAATGGTCCGGCCCATGCCTTTGGCCGGTCCGGTGATGACGACAACTTTATCTTTTAATTGCAAATCCATGATTATTTTCCAATGAAGGTTACAAGGCGGAAGGGCGTTCCGCGCGCGACGGCAGAAAGCTGCGGTCGAAAATTTCGGACGGCGCCGGCATGCGCGGCAACTTGTTGGTATCGACGACGATGGCGATGCTGCGTTTGAGCCGCGCGTCATCCACATCGCCCAGGCCGAGCCGTGCGATTTCCGGATGGCTCATGTCGTTGCGCATGGTGGCGATCAATTTTTCCTTCTCCACGTCACGCTTGAGCAGCGCTTCGCGCTTCATCACGTAA
The DNA here is from genome assembly GCA_028292625.1 of Herbaspirillum sp. GTDB lineage: Bacteria > Pseudomonadota > Gammaproteobacteria > Burkholderiales > Burkholderiaceae_D > Herbaspirillum. The sequence continues at coordinate 46,530 of JAQGLY010000006.1, read as the reverse complement.
TCGACCGCCGCATCCGGGTTCGCGATGACATCCTTGATCGCATGATTGAGGGCGGCCAGAAAGCCTTTGACCGCGGCCGGGTTTTCCTTGATGAAGCTGCGCGAGAAAAAAACGGCGTTCGAGTACAGGTCCATGCCATAGTCGCCATAACGGATGAAACGCCAATCCTTGCCCGGATCAAGCCCCATTCCCTTGCCGCTGAAGGTGACTGTCGTGACATAGCCGAAGATGGCGTCCACCTGGCCCCGCATCAGCATTTGCTCGCGCAGATTCGGCGCCATGTTGGTAATGGCGACCTTGCCGGCATCGACGTGCGCGATTTTCGCAAAGGCGGGGAACAGCTTCAGCGCACCGTCATTGGCGGGGGCGCCGGCCGTTTTTCCTTCCAGGTCCTTGGGGGTCTTGATCGGGCTGTCCTTCTTGACCACGATGGCGAACGGCGTCGTGTTGTAAAGCATCTGGACCGCGACCGGCGCCTGGGCCGGATCCTTCGCGGCCAGCTCGATAATGGCGTTGATATCGCCGAAGCCGGCCTGATACGCGCCGGACGCTACCTTGGGAATCGATGCCGACGATCCTTCGCCCTGGTCGATCTGAACGTCGAGCCCTTCGGCCTTGAAGTAACCCTTGTCCTGCGCCAGGAAAAACCAGGCTTGCGGACCTTCGTATTTCCAGTTGAGGACCATTTTGATTTTGGTCTGCGCCAGCGCCGGATGAGGCAGCGCCATGGCAATCAGGCCGAGCACGGTGAAAGCGAACGCGGTCGAAGCGGCGCGCCGGTGGAAAAAGCGGGACATAAAGTCTTCCTGACGTTTTAAGGAAAGCGTTGGGCGAGGATGTTTTTTTGTTTCACGCGTCCAGCTATGCAATTGATATGCCAGTGATCGCTCCGAAATGCCGCCTTTTTGGCGTCAAACCGTTGCCGATTCGGCAGTGGTAGGCGGGGAGACGTATGGGCGTTGATGCGCCATGCCCATGCATCGAGGAGGCGGCGCGGCGAACATGGTCCGAAAGCGGCGGCCGGACTCGATCGCGGAAAGAGAAGGAATATTGGCCCATAGGTCGCTTGCACCAAACTCGTGCATATCAGGCAGGGCGGGTGCATTCGCCAACGAAGACGTGCGCCATGATGGCGCTGTTTGTGTCGTCGGATGTGTCAATTGGCGTTCGCGATTGCGTTATGCTAGCCGACTGTACATTTTTATATAGGCGGCGTCCGCATGAACCATCTTCGTTTTCTCCAGTATGTCGACGAAGTCGCGCGCGCCGGATCGGTGCGCCAGGCGGCCGAACGGCTGCATGTGGCGGCGTCCGCCGTCAATCGCCGCGTTCAGGATATCGAGGATGAACTGGGCACGCCGATTTTCGAACGGCTGCCGCGCGGCATGCGTCTCACGGCGGCAGGGGAACTGTTCATCCGATATATCCGCAGCCGTGCCGCGGACCTCGATCTGGTGCGTTCGGAGATCGAGGATCTCGAGGGGCTGCGGCGCGGTTCGGTGCGGCTGGTCGCCAGCCAGGCGCTGGTGCCCGGCTATTTGTCCGGCGCCATCGCCGGTTTTCGCCAATCGCATGCACTGGTCGAATTCCAGGTCCTGATCGCCGACCAGGTACGCGCGATGGAGGCCCTTCGCACATTCGAAGCGGACCTGGCGCTGGTGTTCAATCTGGCGCCGGACGCGGATATTCACCGCATTGCAGAGTTCGAGCAATCGCTGCGCGTGATGATGCATCGCAGCCATCCCCTGGCGCAGCATGACGGCCCGGTCCGGCTCAATGACTGCGTCGACTTTCCGCTCGTCATGCCATACCGGAATATCGGGGCGCGAGCGATGCTGGATCAATTTCTGGCGCGTCGGTCCCTGAAGCTGAAACCGATCATCGAAAGCAATAACTTCGAATTCCTGCGCAGCTATTTATATCAGGAGCATGCATTGTCTTTCCAGATCGGGATAGGCGCGGCGACGAATGACGGCGAATTGATCAGCAAGGAACTGGGCGACCGCGGTTTCCCCAAAGGGCACTTGGTGCTTGCCAGTTTGCGGGGGCGCCAACTCCCGGTCATCGCGCATGCCTTTGCCGAACATCTGAGCGCGACGTTTCCGATGTCCTGACGATGGTCTTTACCATTCCTCAGGCGTGTCATATTCAGCCGGATCTTGTTGTGAGAATAAACCAGCAATGGCATCATCGCGGCTAATTAAAAAATTACCGGGGAATTGGCATGCGGCGTTCATTTGCCAAACATGGGGCGCGCTGGCTGCTGGGATTGGTGCTGACATTGCTCGCGGCGGCGGAGACCATGGGCTTGGGTCCGGCTTCGATAGTCGATAGGCTGGATCTGTTTTTGTACGACATGCGCATGCGTCTGCCCGAGGTGCGGCTGGACAAGCGCATCGTGATCGTCGATATCGATGAAAAAAGCCTGGCCGAAATCGGCCGCTGGCCCTGGAGCCGCGACGTAGTGGCCGCCATGATCGATCAATTGAACACCCGTTATCACGTCCGCGCCACGGCATTCGATATTGTGTTTGCCGAGCCGGACATCAGTTCCGGCTATCCGACGCTGGCCGCGCTGGCCCGACACGAGCTGAAAGACATTCCACGCTTCGGCGAACAACTGCGTACGCTGAAGGCGACGCTCGATTTCGACGCGCGCATGGCCGCCGCCATGCGGGATCGTCCGGTAGTGATGGGATACAACCTGTCGAACGAGTCCCAGGCGATCGCCAAAGGGCAATTGCCGGCGCCGGCGTTTACCACCGCCGATCTGGGCGGACGCAGCCTGGATGCGACCGTGTGGCGCGCTTACGGCGCCAATTTGCCGCAGCTGCAACTGGCGGCGCGCGCCGGCGGTTTCTTTAATCCCATGCTGGATCCGGATGGCGTCATCCGCTCCGTCCCTTTGCTGGCGCGGATCGGCGACGATTTTTACGAATCGCTGGCGCTGGCCGGTGCCCGGGTGGCGCTGGGAGCAAGCAAAGTACAGCCGGTATTTTTGCAGGATGCGGTGCTGTCGCAGCAGCAAATGCGCGATTACGGGGTGCTCGACGAACTGCGCCTGAATACCCGGCCGCAGCCTACCGCGGTGCCGGTGGAACGCCACCTGACCGCGCTGATCACCTATCGCGGCCGCGGTGGCCGCGACGGCGGAGCGTATCGCTACGTGTCGGCGGTCGACGTGATCAAGGGGCGCCTGCCGCCGGCGATGCTGGAGAATGCGATCGCCCTGGTCGGCACCACCGTGCCCGGCTTGTACGATCTGCGGTCCACGCCGGTCAGCCCCAATTATCCCGGCGTGGAAATACACGCCAATGTCATGGCCTCCATTCTGGACAACGATTTCAAGCAGCGTCCCGATTTCTCCGCCGGCTTCAATCTGGTGCAAATCATTCTGATCGGTGCGGCGCTGGGCAGCATCCTGCCTCTGCTGTCGCCGCTGTTTGCGATGGGTTTGGCCACAGCCGCGCTGGCGGCGGTAGCCGGTTTCAATTACTGGCTCTACGATTCGGCCAATCTGGTGCTGCCGCTGGCGATGGCGCTGCTGTTGATCGTCGCCTTGTTTCTTTTCAATCTGGCCTGGGGCTATCTGTTCGAACATCGCCAGCGGCGCGCGATGGTCAATCTGTTCGGCGAATACGTGGCCCCCGAACTGGTGGCGGAAATGGCCGCCAATCCGGCGCGCTACAGCATGGAAGGCGAAAGCCGCGAACTGACGGTGATGTTTTCCGACGTGCGTGGGTTTACCACGATTTCGGAAGGGCTGGAACCGAATGCCTTGCGCGAATACATCAATGCCTATCTGACGGCGATGTCGGGAGATATCCGCGGCAATCGCGGCACGCTGGACAAATATATCGGCGACGCGGTGATGGCCTTCTGGGGCGCGCCGGTGGCCTTGCCGGATCATGCGTCGCGCGCGGTGGCGACCGCTTTGCAAATGCAGCGCAGCGTGATTGCGCTCAATGCGAATTTTGTCGAGCGCGGCTGGCCTGCGCTGCATATCGGCATCGGCTTGAATACGGGGATGATGCGCGTCGGCGACATGGGTTCGAAAGTGCGGCGCGCGTATACGGTGATGGGCGATGCGGTGAATCTGTCGTCGCGGCTGGAATCGATTACCAAGATATATGGCGTCGGCATCGTGGTCGGCGCCGCGACGCGGGCGGCGGCGCCGCAGTATGCGTACCGGGAACTGGACAGGGTGCGCGTCAAGGGCAAGAACGAGCCGGCGCCGATTTACCAGCCTCTCGATTTCGCCTCCGCATTGAGCCAGGCGCAGCAGGAGGCGCTGGCGCGCTGGCATCAGGCCTTGCAATTGGTGCGCGAGCAGCAGTGGGATAGCGCCGAGCGCGAAATTCTGGATTTGCAACGGGAAAGCGCGGACGGTCTCTATGCCTTGTATCTGGGACGCATCGCCGTTTTCCGCAGGGAAGCGCCGCCGCCGGATTGGGATGGCGTGACGACTTTCGATGTCAAATAAACCGCGTCCTGTCCATCTCGCCGAAACGGAAGCGAGGAGTCCGGGTAAATTTATTTCTTCATGGAAATTTCTGTGTCGAAAAGCCAAATAATTCGCCAATATTTTCATTAAATGGCGTAAAGCAGGCCGGCTGCAGTTCTTTGCCCCAGGTTTGTAAAGTAACATTGCGAAAATTACTCAGTACAAAATACGAGACCCGCCGTAGCGACCTTAGTGTCGTCCGGCGGGTTTCCACAATAATAAATATGGGAATAAATGCGGGATTCCATGAAGCGTTCGCGGTTTTCCCATGCCTTGGGGGGTATGGTCGGCGTGTCGTTGCTGCTGGCGATCGGCTTTCCATTGGCTGCGCATGCGCAGCAAGACGATGACCGTTTCAATATCGAACGTTTCCAGGTCGACGGCAACACGCTGCTGCCCGCCGAGCGGGTGCGGCGCCTGATGGCTCCGCTGAGCGGACCGGATCGCGCCTACGGCGACATCCAGAAAGCGCTGGAGCTGCTGGAAAGCGCCTACCGCGAAGCCGGCTACACCGCGGTGCAGGTGTATGTGCCCGAGCAGGAGCTGACCGGCGGCATCGTGCGCATCAATGTCGTCGAAAGCGTGCTGGGGCATGTGGAAGTCCATGGCAATCAATATTTCGATAACGGCAATATCCTGGACGGGCTGCGGCCGCTGAAGGTCGGCGAACCGCCCAACCTGCGCGACATTTCATCGGCAGTCCAACTGGTCAACGATAACGCGGCCAAGCAGGTGGCGGTGACGATGAGCGTATCGCCGATTCCGGGACAGATCGATGCCAAGATCGATGTCACCGACAGCAAGCCGCGGCGCATTTTCACCACGCTGGACAATACCGGCACCGCAGCCACCGGGAAGTGGCGCACCGGGATGGCCTGGCAGGAGAACAATCTGTGGAACCGCGATCAGGTCGCGACCCTGGCTTACACCACCTCGCCGGACAGTCCGTCCGGCGTGAGCGTGAATCTGTTTTCGCTGGGTTATCGGATTCCGCTGTATGCGTATGGCGACAGCCTCGATTTCATCTACGGCAAATCCACCGTGAATACGCCGGCCAGTTCGCCGACGCTGGGCAGCGCGCTGGGTTTCGTGGGCAAGGGCGATATCTACGGCGCGCGCTGGAATCATTATTTGCCGCGCATGGGCGAGAGCAGCGCCAAGATCGTATTCGGCATCGACTACAAGAAAATCGATTCGAGCTGCACCTTCGGCGGGGTAGACATCAATACTCTGGCCCCGACCGGGCCATGCACGCCCTACATCACGCGGCCTGTCAGCGTCACATACATCGGTCAGCGGCAAAGTCCGGGCGCGGCGCTCGATTACAACATCGGCCTCGCGCGCAACCTGGCGCTGGGCGCCCGTCACCAGAATACCGATCCGGTCACCGGAGCCAATACCGATTTCGACCGCTATTCTTTTCTGACCCCCGGAAACCGCGGCACGCGCGACGACTTCACGGTAGTGCGCGGCGGCGCCTCGCTATTGAAGGCGCTGTCCGGCGATTGGCAAGTGCGCCTGGCCGGCACGCTGCAATATGCGCCCGATCCGCTGGTGTCGAGCGAACAGCTGGGCCTGGTCGGGGCGGCGGCGGTGCGCGGCTTCGATGAACGCGAAGTGGCTTCCGACAGCGGGCTGGTCGCCAATGCCGAGTTGTACACGCCGGAACTGGCGGCGCGCACGCACATGGCGGGCCATTTGCGGCTGCTGGGGTTCTACGATCTGGGGCGCGGCTACAACAGCCATCTCGGCGCGAGCCTGATTCCGGCCATGGTGACCGTCGCCAGCACCGGCATCGGCATCCGTTATGGGGCAGGAAAGGATTTCAATGTGCGCGCCGATGTGGCCCGGGTATTAAATCCCGGAACCGCGAATGCGCAGCGCGGCGATTGGCGTGCGCATATCAGCGCGATATTGGGGTTCTAACATGCAGACATCCAAGCTTCCTTCGCTGGTTTCCACCGCCTCGGCATCGGTCACGGCGGACCCCGCGCCGCAGCTGAAATCGGCAACCGTCTATTGGCGCGGACGCAAAATGGTATTGATGCAGCGTCCGCAGCGCCGTCGGTTGCTACTGCTGCGCCGGATGCTGAAACGTTCGGGGCTGGTATTGAGCGGCAGGCTGGCGCGCGCGATAGCAACGTCTGCGATGGCGACGGCAGCGATTGCCGCTCACGCAGGCGCGCCTGTAGTCGGCAGCACACTGCCGGCCGGCGCCGTATTGCAGGCCGGACAGGCTACGGTGTCCCAGGTCGGCAACCAAATGGCGGTGGTGCAAAGCACGGACAAGGCCATCATCGATTGGCAGAGTTTTTCCATCGGCTCCCAGGCCGGCGTCAACTTCTCGCAGCCGGGCGTCAATTCGGCCACGCTCAATCGCGTCGTCGGCGCCGACCCGTCGCAGCTGCTGGGCAGCATGACGGCCAACGGCAAAATATTCCTGATCAATGCAGCCGGCATCCTGGTGGGAGCGGGGGCCAAGATCGATGTAGGCGGATTCGTCGGCAGCACGCTGGATATCAGCAATGCCGATTTCCTGGCAAACAAATTGAATTTCAATGCGGGAGCGGCGACACCGGCCGGCGTGACCGTCGAAAAGGGCGCGGCGATCACCACGCCTGAAGGCGGCAGTGTTTACCTGCTCGGTTCGTCGGTGCAAAACAGCGGCGTCATTACCTCGCCCGGCGGCGAAGTCCTGCTGGCCGCCGGCAGCACGGTGCAACTGGTCGATACCGGCACGCCCGGCGTGACGATCGATGTGACCGGCGCGGAAGGCAACGTCACCAATCTGGGCGAGATCATCGCCGCCGCGGGACGCATCGGCATCGGCGCGGCGCTGATCGACAACAGCGGCACGCTCAACGCCAGCAGTGTCGAGAAGCAGGGCGGACAGATTTTCCTGCGGGCTTCGAAGCAACTGGTGACCGAGGCGAGCTCGAAGATCGATGCGGGCGGCGCCAGCGGCGGGAATGTCGTGCTGTATTCGGATCAATTGGCCAATATCGGCGGCGACGTTGCGGCGCTGGGCAGCGGGGGGGCGGGCGGGTATGTCGAAACTTCCGGAAAGACTTCGCTGACGGTGCAATATGTCCCGCGCGTGGGGGCGAACGGGACATGGTATATCGATCCTTACGATATCCACATCGTTGCTTCGGGCACTGAGGGCGGTACGGCGCCACCTACCGGAGGCGTGATTACCTCCACCGGTTCCACCGCCGTGATTCTTGCATCGACTATCAGCGCCATGCTCAATAGCGGCACCAGCGTCAGCGTCGTGACCGGGGCCGACGGAACCACCACCGGCGGAACGATCACCCTCGACGCCGGCGCCACCATCAGCAAAGCAGATGGCACGCGAGCGGCGACGCTCACATTGAACGCTGTGCAAGACATCGTCCTTAACGGCGCCATTACCGACGCCAACACCGGCGCCAACACCGACGCCGGTGTTGGCGGGCTGAGCCTGGTGCTGAACGCCGGTTTCACCGGTTCAGGCAACTCCATCGTTCCGACCAGTACCGGCAACGTCGCAGCCAACGCGTCAATTAAGGTGACCGGCGGTCTGGACGTGAATGCATTGAATTTCGCCTTGCAGGGCAGCAGCAATACGCTGACGCTTTCGGGAAACAGCGTTTTGAATGCGACCTCGTCGATTGCCAATCTTTCGCAGATCAGCGGTGATTTGGTGTTCAAGCATAATTTGACCGTCACCCATAGTCTCACCCTGACAGCGGGCACGATCAGTAGCGCCCCCGGAAGCGGGACGCTGTTTACGGCGACCGGTTCGGTGTTCCTTGTCGGTGGCTCAATGTATCTCGATCAAGGATCGTTCACCCAGAACAGCGGCGTTCTGTCGCTCGGCAACATCAGTTCGCCCATTAGCCTGGCATTGACGGCGCTTGACGGCGCCATTGAGCAACAGTCCAACACCTCGTTGACGACGGCGTCGCTTACCGCCACTGCGACTGCGGGGATCGCGCTCACCAGCCCACACAATACCGTCGGCATCTTTGCAGCCACGAATACGGGCAGCGGGGATATTTCCTTGACGAATTACGGCCGCATGGCTATGGGCAGCATTGTCAATTACAGCGGCGATGTCACAGTCAACAACGGCGGCGCGATCTCGTTCATGGGCGGGGGAGGGATTCAAGCCTCCAACGGCACGGTGACATTGAACGCAGCGGGCCCGCTGGAGGTCATCGCCAACGGCATCACCGCGCGCAATATCGACCTGACATCGACATCGCGCGAAACGGGCGACGAAGATATCCTCATCAACGGCCCAATGACGGCGAGCGGGCCGGGCCCGAGGGATGGGATCATCACGCTCAACAGCATCCGCTCCATCGTGCAGGCGCAAAGCGGCGCCGCGATTACCGCGGCCGCGGTCCACGCAAGCGCCATCTCCGGCATCGCGCTCAACGGCAGCGGCAACCGGATTTCGGCTTTCGACGCCAATAACGGCAGCGGCGATATCCTGTTCACGAACACCAGCGCCGGGACGGCATCCGGCGTGCTGACCACCGGCGCGATTCGGAACGGCGACACCGGCAATATCTCGATAGACAACACCGGCGCGATGGTGACCGCCGGGCTGATCGACGCGCCGGCGGGGACAGTCAGCATAGCCACGCACAGCCCGCTGACGATAGGCGTCGACGGCGTGAGCGCCAGCGGCGATGTGAGCCTGTCGGCGGGCTATACCGGTTCGGCCGCCGATAACCTGGTGCTGAACGGCATGATCAGCTCCAATACCGGCAATGTCACGCTGTTCGCCGGCAATAACATCCAGGCCAATGCGGCCATTTCGGCGCTTAACGGCTCGCTGAACGGAACCACGATGACCGGCATCTTTATCCACGGGTCGGGGTTTTCGTCCAATCCATCGGGAACCTTCATCGTTACGCCGCCAGTGACGCCTCCGATAGTCAACGCATTGCCGCCGTCGTTATTATCCACGGCGTCTTTGACGCCGATAGGCGCAGGAACCAATACGGTAGATCAGAACGTCGTCACCACCACCAACAATGCGAACGGGGTAGTTACTTCGCTTGCGGCGCCGCCGCTTACGACAACATCGACAGGCAGCATAGTGAACGAACAAACCATAGGCGGCACCTCCGGCAGTTTCGGCGGCGGCGAGGATGCGAGCGACCCCGCCACTAAACCCGGCGGCAGCAAACCCTTGCCGGTTTGCACCTGAGCGGATGCCATCGACAATGAGAATATTTTCCTGGCGCGCTATCTGCCCGTTATTCGCTTTCGCGATGCTGTTGGCCGGCGGCGACGCCGCCGCGCAAACCAACGGTGCCATACCGGCGCCGACTTCCGTGGCCGGCACGGTGACCCATCTGTCGGGGGTGCTGACGGCGAAAAACAAAACCGGGACCAGCCGCATTCTGGCGGTCAAATCGGAAGTCATACAAGGCGACACCCTGATTACCGCGCAGGACACCTATGCCCGCGTCAAATTTACCGACGACGGCGAACTGGTGCTGCGGCCGGGGTCGCAATTGGTGGTGGCCAATTATGCCTATGACGCCCTTGCGCCGGCTCACGACAATGTGGTGCTGAATTTGCTCAAGGGTGGTTTGCGGGCGGTCACCGGCCTGGTCGGCAAGCGCAACCACGATGCGGTGACGATCAATACGCCGACGGCCACCATCGGTATCCGCGGCACGCATTTCGGTGCGCTGTTCTGTCAGTCCGATTGCGGCGGCGTGCCGACCGCCAGCGGCCAGACACCGGCGAACGGTTTGCATGTGGATGTCGCGCAGGGAGCGATCGTGGTGCAGAATGCGAGCGGCTCGCAGGTGTTCAATGCCGGGCAGTTCGGCTATGTGTCCAGCCCGAATGCGCCGCCGGTGATCGTGCCGCCCGCGCAGAGCGTGCAGGTGACGATGCCGCCGGCGATCAGTCAAAACGGCATGAGTTCTCAGACCATAGGCGCGGCGAAGGTGAACGCCTGCATGGCGCAATGATCCGGCGCGTCGTTACAGTCTTAAAATTCGAACAGCTGATCTTGCCGCAGCATGGCAGGGCGATGGCGAAAAGAGCGGGCTGCCACGCCATCGGCGATCTGTTGGCGGATGCGTTCGAACTGCCCGGGTTTGGCGTGGGTGACGGATATATCGGTGTCGCGCATAAGCTTGTCCAGTTCTTCCAGCAGCAGGCTGGGGCATAAATGCTTGGAAAGCTGCGCCAGCGCCCGCTCTTCATCCGGGAACGCGGCTTCGATGATCAGATGGCGCAGGTTGCCGACCGCATTGAGCGTCTTCCACAAATCGTCGCAGACGCCGGTGTCGCCGCTGAACGCGAGGCTGCCGTTGCCGCTATCGAGCAGATAGCCGACCGCCGGCACCGTGTGATCGGCCGGCAGCGCGGTAATGCTGCGGCCGCCGATGACCGTCGGGACGCCGACGGCGATGGTAGCGAAACGCAGGAAGGGCTGTTCGGGCGTCGGGATCGTGCTGAAGTCGGGCCAGATTTTCCAGTTGAAAATGTGTTCGCGAATGATGTCCTGCGTCGACTGCGTGGCGTACATGATCAACGGCCGGGAGCGCAGCTCGCCGACGCTGTCCAGGATGAACGGCAGGCAGGCGACGTGATCCAGATGCGAATGCGTGATGAAGACGTGATCGACGCGCGTCAATGCTTGCAGCGAAAGGTCGGCGGCGCCGGTGCCGGCGTCGATCAGGATATCGTCGTCCACCGCCAGACAGGTGGTGCGCAGGCCGTTGCCGCCGATGCCGCCGCTGCATCCGAGAATCCGTACTTTCATCGGCGCTTCTTCATGTTGTGCGTGGTTTTCAAATGCGCTTTCCTGTCATCCGTTGTGCGCACCGCGCGGCGCGGCTTGCAAGTCATGGAACTGTCATAAATCTCTGCGCCGAAACGCCCGTTTTACCGTGCGCCGCGGCAAGGTCCGATGGTAAGATATGCGGCAGTTTAAATCAATGAACTCTTCTATTGAAGCGGTAAATCCGGTGTCTTCGATAATTGTTTTTCCAGCACACCGGGTTGCCTCTTTCCCCCGTCACTTTCGGTCATCGCGATGCCCACCAAAGCTATCGATTCAGCAATAGACCAGACCATGAACCCTGCCGCGGGACCAGCCGCGCAATTGCATAGCCGCCGCCCGCTGCCGGCTGCGCGGCCGGGCGCGTCCGGCCTGTTGCAAAACATTCCCGCCGCATTGCTGGTGGCGATGATTTCATTGAGCTATGCGGCCAGTTACAGCGCGATGGTGTTCGGCAGCGCGGGCAGCGAAGTGCTGGCGGCCGGCTTGCCGCTGGTGCTGCTGTCGGCGTTCACGATGCTGCTGCTGGTATCGCTGACCAGTTCATTGCCGTTCATGATCGCCGGCACCGATTCCAACGCGACCGGCATACTGGCGCTGACCGTGAGCGGCATGGCGGTCGAAATGCGCGCCGGCGGCAGCAGCGTGCAGGAGATGGTCGCCACCATGCTGGTGACCATGACGCTGTCGACATTGCTATCGGGTGTTTTTCTGACTGCCGTCGGCGTGTCCAAGCGCGGCAATCTGGTGCAATACGTGCCGTTTCCGGTGGTCGGCGGTTTCCTCGCCGGCAACGGTTATCTGCTGCTCAGCGGCGCGTTCAGTATTGCGACCGGGCACACGCCGGCTTTCCATACCTTGCCTTCGCTGGCTCATCTGCATTGGCTGGTCGTGGTGCCGGCGCTGATCGTGGCTGGGACCATGATGTTGGGATCGCGTCTGAAATGGGATCATCCAACGCTATTGCCGCTGGCGCTGCTGGCGGCGAGCGCGGTGTTCTATATCGGCCTGCACTTCAGCGGAATCGATATCGAACGGGCGCGCAGCCTGGGTTGGCTGTTCGAGAACATGCACCTGAAAACCTTTCATCTGCCGCTGTCGCTGCAAGCCAGCGCGATCAACTGGGGGGTGATAGGCCATCATTACAGCGAATTGTTCGCCATGATCGCGGTGGTGACGCTGACCATTCTGCTGAATGCGACCGGCATCGGCCTGGCGGCGCGCCGGGATATCGACTTCAACCACGAGTTGCGCAGTGCGGGGATGGCCAATCTGGTCTCCGGCCTGTTCGGCGGGATTGTCGGATGCCAGTCGATGAGCCGCACCATGGTGGCGTTCAAGGCCGGCGCGCGCGGCCGCGCCACCGGCATTCTCGCGGCTTTGATCTGCCTGGCGTGCGTGATCTTTTTCTCGGATGTTATCGCCTGGTTACCCAAACCGGTGCTGGCCGGGATGCTGTGCGGCCTGGGCCTGCTGCTGCTGGTCGAGTGGCTGCTTAAGTCGTGGCGGCGTTTGTCCGCCACCGAATATTGCCTGATCGTGGCGATCCTGGTGGTGATTACGATCTATGGATTCGTCGCCGGCGTGGCGCTGGGCATCGTGGTGGCCTGCGTGCTGTTCGTCGTGGAATATGGACGGGTTTCCTGCATCAAGCTCGAATTCACCGGCAACTCGATGATGTCCAAGGTCGAACGTCCGCTGGAAGTGATCGCGCTATTGCAGGAACATGGCGCGCGCGCCTACGGCTTGTGCCTGCAGGGCTTCCTGTTTTTCGGCAGCGCCACTCAGGTGGTCAACCGGGTGCGCGAGCAATTGAAAACGCCGCGGGAATGCATTATTGTCGATTTTCGCCGCGTGCAGGGCATGGACGCGTCGACCTCGCAGTGCTTCGGCAAACTGGCCCAGATCTGCGAACAGAAAGGCACCACATTGGTGCTGACGGGCATGCAGCCGGCACACCGTTTGCAGATCGCCGATATCGGCGCTTCGACCGCCGCGGTGCGCGAATTCGCCGATCTGGATGCGGCGCTCGAATGGCTTGAAGAAGATTTGCTGGAGCGGTTGCAAAAACGCGTCGGCGAACCGGAGATGCCGGCCATCCTGGTCGAGCATTTCAGCAAGGATCAATTGCATAGCCTGCTGAACCGGATGGAAGTTCTCTACCTGCCGGCCGACAGCACGCTGTTTCACGCGGGCGATGCCGGCGATTGCATGTATTTTATCGAGTCGGGGAGGGTCAGCATCTGGCTGACATTGGAGGCCGGTAAAAAAATGCGTTTGCGTTCTTTCGGCAGCGGCACTATTGTCGGTGAAATGTCGCTTTATACCGGACAGACGCGCACCGCCGATGTGGTGACCGACGGCCTGACCCGGGTGCGCAAGCTGACCGTGCCCCAGTTGCGGATGCTGGAAGCGGAAGATCCGGCCACGGCGCTGCAATTGCATAATTTTGTTGTAAAGGTGCTCGCAAAACGCCTGAGCGTTACAAATGAAGCGTATCGTCTTGCGTTCTAGCACACTATAAAAAAACGGTATTTCCCAAAGGGGGGATGAATCATGGGTATGCAAGCGGACCATGCGCAAGACCGGGCGATCGCCGACGACATCGCACTGCGCCTTGAAAAACTCACCGAGCTCAGCGTTGCGCTGAGCGCCACACGGGATATCCCGCATCTGCTGGACAGCATCCTGCGAGCGGCCAAAGGCATTACGCACGCCGACGGCGGCACCCTGTACGGCGTGACGCCGGACGGCCGGCATCTGTCATTCGATATCTATCTCAACGACACGCTCGAAATATACCAGGGCGGCAAAAGCGGCCGCGCCACCGATATCGCGCCTATCCCGCTGTTTCACGAAGACGGCACGCCGAATGTGGATGCGGTTGCCGCCTATGCCGCCAATACGCGCAAGTCGGTCAACGTCGCCGACGTCTATCACGCCGGCCAGTTCAATTTTTCCGGCATGCGCCGCTTCGACGAGCAATTCAATTACCATTCGCAATCGTTTTTGACGGTCTCGATGCAGGACCACGACGGCGAACTGGTCGGCGTCCTGCAATTGGTCAATGCGCGCGATCCGGTCACCGGCGAACTGCGGCCTTTTTCCGAAACCGACCAGCGTTTCATCGAGGCGCTGGCTTCGCAGGCGGCGATGGCGATCACCAACCAGCAATTGATCGTGCGGCTGGAAACCTTGTTCGAATCGCTGATCAAGCTGATCAACATCGGCATCGACGAAAAATCGGCGCATACCGGCCGCCATTGCGAACACGTGCCGGAACTGGCGATGCTGCTGGCCGATGCCGCGCATGCTGTGCAGGAAGGTCCGCTGGCCTCGTTCAGCATGACCGAACCCGAGCGGCGCGAACTGTGGACCGCCGGGCTGCTGCACGATTGCGGCAAGATCGCCACGCCGGTGCATGTGGTTGAAAAAGCGACCAAGCTGGAAACCATTTTCGATCGCGTCCATATGATCGATACCCGTTTCGAAGTCTTGAAGCGCGATGCCGAAATCCGCATGCTGCGCGCCCGTCTGGCGCTGGGCGCCGGCGCCGACGCCGCGCAACTGGAGGCCCTGGAACAGACGTTCCGGGAAGAGACGGCGGCGCTGGAAAGCGATCGCGCCGCTGTGCGCAAGGCCAATATCGGCGGCGAGCGGATGTCGCCGGAACTGCAGGAACACATCGCTCGGATTTCACTGCGCCAATGGAGCGGCCCGGACGGCAGCTCGCAGCCGCTGCTGAATGCGGACGAAGTCACCAATCTGCAGGTGCGCGCCGGGACGCTCAATGAGGAAGAACGGCAAATCATCAACAACCATATTTCGCTCACCATCAAAATGCTGGAGGCCTTGCCTTGGCCCAAGCATTTGCGGAATGTGCCGGAATTCGCCGGCGGCCATCATGAACGCATGGATGGCATGGGGTATCCGAAAGGCTTGCGCGGCGATCAGATGTCGATCCAGGCGCGGGTCATGGCGATCGCCGACATCTTCGAGGCGCTGACCGCCAACGACCGGCCTTACCGGAGCGCCAATACCTTGAGTGAAGCGTTGCAGATTCTGGGCGGATTCCGCCAGCGCAATCATATCGATCCGGACTTGTTCGATGTGTTCGTCCGTTCGAAGGTCTATCTGCCTTATGCGCAGCGCTTCATGCGTCCGGCGCAGATCGATGAAGTCGATGAAAGCAAGATCCCCGGTTATACGCCCTGAGGCCCGCGAGCACGGCCTCGATCTTTTATTCAACAGCCATTTCAATAGCGCCACACCGACAAATTCAGTGCCGTAAGGCATTTGAATTGCCGGCCGCCGGCGCGCGCATCAAACACTTTTATAACAGCGGGCGCGACATTTTCCCAACAATGGCCGCAATGTCATAGCGGAGAAACAAACGGTTGTTAAGGTCTGCATACATAACAACCATTCTCCGAGGGGTATCAAATGAAGGGGTTTTTAAATCACGTCCGTTTCGGCCCGACGATTCCAGCCTGTTTCGTCATCTCGTTATTAGCCAGCACCATTAATACGACATATGCCGCAGAGGCCACGGATCTGGGGACGGTCGATGCGAACTACGGCAGCGACGCAGCTCCCACCGTTCCAGCCGCCGCCAAGACGGCGCTTTCGCAAAGCTCATTAGACGCGCGCTCTGCGCAATCGGTAGTCGGCGATGACTTCGTACGCAATTACACTTCGCCGATTTCGGACTTCAGCCAGGTCATTCAGATGACGCCGGGCTTGTACAACTATAGCGCGAACGGTGTCGGTCTGGGCGATACAAAAACCACCTTCCGCGGTTTTGCCGACGGCAATTACAACATGACCTTCGATGGCATTCCTTTTCAGGATACCAACGGCGTCAGCCATCACTCCTGGGTCTGGTTCCCCAGCCAATTCATAGGCGGAGCTGTGGTCGATCGCAGCCCCGGTTCGGCTGCGACAATCGGGCAGGCGACTTTCAACGGAGCGATCAATTTTCTGTCGCGCGATCTCGAACCGCAACAGCGCACCAGCGTCACCGGCTCGTACGGCTCCTGGGACACCAAGCTGCTTAGCGTCGAACACGAGACGGGTCAGTTCGGCCAAGACGGCAGGCAGAACCTGATGATCAACGCGCAGGAAATGAAGTCCGATGGCTATCAGACATACAACGCGCAACAGCGTACGGCCGCCTCGATCAAATATCAGAATGTACTTACCGATGATACGGTGCTGACTTTGTTCGTCTCACGTCTCAATCTGAAAACCAACACGCCGAATACCAAAGGGCCTACGCGCGCGCAGATCGCTCAGTTCGGCGACAACTATCTGATGAGCGGAGACCCAAGCCAGGCTAACTATTATGGCTACAATTTCTACAATATCGACACCGATTTTGAATACATCGGCATTACGTCCAACCTCGGAAACGGCTGGAAACTGGACGACAAACTCTACTCGTACCGATACTGGAACAAGCAGAACTATAACGGCACCACCATCAACGCCACTTCCGCCACGGATAAGCTCAACTCATATCGCACCAGCGGCAACCTGCTGCGTCTGAGCAACGAATCGGCCATGGGCACTTTCCGCACCGGCCTCTGGACCGACTATGCCAAAAGCTATCGTTACCAGATCCCGTCAAATCCTTTGACCTGGGTAGATGCCGCCGTCCCCAACTTCAACGAACGATATCAAACCACTACGGTACAGCCGTTTGCGGAATTTGAATTCAAGGTCACGGACCGCCTGAAAATCACGCCGGGCATTAAATACGCCTTCTACAAGCAGGTCTACACGCATCTGGCCGATAACGGCGGCGCTGTCGGCAATCTCGGCGGCGCCGCGAGCATCGATAATTCCGTCACTTACCACGACGTGCTGCCATCGCTGGATGCGCACTATCTGTTGCAACCGAACTGGTCGATTTACGCTCAGTATGGAACGGGCGATCTGATCCCGCCAACCTCGGTGTTCGACGTACCGAACGCACAAGTGTCAACAGCTCCCAAACCGCAATACGCCAAGTCTTACCAGACCGGCACAGTATGGAAGTCGGATCGGTACACGCTGGATTTCGACGTCTATTACACCCGGCTTGACGGCGCCTATACTGCGATCAGCGACGGTAGCGGCAATGTCACTTACTACCTCAGCGGCACGCAAATCAGCAAGGGCATCGAAGCGGAAGGCAATGTCATTCTGGGCGGAGGATTCAACATCTATCTGAACGGCACCTACGGCTCCGCCAAATACGCCAACAATAACAAGTGGGTTCCCGGCGCGCCAAAGGATACGGAGACTCTGGGCCTGACCTATCAACGCAGCGCCTGGGATCTCGGTGTGCTTGCAAAGCGCGTCGGAAAAACCTATAGCGACAATGCCAAGAACACCTCCAACGTGATCAATGAAGCTTTCACCATCGATCCATTCACTGTGACCAATCTGTTTGCGAACTATACGTTGAAGACGCCGGGCATGTTTTTCAAACAGGCCAAGCTTCAGTTTGGCGTCAATAATCTGTTCAATAAACATAACATTACCGCGGTGTTGGCGGCCGGCAGCGCGACCAGCTCGAGTGCCAATCCATCCTCACTCGATCAGTTGGCATTGTTGCCGGGGCGGAGCGTTTCGACGTCGCTGACCCTGGACTTCTGATTTAAGCCATTCAACCCAACGGGAGAGCGCGGCTCTCCCATACTCATTGAAAATCATGAATATTGCCCATTTAATCGATCTGGCTAATGACTCCGGCGGCACTTTGTACCTGATGCTGGGCCTGCTGCTCATCGCTCTGACAGTCATCATTGAACGGACACGCTATCTGTCCAATATGCAGAGCGGGGGAGAGCAGTTGATTGCGCGGCTGAAAATGAAAGAAGGACAAATCGACTTGTCTCCGCTACCCGAAAATCTGGCGCGCCTGCCGCACGCCAGTCTGTTCGCGGTCGTCCAGAACGAGCCTGCCAATGAGGACCGCGACATGCTCGCCGGCCATCTGGAAGAAGCGATCATGCACAAGGTGCCGACCCTCGATCGCGCGCTGTGGATGCTCGACACCGTCATCACGCTGGCGCCGTTGCTCGGCCTGTTCGGCACGATCATCGGCATGTTCAACGCATTTCATGTGCTGGGCGATGCGCAAAACAATGCATCGCAAATCACCGGCGGCATTGCCGAAGCATTGATCGCCACCGCTTCCGGCTTGTTCATCGCCATGGTCGGGGTATTGTTCTTCAATGCCTTGCACACCCGCGTTCGCCTGGTGATGCATCAACTGGAAATCATCAAGATCATGCTGGTCAATCGCCATGATCATCTGGTGTCGATGTCGTCGCCCTCTCACGGCCGGGTCGGATTGGCGGTCGCGCAGGCGAGGGGCTGAGATGCGTTATCTGGATACGAAAAAGCCGAGGATTGAAATCATTCCGATGATCGACATCATGCTGTTTCTGCTGGTGTTCTTCGCCATGCTGACGCTGCGCATGATTCCCGCCTCCGGACATATCACCAAACTGCCTACCAGCTCGACCGCGGCGACCATTCCGCCGCCGAAACTGCTGGTCGAAATCGAGGCGGATGGCGGTCTCCTGGTGGAGAACAACAGGATGACGCCGGCCCAATTGACCGATTTTCTGCGTCAGCGCGATAGCAGTAAAACGGCAGTGACGATCGCAGGCAGCCAGACCGCCTCATTGCAGCAGCTGATGAACGTCATAGACGCCGTTCGCAATGGCGGCGCAAGCGAGTTTGCGCTGGCGACTCGCAATGCCGCAGGCAAGTAGGGATCCATGACAGCCACCTATTTTCGTCAACGTCCCATGCAGGCGTTTTTGCTTGCCATCGCGGCAGAGGCAGGGCTGTTGGCCATTGGCGCCGTTGTCTTGAGCAGCGCCAGATCGGCGCCGGCGCTATCGACACCTGTGCCGATTTCCCTGGTTCAGGAAGAAGTGCCGGCGCCTCCGGAGCCGGTACTGGCGAAGCCGACGCCTGTGCCGGTTCAGCCAAAACCCAAGCTGGCGCCGACCAAGCCGCATGCGCCCTCGCCACCGCGGACCACGCCGCCGGTGCCGCAGACACAGCAGGCAACACCTGTGCCGACGGACACGCCGAATGCGTTTACTGAGCCAGTATCGCCGCCCGCGCCACCGCCGCCGCCAACGCCTGTGGCCGCTAAAGCGGACCCAAGCCCGGAATATGCCGCAAAGGTACGCTCGGCCGTTCTGGCGGCGGTTTATTACCCGCCGGCCGCCGCCGTGTTGCACTTTGCCGGAAGGGTGCGTGTGGAATTCCATCTGCGCGATGCCGTCCCGGGTGACGCAAGGGTATTAAGCGGAAGCAGTCTCGGCATGATCGACCGGGCTGCGCTGCAAGCGGTGCAGAACGCGCATTACCCGGAGCCGCCGGCTGAAATGCGCGGCAGCGATCGGGTGTATCAGGTTTGGGTCGAATTCAAGCGTTAATGCAATGACCAAGTACCGCAGTTCACCGACATTTAATTACCTTTCAGGGGAATCATCATCATGAAAAAATTAACATTGCCATTACTCTGCCTCGCCGCTTTCACCATCAGTTCCGCCTATGCGCGCGACGCCGCATTTGTCTCCGCGGAGCAAACGCATATGGAGCAGTATCTGGCGACCCCGCCGGCAGCCGACTCGCCAACCACAAAAGCCGAGCTCGCTCTGTTGCACGGCCTGCAATCGACCCGCACCCCGGCGCAGATCGCACAAGCAAAGGCCGATGACCAACTGGAAACCATGTTCATCTACAAGAACGTGCTTGGCGAAAAATTCACCCCTGAAAATCTGCCTGTCACGGCAGTCTTTGCCGCGCGCGTGAAAAACGACGAGCCGGTTAACGGCAATGTGCCGAAAGAGCTGTTCCATCGCGTACGCCCATACAATCTGGATAAAACGCTCAGTCCGGTCTGCGTAACCAAGACCAAGGACGATTCCTACCCGAGCGGGCACACGATCGCCGGCTATCTCGCCGCTCTGGCTCTGGTCGAAATGGTTCCTGAAAAGCGCGACGCCATTCTTGCGCGCGCCGACGAGTATGCGCACAACCGCCTGGTATGCGGCGTGCACTATCCGACCGATATCGAGGCCAGCAAGATGGTTGCTTACGCCACCCATGCGATGATGGACAGCAATCCGCAATATCGGAAGGAATTGGCTGCCGCCAAAACCGAATTGCGTCGTGCTCTGAGTTTGCCGGTCGCCAGTAACTAAACTTTCCGGATGGCAAGCTGGCGATACGACGGCATGTATCCGCTAGCTACATTCCAGAAAGTCGTCGACCTGGCCAAGGCGACGCGCGCCGCCCACGAATGCCCTGGACGCTCCTAGTCCGGGCAATTTACTGGGTTGCCAAACGGCAATGGTGCCATCGTCTTCGCGGATGCATTTTTTTCGATATGCTTATGCATCGTCACGATACGTGCCGGTGGTAAATTAGCCCAGATGATGCGACTTGAGCGGACCACGAAATCGGCGTGATGGATTGTGCGTTTTGTTATAGGTCGGATGTCATAGGTAAACTGAACGACGACGCCATTCTCTGGAAGCGTATCGTGCCATTGCGCCACGATCGCCGCTGCCTCACGGCTGGGCAGGGAGCGCAACGGTAAGCAGGAAACGATCGCATCGACCCGGCAATTTCGCGGAAGAAGCTGTCTGAGCCTCGTTGCATCACCGCAGATGACCCGGACCTTCGGAAAAGATCGTTGCAGATGCTCGGCAAATGGCGCGGAACGTTCGATGACGATCAGCCGTTTCGGATCAATTCCACAGTCGAGCAGCACCCGTGTCACCGCACCGGTGCCGCCGCCCAGTTCGACGACGGCGCCATCGCCATCCGGAACTTGCCAGGCAATTTGCTGCGCCAGCCGGCGGGAACTTGGACAGATGGCGCCCACCGCGGTTGGCTTGGCGATCCATTCCCGTATGAACAGGGCAAAAGATGAAGTGGTTAAAAGGCGTTGCAGATGGTCTTTGATTCTGAGATAAGAGGTGGATTTAATCATGTTCATTTATCTTGAATAGAATGAGAAAGTTTCCTGGCGAACATAAGCTTTCTCCTGCGAATATTTGAGCCGCAACGATGGCGGCGGAGAAGGCATCTTATTGCAGGCAAACTTAAGCCTGCATGAAGATCGGCGAATAGAGAGCGATTGTTGTGGCGATTTCCTGGTTAACGCAGCGTTAACCTGAGACCCGATACCATTGCGTGTTTGCCAAAAAAGTTGGCGAGGACATTGAAACGGGATAACCAGATGCGCATACTGCTGGTCGAAGACGATCCGTTAATAGGCGATGGGCTGCAGAACGGGCTGCGTCAGGAAGGATTTGCTGTGGACTGGGTGCAGGACGGCGATGCCGTGGCTCTCGCGCTGCGTACGACGCCATATGGATTGCTATTGCTCGATCTCGGACTACCGAACCAGGATGGCCTGACATTGCTCAATACACTTCGACAGAGCGACGATGCGATGCCCGTGATCATCATTACCGCACGCGATGCATTGCCCGACCGGGTCGCGGGACTGGACGGCGGCGCCGATGATTATCTGGTCAAACCGTTCGCGTTGGAAGAACTGCTCGCGCGCATTCGGGCGGTCAACCGTCGCCACGCGGGGCGTGCCCAGACCGTGCTCACCGTTGGCCCATTGCGGCTCGATCCGGTGCAGCATCGCGTTTGGCTGCACGATCAGGATGTCTCCATTTCGCCTCGAGAGTTCGCCTTGCTTCATGAATTGATGCAGGAACCCGGCGCAGTGATTTCGCGCGAACAGATCGAGAAGCGTCTCTACGGATGGGATGAAGAAGTCGAGAGCAACGCGGTGCAAGTTCATGTATACAACCTGCGTCGCAAGCTGGGTGCGAATGCGATCTGCAACATACGTGGCGTCGGCTATCGGATCGGAGAGATCGCATGACCGCACTGCGCGTGCGTCTTGCACGCTGGTTCATGGCCTCGCTGCGCCGTCGCCTGTTGCTGTGGCTGTTGCCTGCGACATTTTTTGTCGGCGTGCTGGCAAGCGCCGCCACCTACTGGGGCGCGCTTGCCAAACTTGACGACCTTCTCAGCGACCAGATGAAGGCGGTCGCCCAACAGGTCGTGGTCGACGG
Organism: Herbaspirillum sp.; assembly: GCA_028292625.1. Lineage (GTDB taxonomy): Bacteria > Pseudomonadota > Gammaproteobacteria > Burkholderiales > Burkholderiaceae_D > Herbaspirillum. Next base: position 24,107 of record JAQGLY010000006.1, on the reverse strand, counting down.
CAACGGCAACTTGTCACTGAGGGGAAGGGACAAGAAGGAGCGATTATCGGGAAAGCAGCCAAATGGCGTGTTATTGCAGATCTGGCGCGGCACAACGCTTTCATTCAACAGTAATCCGGACGCGCTGCTAACGCCACCGCAGGGAACCGGCTTTTCCGATGTGACCGCGGACGGCCAGATATGGCGTACATTCGTCAGCCAAAGCGGCAATACCCTGATTCGCATCGCGCAAGCCCGGCAGGCGCGCTGGGAGGCGCTCGCCGAAGTCGCCATGCAACTCCTTTGGCCGGTCCTGTCACTGGTGCCGCTGCTCGCATTATTTCTCTGGTTCGGCATCGATTACGGATTGCGGCCGCTGCAACGGATCGCATCCGGGTTGAAACATCGTCATGCCCATAACATGATGCAGATCGATACGGTCGCGATGCCAAGTGAAGTAAAACCGCTGGTGGATGCGCTGAACGATTTGTTGCTACGGCTGGATCACTCGTTCACGTTGCAGAGGCATTTCATCGCCGATGCCGCACACGAGTTACGCACGCCCATCATGGGGCTCAGCATTCAGACCCAGTTACTACAACGGGCAACGGGCGCCGAGGAACGGGAAAATGTCCTCGTCCAGATCCAGACCGGCACGACGCGCCTCGCCCATCTGGCCGAGCAACTGCTGACACTCGCGCGGCTTGCGCCGGAAACCTTGGCTGCGTCGTCCGGCCGCGTGGATCTGACCGCGTTGTGCCGCTCGGTCGTGACGGACCGGACGCGCGTGGCCGAGGCCAATCAAATTGATCTAGGGTTCGTCGGCACGCAAATCGTGACCGTCGAGGGCAACGCGGATAACTTACGGATTCTGCTCAACAATCTGGTCGACAACGCGATCCGCTATGCCGGTACACAGGCACGGGTCGATGTCGCGGTGCGGCAGGACGGCGCAACGGCAACACTGGAGGTGAGTGACAATGGCCCGGGAATTTCCGAAGCTGATCGGGCGCGGGTCTGGGAGCGTTTCTATCGCGGCAACGGTCACGCCACTTTCGGCAGCGGCCTGGGGCTATCGATCGTTAAGCACATCGCCGAGCAGCACGGCGCCACCGTGTCGCTGGATGTTGGGGCCGACGGTAAAGGACTCACGGTCCGGATATGCATGGTTGGGACAGTACACTAGATTGCTAGATTTTCTTCGGACGCGGAGAAGCCGTCATAATTGGCGGCTTCTCCGCGGTTTTCGCGCTTATACACTGCCTGAATCGAAATGCTTGCGTTACATGTGACTTGAACGGCTTCCGGCGTTTTTCCTTTTCCATACGAACAATGCTAACAACCCGGCCCCGAACAATGAAAGGGGAGCGGGTTCTGGCACCGCTGAAACCTCGGAAAACGGCAGCGCAACCGGCAAGCCGCCGCCGTCCGGCATACTCAGGCCGCCACTCAGGCCATTGCTGCCGGCTGCCCCGGACCCCGCGCAATCACCAGCATTGACGACGTCGTTAATGAACGTCACCGCTCCGGTATGCGCCAAGGCGCGGCCACAAGAAATATTGACGCTGCTACCCATGCTGATACTTGTGCTGGCCAAGATATTTCCCGAAAAAGTCGTACTGGAGCCTAGCGTCGCCGAGCTCCCAACGTCCCAATAGACGCCAGCGCCTGCTCCCGTGTTGATAACGTTCACTATCGAGCTAGATGAAGTGATCAATGTGCTTGGCATTTGAAAGACCCAAAAGGCGTTCGCGTTACCGCCGCCATCCAGCGTCAATACTCCCGTCAAGTTAGTGACGCCTGCCGCCACGGTATAGACGCCCGGTGCAAGTGTCATCCCGCTGAGATCGGCTCCGAGCGTCGTGCCCGGGCCAAGCAGCCCCAAACTCGTCATTGCCGCCGATAGCTGCGCATCCGCCGTTAACGCAAACGCGTCGCCTTGGTGAACGGCGCCGCTCGCTGTACCCGGACCGTCATTCAAGAGCGTTCCGAAAAACCCGGTAATGCCGGTGGGAGAGCTGTTGTTGGAGACCCCCAAGCCTCCCGTTAGAGTTGTCGGGCCGGTATTGGTCACCGCCGACGCCCCCAGCACGGCAAAATCCGATAATTGAGCACCAAGGATAGGCGCGGCCCAGCCTTGAACAGGCATCCAGGCGAGCGCGACCAGTAACGTCCCTACCAATTTAATTGGATTCATTCCATGCTTTCTAGTGAGATGCATTAAGAGCACGCGGCTATACAAAAGCGAGCGTGAAGTTTTTTATTAGTGCAGGATGGAAAAATCATTGAACAAGGATCGTTCAATATGTGCGAAAAGAGGGCAAGGGGAAGCTGGGAAGGGCTACGAAACCCCTAGCTTGCAGCACGTGTTAAATGTAGCATGCCTTCTGATTATAATTGTAGAAATGACAACAATGTTGTAAAAATGACAATGATGCCGATTAGCCATAACGAACATGGCTGGGCTAGATTAAAACAGCCCGGAGATTAAGCGGTATCGGACACGGTGCATGTATCGGCGATAAGTGTCGTCTTTCGATAGCAAGCGTTCTTCCCGCATGATGCGGACGACTTGCACCGTCCATTGCATGAAAACGATGAAGGCGTTCCGCAGGCCGAAGTTGGCAACCAGAAAGCCAATGTCGGTCACGAAATAGCCCAGATACATTGGATGGCGGATGACGCGATAGGGGCCGAAAACCACCACGCCGCGGTTAGCCGGCAACAGGCCGAATGAACGCCGCAGGGACCACTTTGCGTAGATCTGGATGAGAATGCCCGCTACCTGTATGCCTGCGGCCCAAAATTCCGGAATCAGCCGAATGCCCGGCTCGATCTTGAACGCGACAAAGTAAAAGGTCGCAAAGAGGGTAACCAACAGGCTGAATGGATTCCAGTCACGCTCCGACGGTACACGCGCAAAAATTGCCAGGCCCACGGCCAGAATATTCGCAAAGATAAAAAATATCAGCGTGATGCGCGACGGGTCCTTCAGGTACTGGTGAACCGCCGCGAGCACGTATAAGAAAAGTGCCGCAGCCGTGAAGATGCGGAGGACGGTTTCCGTCACGAATTGCGCGCGCCTCATGCCCATCGCCGTCAAAATGCCAGACGGGGCGGCACGTACGCTCCGTAATCGGGGCCGACCCCGGAAGACTGGGGGATCGTATAGCCGGTGAGGAAATGGCCTTGGATGTACTTGTCGCTGCCGCCGGCGACGCCGTCGATGTAGAACGCCGCGAACGCAACGATAGGCTCATAGGTGCCGGTGGCGACGCTGCTCACAATGGGAACGTAGACGACCGTGTTGTTCGGCACGGAGCTGTAAATCGTGGCCTTGATGCCGGACTGAATGTAGATGCTGGTGCCGATGCTGAGCGGTACCGGGTTGCCGTTCGTGATTATCCCCCGGATCGTCGGCACATCGTTGGCAACGATCAAAAAGGAGGTCCATTGGCTCGCCGCGCATGAACTGCCGGCGGGGTAGGGCTGCCCGTTGCCGATCTGAAATTCGTATGCCACACCGGTCGATGGATCGATTTTCGGTTGATTGGTGCTCGAATCCCAATACGTGTCATACACACACTGAGCAAGTGCGACCGGAAAGAGTCCACCGGCAACCGTGCCGGGCGCTGCGGCAACGGCGACCGCGGTGGCGCTGGCATTCGTGCTGGCCAAGCCGAGCAACGCGCCGAACGGCAGGTTGATCGGGCCGCCGTTCTGGTTCGCGCTGCGCGTCACCGTGACTTGCAGCCCGGGGACGTCGTTGGCGCCGGGCGTAATCGTCGTTGCCTGCAAGGTCGACGGCGAGCCCGCCAGGTTCCAGTAGCCCGTTGTCACGGTTGCGCTCGACAGTTTCGTCTGGTCCGATGCGTTGAGCGTGATCGCGGAGGTCGCCGCTGCCGACGCCGCGGCCCATGCCGGCGCGCCGGAGTCTTTTGCGGTCAGCCCCGAGGCGCCGGCAAGCGCTGCTGCGTCCGCGGCATTCTGCAACTCGTTGCGCACCACGCTCACACGCGCAATGCCGATCGCAAACGCGCCGAACATCAGCAACGGGATCAGGAAGCATACGAAGAACAGGACAACCGATCCGCGCTGCCGCCGGAGCGACGGCGATGCGAGCCGGCTTCGCATCCGTGAGCGCCGAGCTGCGGCGGCCAAGGCAACAGAGGCGGATGCTGCGCATAGGCAAGGGCTAGGGCGGGATAGGTGCGCGGACATGATCCGATCGTCACTCGTAGTTCATCACAGTGACGGCCTTGATGGTGACCGGACCCGCGATTGCGCTGAATATCGAGCCGAGCACGAGTCCCCGGTACGTGTACGTGACCGTCACCTTCAGAGGAAACCCCGAGGCTTGACTGACATACGAGGCGACCGCGCTCGCGGCGGTCGGCGTCCCGCCCGTCACCAGGTTGTTCTGTGTATAGTTCAGCGCGACGGCCTGGACCTGCGAGCTGTTCCACGGCGTGGCGCGCAGCACGACGCCCGCGCGCGCTGCTTCCCGGCTCGCATTCGTGATCACTGCCTTGTCGCTCAGGATCATGCACACATCGATGATGCCGAACAGCACCATCATCAGAAAAGGGAAGATGAGCACGAACTCGAGCGCGGCGATGCCGCCTTCATCACGCTGCAATGAAGGGCGGGGTGCTTTCATTTCTGGATTTCCGTGTCATGGGGCGAGGCGTCGAGTCTTGCGCGAAGGATTCGATAAAACCGCAGGTTGTCTTCGACCGATGCAGGAGGCAGATCGGTCTGCAGAATCTGTTTCGCCGCATTCGTGTTGCCGAGCAGCGCATACGCGAGCGCGAGGTTCTGGCGCGCTTGCGGCGGCGCGTTGGCGAGGCCTGCAATGTCGAGCAGCACGTTTGCGCCTTCTCGTGGCTTGTTGGCGAGGATCAGCGACAAACCGAGGTTCGTCGTCAGGCCCTGCGCGTCGGGATGCACGCGCAGCGCGGCGCGGTACACGGTTTGCGCTTCATCGTGATGGCCTTGCAGGTCAAGCACCGCGCCAAGGCCCTGGGCCGCGACTGGATTGTCCGGATGTTCGGCGACTAGCGTCCGGTAAAGCGTCGCGGCATCGTCGAGCCGACGCTGCTTCAATGCGACCCGGGCCTGGCCGAGCTTCGGCCCAGGATTGGCCGGTGCGACGCTTGCTGCACGCGCATAGAGCCCGCGTGCGCGTTCGAGATCGCCGGCCTGGTACGTCGCGTCGGCCAATCCCAGTTGCGCTTCGAGCGAGTTCGGCTCGGCCCGCAAAGCCTTTTGATACAGGCTTGACGCGAGTTCGGTGCTGCCCGAGGCGAGCGCGCTGTCGGCAAGGCGCAGGTCGCTCGTCGCGCCGACGCTGCTCGAGACAGGACGCGGGTTAAAGCTGCCTTGGCTTGCGCATCCTGCAAGAAGGGCGGCGGCGACCGCCGATGCGACGGCCAGTGAGCATGAGGCAATGACATTCTTCATTTGAACACCGCAAGGAGGCGAATGAAAGCGGGGCCTGCCGAAATCAGGCCGACCGTCGGTAACACGAACAACATCATCGGCAACGTCATTTTCGGGGCGAGCTTCGCGGCCTTTTCTTCAAGGGCGAATATTTGCGCGGTGCGTTCGGCGCGCGAAAGCATGCGTAGCGACTGTGTGATCGGCGTGCCGTATTGCTGCGACTGAATCAGCGTCGTCACAAGTCCGCGCACCGAGGGAAGGCCGATGCGGCCGGCCATGTTGCGCAGCGCGGTGGCGCTGTCGGCGCCGATTTGCAGCTCGTCGGCCGTCACCGCGAACTCGTCCGCGAGCGGCGGGCAGATCGACTGCAATTCGTGCGCGACACGCTTGATCGAGACGACGAGGCTATTGCCGGCATTGGTGCAGATGACGAGCAGATCGAGCGCGTCCGGCAAGTACGCCGAGATGGCCCGTTGCCTGCGGCTGATCAGGAACCCGAGCACGTACTCCGACACGATCATGCCGATGATGAAAGCCGCCGCCATCATCAGCATGCGGGCCGCGAAATATTCTCCGAAGCGAGGCACATGCGCACCGAGCACGATCGCGGCGAGGGAGAGCAGGGCGCCGACGAGGATTTTCAGACCCACCATGCCCGACACCGCGCGCCGGTCCCGAAAGCCCGCGCTGGCGAGTTGCCGCGCAAGCGTCTCGCGCTGAAATGCATCGAAGAGCGGGACCCGTTCGCCGATCAGCGTGACCCGCCGCGCCACCCGTTGCCACACGTTCACGAGCGCCCGCTCGTCGGCGGCCGAGTCGGCCGCCTTGCGCGCGACGGCTTGCCGCATGCGCTGCGCGATACGATAGCGCTTGCTGCCGGTGCGAAGCAGAATCAATACGACGGCGCCGATCAGGACGATCAGCAACGCGAGATTGGTGGCTGTACCTGCATCCATGGTGTTCATCGCGAGGTATCCAGATTCGACATTTTCCGTACCATCCACAGCCCGATCGTTAGCAGCACGGCGGCGAGCGTCATGATCTTGTGCCCTGCGCGCGTATTGAACAGCAACTCGATGTACGGTCGATTAACGATATACAACATGCCTGCGACACCGAACGGCACGACCGAAATGATGTTGGTCGCGAGCCGGCCTTCGGCGGTCAGCGCCTTCGTCTTCAAACGGATGTCGCGCCGACTGCGAATAATTCCCGCCAGGTTTTCCAGCGTCTCGGCCAGATTGCCGCCGGTCTCCCGCTGAAGCAGCAAGCAGACGGTGAAGAATGAAAAATCGGCGATCTGCAGCCGCTTCCGGGCTTGATCCAGCACTTCGCTCAGGTCGGCGCCAAGACGCAGGGCGTCGCCCATCATGCGAAACGTGGCGCGCACCGGCTCGTCGGTCTCGCGGCCCGCGGTGCTGATCGCCTGCACGACCGGAATGCCGGCCCGCACCGCGCGAATGATCAGATCGAGCGTGTCCGGAAAGACCGTCAGGAAGCGTATGCGAAATCGCTCGATCAGGAAATGATAGGTGGCTCGCACGGCGAACAACGGCAGGCCGACGATGATCAGCGGATGCGTCCATGCGGGAGGCGAGCTCAGCCTGACGACCACCAGCGCGGCGATGACCATGGCGATCGCGATCACCGCAATCAGACGGATACCGCCGGCGCCGCCGACCGCGCGCACTTGTTCCACATGCTTTCGCCACCACGCCAGCAGCCTGGCGTCGCCCCAGAGGGACCCCTGCCGGCTAAAGAGCTGCTCCTGCTCAGGTGCTTCAGGGCCGGCTTTGCGCTGGCGCGTCACCTCGGTCCCCAGTTCATCGATTCTGCTCCGAATGCGGGGCACCGGCCGGCGCCGCAGCATGTCGCGCAGCGACGCGACGATCATGCCCGCAATCAGGATCGCGAAAAACGCGCCGGCGGCGACCACATCGGCGGGCGTCATGGCCGCATCGCCTCGATCAGCGCCTCTTCGAGCCCATAGTAGGCAGCCCGCGCCGTGAACGCCGGCCGCAGCGACGACGACTCGTACACGCCGCGCACTTCCTCCTGGTGCGCGCTGGTATCGAAGCGGAACGTGAAGAGATCCTGAGTGATGACGACGTCGCCCTCCATGCCGGCGATCTCGGTGATGCGTGTCACTCGGCGCATGCCGTCGCGCATGCGTTCGATCTGCAGAATCAGATGCACCGCGCTGGCGATTTGCCGGCGGATCGACAACAGCGGCAAATTGCCGTTGGCCATCATCACCATGCTCTCGAGACGGATAATCGCGTCGCGCGGCGTGTTCGCGTGGACCGTCGTCATCGAGCCGTCGTGCCCGGTGTTCATCGCCTGCAGGACGTCGAACGCCTCCGAGCCGCGGGTTTCGCCAAGGATGATGCGATCGGGACGCATCCGCAACGCATTGCGCACCAGGTCGCGCTGTGAGACGGCGCCGAGCCCTTCGGCATTCTCCGGGCGCGTCTCGAGGCTCACCACATGCGGTTGCTGCAATTGCAGTTCGGCTGCGTCTTCGATGGTGACGATCCGCTCATGCTCGTCGATATGATGCGACAGCGCATTGAGCAAGGTCGTCTTGCCGGACCCGGTGCCGCCGGAGATCACCACGTTGAGCCGGCATGAACCGGCGATCTTCAGCATGCGCATCATCGCGGGCGACAGATTGCCCTGCTGCGCCATGCGGGCCAGGGTGATGTTGCGCTTGGAGAATTTGCGAATCGAAATCGACGCGCCGCGAATCGCGATCGGCGGCAGTACGACGTTGACCCGGCTGCCGTCGGCCAGGCGCGCGTCGACCATCGGGCTGCTTTCGTCGACGCGGCGCCCGATTGCCGCGGCGATACGCTGCGCGACGTTGATCACATGCGCGTTGTCGCGAAACTTGAGCGACGTCAGTTCCAGCCGGCCATGCCGTTCCACATAGACCTGATCCGGACCGTTGACGAGGATGTCGGTCACCGCTTCGTCGGCCAGCAGCGGCTCGATCGGGCCGACGCCGAACATGTCGTTCAGGATTTCGGCCACGATCAGCGTCTGATCGGCCATCGTCACGTTGAGCCGCTCGCGCGCGACCACCTCGGTCGCGATTTGCTCGATGCCCCCGCGCACCTGATCGCGCGACATCATCAGGGCGGCCGACATGTTCATCGAAGCGAATACGACGGTGCGGATGGTCTTGAAGGTGTCCGAGCGGATCAGCGCTTCATGCCTGTCGAGCGGGACCGTCGCCCGGGCAGGGCCCGCAGTGGGCCGCGGCGGTTCGGCATCCTTTTTCGTGTCGGCTACCGTTGCGTCCGTCCCGCTATCGGCAACAGGCGCGATGACCGCCGCGATTTTTCTTTTGCCGAATGTCATGTGCGGCTCCTGTTTCCGATGAGGCGCGCATACCAGGGCTGCTTCGACGGTGTGCTCTCCGAGCGGCCGGTCAAGGTGTTCGCCAGGTCGACGATGGCGGTTGCAAAAGGCGTCGGTTTGCCGGCCGCGATCGGTTCGCCGAGATTCTCGGCCGCCGCGAGCGTTTTCGGCTCGTAGGGCAGTTCGTACATCGAGGCACGGCCGAGCGCGCGCTTGAAATCGGCGGCATCGACGCGCCCGGCGACGCTCTCGTGCGGGTTGTTGAGCAGCAGCGAGATCGTCGGGTCGCCGTCACGGTCTTCGGCGAATCGGAGCCACCGCGCGGTCTCGCGGGCGGCATGGACGGATCGGTCCGACGTGATATAGACGAACGCGGATGCGTCGAGCGCTTCTTCGACGATACGGCTGTCGCCAAGGCCGGACAGATCCAGCATCACGTAATGGAAATGCCGTTTGAGCGTATTGATCAACTCGGAGACCGCGCCGGGACGATACGCGAATTCGTCGCCGTATGGAAGTTCGGACGACAGGACACGCAAATGATTGCTCTTCTGAACCAGCATTCGGTTGATCAGCGGCGCATCGACGGGTTGTGCGTTGTGCAGCAGTTCGGTCAAGCCGTTGTTGGTGACGAGCCCCAACATCGAATTGGCGGCCCCGCCATGAAGATTCAAGTCGACATACGCGATGTGCCGATGCGTTGCGTCGGCCAGATGACGCGCGAGCGCCACCGCGATGGTGGTCGTGCCGACGCCGCCGCGCGCACCGACAAAACTGACGGCCCGGCCGGTGCGCACGGCGGCGGCCGGGTCGCGTGCCGCCAATGCGCGCTGCAAGAGCCCGACCGACAGCGGCTTGAAAAGATAGTCCTGCACACCGGCGCCGAGCAGGCTGCGATAAAGGTCCACGTCATTGCGGTCTCCGACCACCACCACGGCGACCGATGGCTCGCAGATCTCGGAGAGCCGCGCGAGGTCGCTTAGCGGCATCTCGGATCCCGATACATCCACGATCAGCTGCTTCGGCGAATGGTCGAGTTTTTGCAGTAGTTCGATCGCGTCGACGATCGTTCCCCGCTGCACGTGGGTGTTGGCGATCGACTGATCGACAATCAGCCTTCTCACTGCGGTTTCGCTGTCGCGGTCGGATACGACGGCCAGCAGATCCTCGGCGTTGATCGCGTTGCCGCTATTGATCTGGAGGAATGATTTGAGGGCGCTCATTGAAATGCTCCGCGATCAATGTGTCGCGGTGGAAGTCGTCGAGGTCGTATCGAGCGGCGTCGCGCGCCCTTCCTCGTAACGGCGCACCGCGCTTACGCCGAGCGCCGCATCGGCGCCTGCATAGGGAACCGGCTGGACCAGGTCGGCGGGGCGCGCCAGCATGGCCGCCAGATTGGAGTACGTGGCGCAGCCGAACGCGACACCGGGACGCCCGGCGCCCGCATCGACCATATGTGACTGTTGCACGAGTTTCGCGCAGTCGGGCGGCACCGCGTTCGCGCCGTCGAACCCTATAACCGACGCGTCAGGCATGCTGAGCGGCGGCGGTGTGGACATGCAGCCCGAGAGCGCAGTGAGCAAGGCGAGCAGGGTGAGGGAAGAGATGCGAGCAAACATGTATGACTCCATTGGTCAGTAGACGAAGCCCGCCGCGCCGACCAGGCGCGGGGCGGCGCCGGACAGCGGATCGATTCCCAGCGAACGCTGCAGCACATATTCGACGTCGCTGCCGGCATGCGTGACGCTGTCGATCGGCTGCCGCAATTGCTTGGGATCGGAGGGCTCCACGATATAGGGCGTGACGATGACGACGATTTCCGTCTTGTTGTTCTGGTAGTTCTTCGATGAGAACAGCTTGCCGATGATCGGCAAGCTGCCTAGGCCCGGAAACTGTGCGAGGATGTCACTCGTCGTGCTCTGAAGCAGACCGCCGAGCGCGAAGCTTTGCCCGCTCGACAACTCGACGGTCGTGTCCACGCGGCGCACGGTGAGCGCGGGAATCTTGATGCTGGCGAGCGTCACCGAGTTGGAAGGATCGATCTCGCTGACTTCCGGACGCACCTTGAGGCTGATTCTGTTGTCGGCCAGCACGGTGGGCGTGAAGTCGAGCGACACGCCGTAGGACTTGAACGCGACCGTGATGGAGCCCGTCTTGTCTTGCGCAACCGGGATCGGAAACTCGCCGCCGGCGAGGAAGCTCGCAGTCTGGCCGGACATCGCGGTCAGGTTCGGCTCGGCGAGCATCGTGATGAGTCCCTCTTGATCCAACGCATCGAGCACCGCATCGATGCTGACGCTCCCTGTATTAAAGCCCGCGACCGCCGAGAACGCGCCGGTCGGCGACAAGACGAAACTGCCCGCGTTGACGACTTGACGCCCGTTGAAAAGGCCGCCGACAAAGTTGCCGGCCGTGCCCAGCGAACTCCAGTTGATGCCGAGTTGCTGCGTGATGTTTCGATCGACTTCGGTAATCCGCACGCGCAGGTTGACCTGAATCGGATGATTCAATGTGAGCCGGTTGATCAGCGTTTCCTTCTCGCCCAGGTAAGGGGTGAGCGACTGCGCGACCGCATCGGCGTCCGCCGCGCTCGGCACGCGGCCGGCAATCATCATCGAGCCGGGTGCGCTGGTAAGCGTCAGTTGCAATTGGGGGAAACGCGCGTCAAGCATGCGCCGCACTGTCTCCGTATCGACGCTGACCGCGATCGTTTTGCGCAGGATGGTCCGATTGTTCCGGCCGAGCGCAAAGAGCGTCGTCGTTCCCGCTTTCTTGCCGAGCACCAAAACGGTTTGAGGCGTCGGCACATGCACGTCGGCGACGTCCGGGTTCGCAACGAATACCGCGACAGCCGGCTCCGGCAGCTTCACTATCTCGCCTTTACCGGCCGGCACGGTCAGCGTCGAATCCTGGTCCGCCGCGTATGCAGGGTTCACGATGGCGAAACCGCACGCGATGACCATACACACGACCACTGTCCATGCAAACCGCCGCCGCGAGCGCAGGAACGCATAAAGCGCCGGCAATCCTCCGAACGGCAGAGGAGGCAGTCTCGGCACAGGCGGCAATCTTGGCATACTCATTGCGCCGCCGACTGCCGCGGTGGGGGCCGCAGCGCCTGGTGCAGCGCTCGACTTCGAACCGCGATAGACGATCACGGAAGGGGCGGACGGCCGCCCGGTTGCGGCGCCGCGCTTCGCATGCGTGTCCGCCGCGCGCAATGCGCGCGACACGTCGCCGCCCCATATCGTAGGCGTTTGCGGCTCCGTGGCGGCGACGGCGGGCGGCTCGCTGCGGTCCTGGGTCGCGAAGCTGCGCAACGCGAGCGACAGCGTGCCCAAGTGGGTCGCAACCGCGATCATCTGGGCGGTGCGCGGCGTCACCTCGAACGTGACCGTGCGTGCACGCGTATCGGATTGCGCGGCGTTTTCCTTCGGACGCTGAAATACGGAGCCGACCGCGAGGACGCGCACGCGATCGACCACCGTCTCCGATTCGACGCCCCGGCCAGCCTCTAGCGTGTCTTTCGACGAACCGCCGAGGGTCTGCGTGAGCAGTACGTCGACATAGTCTCCGGGCTGAATCAGCCCGGCATTGCCCGATACTTCGTCGATCGCCACCGAGATCGCGCGCATGTCGGGCTTGAGGGCGGCGGCGAGAAAGCCGGGTGCGTTGGGGGAGATGACATCGGCGAGACCGAGCGGCGTGCCGGCCGGGACCGCGTGGCGCAGCAGGTCGCCTTTGAGGTCGTTGTCCGCGCCGTCGACGGCCGCTTGTCCTTCGACCAGCGCGCCCGCCGGAACTTGTTCACGTGGCATGTTTTTCCATATAAGGTCGCTGTCGCGCAGCAGCAGACCGCCGGGCAGATCCGCTGCGGCGGCGCGAATGCGCTCCATCCCGCGCGAACCGACCGCCGCCGGACGCGACGCGGAAATGAAGAGGGTGCGCAGAATGAGTGCGCCGATCAGGGCGACGACGATCAGGCCGGCGAATTTGATGATTCTGGACATGGCGGGGAGAGTGGTCTTTTAGACGATAGACGCGCTATGTGAGAGCGGCGCCCAAACGGCCGCGCCCCCACCCAGTGCGAGCGCGATGCCATAAGGCACGCCGCGTGTGCGCGACAGGCACGACAGCCAGCGCAAGGCATCAACGCGGCGGTAGAGCGGGTCCGCCGCGATGACCGCAAGGCCCAATATCAGGCCGCAAACGGAGACGATGACGAAGACGGGCGCGGCGAACGACGGGCCGGCCCAAAGAAAGACCGCTGCGGCGAGCTTCGCATCGCCGCCGGCGATCCATCCGAAACGGAACAGCAACGCGGCCACGGCGAGCGCTGCCGCCGCCAGGCCGACGTGGCCGAGAAACGCAGCGGCGCTGATCGGAACCAGCGCCGCTGCGACGCAATAGAGGCCGGCGACGATGACCACCGCGCGGGTGGGCAGGCGCCGGGAGACCAGATCGGAGAACGCCAGTGAAGCCAATACCAGGCAGGCCACCAGTTTCACTGAATACAGCATCTTCGTTTTCCTGGGTCGAGTTATGCATTTTCGCGCGATGGACATGACGAGAATGTTCGATGAACACGCATTCCCGCCATCTCGATCGCGAAGAAGGTTTAAGCTGCGGCCGTTACTTGATTGATCAGGTTCTGGAATACGCCCACGAGCGCTGGGGAGAACATCGCCCCTACGGCCACGACCGCAACGACGACGATACCCGCGAGCACCGCGTATTCGAGGGCGCTGACGCCGCGTTCATCACGCGACAGGGATTTGATGAATTGCAGCATAAGTAACTCCTGGTTAGAGGCTGTTCGGCCATGGATACGAGTTTGACGGAAGATTCAGGTGGAGTCTTCCCAGTGTGTTATCGGGAGAATCCGACCTGTTTTGGAGGTCTCGAAACGTATATTTTGTTGCCGCAGAGACACTCTTGAGCGTGATAATAGCGGTGAGCCAAGCGATTTGATACCGCTATATGAGGTAAAAAAGGGACGCTAATCGGCTGATGAAAGCTGTAGTTTGCAGAGTGTTAATTTTTTTAAGTGGCGGACTATCCAGCATCTTTACTTCCTCCTCCAAAAAACAGCGGCGTAGAGATCAAGTTGTTGTAAAGATGGTTACATTTTCCTTGTTGCATTGTATGTAAGTTGTGTTGCGATAATTATTGTCTTCAGATGCCCGCAAACGCAACAGCTAGTAAACTACCGTCCATTCGCATAATTTACATTATGTAAAATTTGTGATTGGTTTTATCCGGCGCCTTTGTTTGTATTACTGCAAGTTGCATTACGACTTATACCAGGCTGGGAAGATAAAACGTCCGAAGATCGAACGCATCGAACGCATTACTGCATAGTCAAGGAGTGCCCTCCCAAAATCCACATTCCGATCGTGTCGGTTACCAATGAACACCATTCAACGCCGACAAGTACTCACGGCACCACCAGTGCACATCGTACTTGCTGATGTTGGCCAATAATGCTCTATGGCGCTGCTGCCGCTCTTGCAACGGCATCTGCAAAGCCTGCTGGATGGTTTGCGCCGTACTGTGGATGTCGTAGGGATTGACCAGCAGCGCTTCTTTCAATTGTTCCGCGGCGCCGGCAAAGCGCGACAGGATCAGCACTCCGGGATCGGCTTCATCCTGCACGGCAATGAACTCCTTTGCCACCAGGTTCATGCCGTCGCGCAACGGTGTGATCAGCGCAACGGCGCAGGCGCGGTACAGGCCCGGTAGCCGCCGGCGGGCGATGTTACGGTGGATGTAGCGTATCGGAACCCAGTCAAAATCGCCGTAATCGCCATTGATTGCGCCACATAGGCTTTCCAGTTCGTGCTGGATGTCGGCATAGGCATTGATATCCTCGCGGCTGGGAGCAGCCACCTGCAGCAGCGTGGCGCTATGGCGGGTTTCCGGATATTGAACCAGCAGCTCCCTGAAGGCACGCATCCGCTGCGGCAGCCCCTTTGAATAGTCGAGCCGGTCGACGCCAATCAATAGCCGGCGGCGCGAGTACTCTTCGCGCGTCCGCTCGAAGGTGTCGCGCGCCTCCTTGGCGCGGCCAAGCCGCAAAAAATCATTTACATCGATGCCGATCGGGAATACGCCTGCCTGCACCGTGCTGTTGAAGGCATGAAAACGATTTCCTTCGGTGGCTTCGGCCGAAGCTTCCGCCTTCACATAATTTGAAAAATTTTCCAGGTCGGCATTACTCTGGAATCCGACCAGGTCATAGGAAAACAATGCGCGCATCAGCCATTCATGTGACGGGATCGCCGCCAGCAATTGCCGCGGCGGCAGCGGAATATGCAGGAAGAAACCAATGCGGTTGCGACATCCCATCGCCCGTAATTCCGCTGCCAGCGGAATGAGGTGATAGTCGTGAATCCAGATCAGGTCGTCCTCTTTCAGCAACGGCAGCAGCTTGCGGGCGAACAGATGATTGACGCGGCGATAGCCGCCCAGATGCCCCTGTTCGAAGCGGGCCAGATCGAGTCGGTAGTGGAATACCGGCCACAATACGCCGTTCGAATAGCCCAGGTAGTAGGCATCGTGATCTTCCTGGCACAAGTCCAGTGTGGCCAGGGTCACCGCGCCGGCCTGTTGCACGTTCAACTCCCCTTCTCCCGGCGTTCCGTCCGGGACCACGTTGCCGCTCCAGCCAAACCACAGGCCGCCGGTCTTCTTCAGCGTTTCGCCCAAGGCAACAGCCAGTCCACCCGATGCCGCCTTGCGCGGATCCGTCAGTCGATTCGATACCACTACCAGACGCGACATTAATGCATTCCTATAAGAATCTCGATGAAGTTCGGATACTGGACGAAGGCACAACCCCTCCCGCAGCGAAACCCGGCCAAAATACGCTTGTTATTCTCAATCAGCCTTTTTCGCGCCCAATATGCCGAACAGCACGGCATGCAAATCCGCAGGGCTGGTCACCCTGGCGCGCGCCACGCTGGGACCCGCGCCGACCTTGATGCCAAGCCCTTTCCCTTGTTCCGATTGAACCCATGAAAAGCCTGACTCATCCGTGACGTCGTCCCCGGCAAATACCGGACGGCGACCGGAAAACGGCGATTCGGCCATGAAACCGGCAATGGCTTGGCCCTTATCCACGCCCGAGGTCATTGCTTCCAACACCATCTTGCCGCGCAACAGGGTAAATCCCGACTCCGGCGCCAGGGCTGCGGTAATGGCCTGTATGCAAATCTGCTCCAGCTGCGGCGCATGTCGGTAATGTAGAGCCACTGCGCCCTGCTTCAGTTCCAGCAGCAGCCCAGGATTGTCATCGACGAGTGGCTTCAGGCGGGCCAGCAGCCGCGCAGTATCCGGCGCCGGCAACCGTGTTAGCTTGCCGTCGGCGCCGCGCCTTTCCATGCCATGGGTCCCGGCGGCAGGCAATTGCAGAGGCTGTAGAAAATGATCGATCTGCGCCAGGGGACGTCCGCTGATGATGGCTAGTGCACCTTGCGAAAGCGAGTGCAATTTCCATAATGTCTCGATCAACTGCGGCGGTACGATCACATCTTCAGGGCGCGCTGCAAGGTCAACCAGCGTTCCGTCGAAATCGAGAAACAGTGCATCGGAAGCAGGATCATAGTCGAAGGGGATAGAGGGCATGTGTAGACGATTGAAAAATCGAGAAGGAAGTAGATCCACAGATCCGTCTCACAGTTCTGCATGGAATAAGTCAACGATAATAGCCGCCTCCTATAGCGCAGTATAAGACCTTATGCAATTGACGGTATTTCAGCTCGCCACTGAACGACTATTTTTGTAAACAGACTATTACGCTGTGATGAACATCTGACTTCGGGGACTTGTTAAATAATGAAAGGCGCCATTCAACTGGCTTACCGGTATCGTAAGCGCTCGAATGGGCGCCTTTTGAATCTCTATGACAGGTATTGATAATTAAGGCTATAGGCAGGAAAACAAAGAGGACTAAAATGTCCAACCGATGCAGTTTTAACCATTCTGGCGATGCCGCCATTGAATGAGCCATGCCAATACATCCTGGAGGTCAGCGTGAAAGTCGAAGGTCAATGTCATTGCGGAGCGATCGTCTATGAAGCGGACGTCGAACCGGGCACAATCGCAATTTGTCACTGCGCGGACTGCCAGATGCAATCGGGCTCGGTCTTTCGTACCAACATTCCCGCCGCTGCCGGTCAGTTCCGTATTATCAAGGGAACCCCCCGGAATTACACCAAGGTCGGCGGTAGCGGAGCCAAGCGTATTCATGCATTTTGCGAGAACTGCGGCGGTCCCGTTTATTCCTGTGCAGCGGAGAATCCACAGACTTATTCATTGCGTGTTGGCGCATTGAAACAACGTTATGAGTTGGGCCAGCCCGCGCGGCAAATTTGGACGAGGCGCAGATTTTCTTGGGTCCCTCTCTTCGACGGCATTAAAGAATTCGACGGTCAACCTTCAGAAATGGGAGAACAACAAAAATCACGTTGAGATCGCCGACCGCTCTCGGACAGTCTCTCATTTCTTCCGTGCTTTTTTATCGAAACGCGCCCTCCTTCCAACGATAATTTCTAACGTCGAACGGCCATCGAGGTACATCGAGGTACATCGAGGTACATCGAGGTACCTCGAGTTTATGTTTGCGAGACATCGCTTATTTAGGTATCCAGAACTTCACTTACAAAGTCGATGAATGCTTTTACTTTCGCCGCAGGTAAATGGCGTGACGGATAGAGTGCGTACAGCAGAAATTTCTCTCCTGTAAATTGCGGGAGTAGCTCAACAAGGAGACCTTTTTCGAGGAGTTCTTGCACGCCGCCTGCCTTGATACGCGCAATACCCGCCCCTGCCAAGCATGCGCTGAGCAGCGTGCCGGCCTCAGTGACAAGGAGGCGACCAGAAGTCTTCGCGGGAATTGTCTTTCGACCGGATTTGTATTCCCACTCCAACGGCAGGCCTGTCATCGTATTGCGCATCTGGATGCATTCGTGATTGACAAGATCAGCCGGTGTTTCCGGCACTCCATGTTTCTTGATATATGCCGGTGCCGCAACGGTCACTATGCGCGTTTCAAACAGTTTGCGCGCGACGAGAGATGATGAGGGCGGCTGCCCGAATCGAATCGCGACGTCGAAGCCATCGGCAACAAGGTCTCCTAGCTGTTCGCGCGCGATCAACTCCAATGACAGCTCAGGATACCGGTCGAGAAATTTGGTGATGTGAGGCGCAAGCATCCTTCTTGAAAAAAAATAATCGACGTTCACACGTAGCCGACCCCGCACGGCAGTCGATGCACCGGCCGTCAAGGTTACGGCGTTGCCGATGCCCGCCAGCAGCGGGACAATTTCCTCGTAAAGGCATCTGCCCTCATCCGTCAGCGTTAGAGAACGCGTTGTCCGATCAAATAGACGCACGCCGATGCTTGATTCAAGCCTGCCGACCGCACGACTGACCCCCGAAGGCGACAGCCCCAAAGCCTCCGCGGCGCGCGCAAAGCTGCCGCTCTCGACGATGGCGGCAAGCACGCCGACATTGGAAAGCAATCGTCCATCAAAGCTCATTATTGGTCTTTCTGATTCGTGCGTAAACGTCACTAATGATATGACACGGGGTCGATTCCATCAATGAGACTTGACGACTACGATGTAATCCATCGCAGCCGACAACAGTAATCCGGTTTATTTCGGTTGGAACGGATCTGCCCGGCGTCTTTATTAATTAATTATCGTTAGAAGGAAGCAATATTATGTACGCAATTACTGGAATTACCGGAAAAGTCGGCGGCGCATTGGCCAAGACCTTACTCGCTGCAGACCAACCGGTCCGCGCGGTCGTCCGCGACGCCGCGAAGGGGCAAGCGTGGGCGACGCTCGGCTGCGAAGTGGCTCTCGCAGAAATGGAAGACGCGGCGTCCCTTGCTGCCGCCTTCCAAGGTGCCGATGCAGTGTTCATACTGCCCCCGTCGGAATTCGACCCGATGCCGGGGTTTCCCGAGGCGCTTTCTGTCATCAATGCCGTAAGGACAGCAATTGTATCGGCGCGTCCCGGCAAGGTCGTCTGCCTTTCGACCATCGGTGCGCATGCGACGCAATCAAACCTTCTCACGCAGCGAACACTGATGGAGCAGGCGCTTGGCGGCCTGTCGATGCCGGTCACGTTTCTCCGGCCAGGTTGGTTCATGGAAAATGCGATGTGGGACGTGGGCCCGGCACGCAATGACGGCGTGATCCAGAGCTTCCTTCAGCCCCTCGACAAACCGGTGCCGATGGTCGCGACGGCGGATGTCGGGCGGGTCGCCGCGGGGTTGCTCCAGCAACATTGGCGTGGCGCACGCATCATTGAACTGGATGGGCCGCGTCGCGTCTCGCCGAACGACATCGCGGCGTGCTTTGCAAAAATTCTTGGACACCCCGTTCGTGCTGAAGCTGTTCCTCGCGAGACCTGGGGCGCGTTATTCAGATCGCAAGGAATGAGGGATCCCATCCCACGCATCCAGATGCTCGACGGATTCAACGAAGGCTGGATCAAATTCGAAGGTAGTGATGCCGAGGTGATAAAGGGTCGAGTCGATCTTGAGATTGTCTTGAGAGAACTTGTTGCAGCCGGTTAAGCCATGGGGAGCCACGCGGGGAACTAACGGAACGCACTCAGGAAAAACGCGGGTCGTCGCTTAGCGCGGCTCGATAGCTTCTACGGGCTGTATCCGATTGGCAGTGATGCCCTTATTGCCGCGTAGCGTCATGGAAACGGCGACGCAAACAACCGCACATCCAATTAAAAATCCGAAAGCGCCATTATAAGATCCGCTATAAGCCACAATTAAATAACCCATCACCGCTGGCGAGACGACACCGGCCAATTGGCTACCCAGGTTAACGATTCCCGATGCCGATCCCATGTTACTTGAATCAATCATTTTTAAAGGGAGCGACCACAATGCGATGAAGGCGAGTTTCACAGAAAACGCCATGACAATCTGACACGTCACTACGATAGGTAAAACTGTGGTGCTGGTCATGACAAACAGACATACTGCTGCGATGGAAACGCTTGCAATCAACAAGTATTTTTCGCGATTTTCAAACCATTTGTCCAGTAACCATCCGCCTATGAGCATGCCGGCGATACCTGCGAATCCAGGGAGTGAAGATAGAATGCCTGCATGCAGCAAATCCAGTTTTTGAACCTTCAACATATAGGAAGGCAGCCACGACAAAAATCCCCATATAAGGATATTCACGCCAAAATTAATGATGGAAATCTTCCAGATATTGCTGTCGTGAAGTAGCTCTTTTAGAGATTTTTTGTCGGCCTCAGAGCTTACATTTTCACTGGACGCGCTAAGTGGCTTAATCTTAAGCATATAAAGAATGGATGCAATTACTCCAAATACGGACATTGCAATAAACATTCCTCGCCATCCCATCCAGATAATCAAAGGTGCGGCGACGATGGGCGCAACCGCCAGACTCAAGGGATTTGTAGCTAGCAATACGGATTGGACTCTGGCTCTATCGCTCTTGGGGAAATGCTCTGAAACTGCTTTGAAACTCGCGGTGGGAAAGCTGCCTTCAAAAATCCCAAAGAAGAAGCGAATAACAAATAACGAGACTATCGACCAGGCGAGGCCCGTCAAGGCCGTGAAAATGGTAAACATGACGAGAGAAAATATCATCATTTTTCTCGATCCGATTTTATCGGAGAGCCATCCACCCGGTAGTTGAATGATGGCGTACCCCATAAAAAATACGCTGAGCATCATCCCCAGCCCTACTTCATCCATATGAAATTCTTTCCCGATAAAAGGAAGTGCCATATTGATGAGAAATCGATCCAGATAACTCACGAACCAACCTGCGAAGAGGACGGAAGTAATTACATACTTTTTTGAAATAGAATTCATCGGATTCACTATTCGTAATGAAAAGCACAAACACCGAGGGGCCGAGACGGCTACACGTCGGACGTGCAGCGCACTTCGCGCATCGAGCCGTGGCATGGATGGCATTAACCGAATCGCACGGCGGGTTCCGGCTAAATACCTCAATAAGGCGCTATCTGACGCCGGATGCTGGCTATCAAGCCAAACTGGGATGCATTGTCCGGTGGCGAGCAATGTCGCTGCTTGCTCGTCCATCAACGCCTGCTCTACCGCAGCCTGGGCCTACCTCGCCCGTGAATATCATGTAAAGCATTGTCTTCTCCATCCTAATTTTGTATGTGGATGTTGGTTAAAAAGTATTTATAGTTTTTATGTGCCGCAATGACAGAATTGCCGATGCGCGGAGCGCGTCCTGTGGCGTCAAAAATTGGCAGGATGCGCCCCATGCTTTGATGTCAAATCAGCGCGGGACAAGGCATATAAAGCCAGGCCCGGCCAGGAGAACTGCCCTGATCAGTCGAACACGATTGCCGCGCCCGGAGGCGGGCTATAACCAAGGTCGCCGCGCTCAATGACGGCATCGCGACCACCATTGGCCGCCAGCAATTCTCCCTGACGCAACTTGACTCTGGCATCAACTTCAACCGGATCGCACATTGCTGTGAGATGTCGATGACAGTCCTTCAACACCTTTGCGTAGGCCGGGTCGCCAGCCAGATCGGTCAACTCTTCCGGATCGGCTTTCAGGTCAAATAACTGCGGCGGATAGTTGACGTAAAACACGTATTTGTATTGTTCGTGCCGGATCATGAATGCCCCGGTGGTTGAACCCATGCCGTGGTATTCCACCAGCACATTGCGCTCGGGCTTGGCGCCGTCTGCCAGAGCATTAAGCGACACGCCCGGGAACCCCTTCATTAGCCCC
The DNA here is from genome assembly GCA_028292625.1 of Herbaspirillum sp. Lineage (GTDB taxonomy): Bacteria > Pseudomonadota > Gammaproteobacteria > Burkholderiales > Burkholderiaceae_D > Herbaspirillum. Next base: position 2,535 of record JAQGLY010000006.1, on the reverse strand, counting down.
GGCTCGGCTTCGCCAACGGCCTCCAGGATGAATGGGTAGACATCTACGTGGCTGGTCGGGGTGTCGACCACCTTCCCTACAGGGATGCCCGGACCGGAAATAATCAGCGGTACGCCGGCGGCTTCTTCAAACATGGTCGACTTGCCCCACATGCCGCGTGAACCCATGTTGTCGCCATGATCGCTGGTATAGATCACTTGCGTATTGTCCGCCAGGCCGGACTCGTTCAACGCATCCAGAACCAGACCAATGTTTTCATCAAGGAAAGAACACAGGCCGTAGTAACCGGAAAGCGCTTTCTTCAGCTTCACATCATCAAAATAGTCGTCGTAATTGAAGCTGCCGCGATAATCCACCAAGGCTGGATGCATAGGACGCTCGTCATGTGCATACAACTTGGGCAACGGAAGTTCCTGATCGAAGTATTTGTAGTAGTGTTGCGGCGGCGCGGTCAGCGGAAAATGCGGTGCGACGAAGGATACAAACAACACCCATGGCTTGCCGTTGAATTTGGCCGCCTCTTCACGCAACCAGACCTGTGCTCTGGCGGCGATTTCGCGGTCGTAGAATGTGTATTGACTTTCGCCCGGGCCGGCCAGGTTGGCCATCTTGTAAGCGCCTTTGCGCACCGGCAAATCGCTACGGACCAGGCCCATTAGATCGCCCTTGCCTTCGATGGTATGCATCGGGACGATCTCTTCGGAGAACCCGTGATCTTCATCGTTTTTGCGAAAATGCAATTTGCCGATCGAGACAACCTGATGACCGCGATCACGTAGCTTGTGATGCCAGCTTGGCGTCTCGCCATCATAGGCGTCGGCGTTGTCGGCGTGCCCTATTTGAAAAATATATTTGCCGACCGCGAAGGATGCGCGCGCCGGAATGCAAACCGGGCTGGTGCAGTACGCGGAATTAAAGCGCACGCCACTGGCGGCGAGCCGATCCAGATTGGGCGTTTCAACAATTGGATGGCCGGCGCATCCGAGCATCTTCGGATTATGCTCATCCGACATGATAATCAGCAGGTTTCTTCCAGAGTTAGACATTTGGCGCCTCTTTAATATAGAGCTATATAGTTTATGAAAAATGAAAATTTTTTTGACCAGCCCCATCAGACGTCATATTCAATCTGTCTCTGATCGGGCTAGCCATTCGCTTTGTTAGCGTTGTATTTTCGTCGCCTGTCCGATAACCGGCTCAGCAGGGATACTCAATGCTCTATGCGTCGGCGGAATCGAAAACTCCTGATAATAAACACAAGCATTTCTTCCCAGATGGGCTACCGCCTGCATAAAAATACCCACTGTATTCACCTTTACATCCAATACAGCGGCAATGCTTTTAGCTATTGGCATTGCCCGGACAAAATGCTCAACGTTCGTAATCGGCACATGCGATTCGTTCACAATCAACTTCTTAAAGTTAACGCCATCGAGCTTGCTTAAAGGACCTTCACAGAGCGCCGGCAACAAGCGATGATCAGTATAAAATTGTGAGAAAATTTTAAATTCGTTATTCACATTGATTACCCGATCTATCTTCATTACGCTATCCAGCGCTTGTGGAAAGTATTTCATCCACGCGCCAGGCGTTACCGCACGTTCCCGTTTGACTGCCTTGGTGTAGATCGGAAGGAAATTTTCGCCTGCATCATCAAAAAACCGGCAATGCCACGGATCTTCCAGGCGCAAATTCCTTTTTTCCGCGACAAAGCTTCCGAGTCCGTGCTGGCGAACCACAATGCCTTGCTCAGACAAGTTACGCAAAGCGCGCTGGACCGTTCCGAGACTGAATGGCGTCATCTCCGCCAACTCATCTTCAGTCGGCAACTTCTCGCCGGCTTTCCAGTAACCGGAAGTGATCCCGCCGACCAGTGCGTTGGCCAGGAGAAGGTACTTTGGCAAGCCACTGTTATTGGGTCGCCGAAGCGCTTCAAATACGCTTACATTATTTGTTCCGCTGACCATCATTTTTTTCCTAAAAAGCCTGGATCTACTCAATGCTTGAAGTATACGGAATAGCTTATGCTCAAACCAGTGATTCGCGCTGTCGCAAACCTTCCTGCCTACTTTGATTACGCAATACAACACTTTGCTACTTCAGATTGACCGTTTCTTCGCACAGCAACGGCCGTTCTATCTTCCCCTTCCAAGCTACTCCCCAGGCTTTTCCTGTCCCGGCCAAATGCGAAATATCGTGTTGTGGTTTAAACTATAGTCCTATATAGTTTGCGTCGCAAGAGGATTTTTCCATCTATTTTTTAGGAAGGATATTTCGCTGTATCGATAAAAAGCAGTACTAAAAATTCGAGTGAATATGTGAGAAAACTTGGCCGTATCGGTTGACGATGTGCTTTGCCTCCCGCTTTTCTTACATGTTGATTTTTTGACTTTTCGTCTTTTTACAATTAACGCGAGCCGCTTTCTGCGTCATCCGATTTCACTTGCCATGCTCCTTTTACTGCTCAGACTTCGCACCTATACCCAGGCTGCATTGCGCTTTTCGGATACCCACGTCACCTTGCTCTGGGCGGTG
>JAQGLY010000089.1 GCA_028292625.1 Herbaspirillum sp. | reverse complement strand
TCACGGAAAAACCACGCGTGTAGGTATCGTCGCGATACTGCGCGTACATCATCTGCCGCACCATTTCTGCGACGTATTCCGCGTGCACGCTGAACTCCTTGCCCGCGCCCTTGACGACCAGTGCCTGCTTGCTTGCTTCCTCGTATTGTTCCTGGGTGATGTAGTGCAATTCGTACATGCGCTGCAGGATGTACTCCTGACGGATCTTCGCGCGCTTTGGATTGACCACCGGGTTATACGCGGACGGCGCCTTCGGCAGGCCCGCCAGCATGGCCGATTCCGCCAGGTTCAAATCCTTCAGATCTTTCCCGAAGTACACCCGCGCCGCGCTTGCGAAGCCATACGCGCGCTGACCGAGATAAATCTGATTCATGTACACCTCGAGAATCTGATCCTTGCTCAGATTGCGTTCGATTTTCCACGCCAGCGGAATTTCGTACAGGAATTTGCGCGACGCCTTTTGCAGGAAGGTCGGCTCATTGCTGGTCAGGAAAAAATTGCGCGCGACCTGTTGCGTGATGGTGCTGGCGCCGCCGCCGCCGCCGGTCAGATTGGCCCATGTCGCGCGGATGATGCCCTGGTAATCGATGCCGCCGTGCTCGTAGAAACGATCGTCTTCGATCGCCAGCACGGCTTTTTTCATGATGTCCGGAATCTGGTTGATATGGACCAGATTGCGTCTTTCCTCGCCGAATTCGCCGATCAGCACGCCGTCCGCGGAAAAGATCCGCAACGGAATCTTGGGCCGGTAATCCGTCAGGGAATCCAGGGCCGGCAGCTTCGGATAGGCCATCGTCAGGACCAGCCCGAGGGTCAGCGCGCCGGCGGCGAACAAGCCGAACAGCGACGCGACAACGATCAAAACGCCCTTGAGCAAAGGATGCAGGCGCCGCGCCGTTTTTTTCACGGGGGGGGCGGGGGGAAGCTCGGGAGTATCGTTGCTGGTAGTGGGGGGCTGAGCCATGCGTTGGAGACGATGTCATTAGAATCCGGCCATTATAGCGGCTGGCGAAAGCCCGAACCGAATCCCAGGGCTCTGTCAGCCATACCGTTGCGCAGCGGATACTGCCGTCAAGCCCGGAAAAAACGCTTTCGCTTTGCCGCGGATGTGGTTAACATCGTCCGTTCAATCGGTCCCGGCCGGGGCATTTCCCGGCAGCCGCCACTCCGCCATACGCCAAGCAGCCCTCTATCTCCATGAGGAGCGTCCCTTGGCTTTATCCTTACCGTTTTCTTTTCCATCCCTTCGCTGTTCCAGGTCCGCGCCGTTGCTCGGGCTGGACATCGACAGCGCGGTCATACGCATGGTTGAGTTGTCGCGGCATGCGGGCCGCAGTTTTCGCATCGAACGCTACGCCTGCCGCGGATTGCCCGAAGGCACCGTCAGCGACGAACATATCCAGCATCCGGGCCGGCTGGCCGATCATATCGCCGCGCTTGCGCACACGCTGGGCAGCCGCTGCAGACGCGTCGCGCTGGCGCTGCCGGCGCATGCAGTGATGACCAGGCAAATGCAGGTGCGGGCCGATCTCTGCGACCGTGCATTGAACGAGTTGATGACCGCGGAGGCCAGCAGGTATCTGACGGTGGCGCCGGAGGATGTGCGCGTCGACTATCAATTCATGGCAGGGGACGCCGGGGGTGGCGAAATGGCGTCCCGCGATATCGTGCTGGCCGCGGCGCGGCGCGAACAGGTCGAGGACCGCATCGCCGCGGTGGAAACCGCCGGACTGATTCCGGCCGCGCTCGATATCGATTTATACGCCGCGCATACCGCGTGCACGCACGCCATCGATGCACCGGCGGCCAGCGCGCTGATTCTGATCGGGCCGGGAGCGATCCGCATTGCGCTGTTCGACCGGCATCGATTGCTGCACCACCGCGAACTGCCGGGCTGTAACGCAAACAGCGGGATGCCGCAGGTAGCCGTGGCGGCGGCGCGCGCGATCCGGCTGGGGGCCCCGGTCGACATGCAGCTGGAACGGATCTTCATCGGTGGCGCCGCTGCCGCGCAACCCGCTTTGGCGCCTTTGATGCAGGAACAGTTCGACGTCGAATGCCGCGCCTGGCAAGCGCCGATCGCGGCGCCGGGCGGCCATCGCGCCCATGCGGAGTCCGCCAACGGCGCGGCGGCCGGAGACGCCGAAGCCGGCCCCGAATGCGATCCCTCCGCCTGTCTGGTGGCTTGCGGACTGGCGATGCGGGGAGCGATGCGATGATGCAATTCAATCTGCTGCCGCATCGCGCCCAACGGCGCCGCCGGCAGCGGCAGCGGTTCCTCGGCATGCTGGCGCTGACCGCGCTGCTCGGCGCGGCGCTGACCGGCATCGGCTTGTACGCAAGCGATCGTCAGCGCCAGGTACAGCAAGCACGCAATGACTGGCTGCAACATGCGCAAGACGCACTCGACGCGGAAATTAGACACGCAATCACCTTGCAGCAGGAAACCGAAGCCTTGCTGGCCGCCGGCCGCAAAATAGAAAGCCTGCGCCATGACGGCGGCCGCGCCACGCGCCTGCTGGCCGCGCTGGCCGCCGGCGTGCCGCCGGACGCTTATCTGCGCAAGATGACGCAACAACATCAACGGATCGCGCTCGACGGCTACGCCGCATCGAACCAAACCGTCGCCGAACTGCTGCGCTCCCTGAGCGGGGGCGCCGGCATTGCATCCGCGCAGTTGATCGAAACCCGCGCCGAGAACGGCGGCGCTGCGGAAGCGCTGGCGTTCAGCGTTGCGTTGACGCTGAAGGACCATCCATGAATACGTCGACCAATCCGCTCTTGAATCCGGGGATGCCGGCGCTTCGGCTCCATGCGATCCGCAGCCTGATCGCTCGCGCCGGCATCGCATGGAATGAACGATGGCGGCCATGGCGGCGCAAATATCCGCGCGCGGCGCAATGCTTGCCGCAAGGCTTGGCGATGCTGGCCGTGCTGCTGGGAAGTTGCGGCATCGGCTGGCTGCTGCCGTACCGGGCGGCACAGGCCGATCTGCAACAGCTGCGGCGACAGGAAGTCGCACTAAAGCAAGCCTATCTGCGGCAATTGCAGCGCGCGCCGCGGACCGATGTCGCACAAGGCCGCAAACGGCACGCCGAACAAGGCCTGGCGCTGCTCGAACAGCAACTCGCCGGCGCCCCCGAACAGGAAGCGGTGATGAACGAAATCGACGCCGCCGGACTGGCGCGCGGCTTGCGCTTCACCTTGTTCAAACCGGAGGCCGAGCCGGCGGGGGGACCGCATGAACGCATCGCGATACGCATGCAGGCGACCGGGTCTTATCAGGCCATCGCCCGGTTTGCCGGCGATATCGCGCATCTGCCGCGCATCGTCGTGCTCGATCCGCTTGCGCTGCAAAGCGCCGACGATGGAGACAGCCCATCCGACGGCATGCTGATGCTGAGCGCGACGGCCAGCGCCTATCGTCAAACCGGGGCGGCGAGACCGGCCGGCCATGCATCCGATGCCACCCCGGCGTCAGAACGGGAAAAACCGCAAGCAAACGCCGCCGCTGCGCTGACAGGCCCCGACAGGGAAGACCTGCAAAACTGGCTGGCGGCGGCTCGGCGGCAATCGGCGGCCAACGCTGCTGCGGTCGAGCCGCTCGAACACAGCGCGCCGAATCCGACCATCGCAACCGCCGAGCGCATCCCCGGCGACCGCGATCCGTTCGCCCCGCCGTTACACCGCACCGCCACGATCTCCGGAATACCCACCAGTCCCGACACCGAACATGCCGACGCGATCGCCACGGCCGCGCTGCATATGCTCGGCACGGTGCGCGAACGCGGTATCGCGTATGCATTGATCCAGGCGGATCAACAACTGTTTTGCGTCGCGCCGCACGCCCCGCTGCCATCCTATCCGCTGACCGTCGCCGCCGTCACCGATCACGCCGTCGAACTGGAGCAGCGGTTGCAAGACGGCAGCCTGCGGCGCTCGACGCTGAGGCTGGGGGAATGATGCCGTCGTCGACCGCGTCCGCCCGCAACGCCTTGTTCAAAAAGGTCTGCAGCTGCCTCTTGCTATTTGCATCCTTATATTTGCCGGCCAGCCCAGGACCCGCCGAGAATACCGGCGAACATCGTCATCCCGATAAGCCGATGTCGCTGAACGTGCGCAATATCCCCATCCGCGAGCTGCTCCAAATCTTTGCCCGCTTTTCGCATACCAATATCGTCGCCAGCGACAGCATCGCCGGCAACATTACCGTCGACTTGCGCGATCTGACCTGGGCGCAGGCGCTGGACGTGGTTCTGCAAAGCAAGGGCCTGGCGTCGCGCCGGATCGGCAAGGTGCTGTGGATCGCGCCGCAGGAAGAGCTGGCGCACCGGCAGCAGATGGAACAGCGCCTGAACACCTCCCAGGTCCAGCAGGAAACCCTGCAGGGCGAATTGTTCCAACTCAACTATCAAAAAGCCGAAACGCTGCGCAAGCTGCTGCATATCGGCGACGACGGCCGCAGCAAACCGGACGTCAACAGCACATTGCTATCGGCGCGCGGCAGCGCCATCGTCGATGCGCGCAGCAATCAATTGCTGATCACCGACACCGCCGCCGCGCTCGAGCGGGTGCGCGACCTGATCAGGAAAATCGACATCGCGTCGCGCCAGGTGCTGATCCAGGCCTACATCGTCGAAGCCAATCATCAGTTCAGCCGCAATCTCGGCGCCAGGCTGGGCTTCGCCACCGGCGCCCACGGCGCGACGCCGAAGGAAATCAAGGACGGCGGCGATCTGCACCGCAACACCGGCGCGCTGAACCTGCCGGTGCGCGCGCTGGCCGGGCTGCATGCAGGGCAGTTGGCGCTGAGTCTGTTCAATCCGTCGGCGGGCCGTTTTCTGACGCTGGAATTGTCGGCGCTGGAAGCCGACGGCAAGGGCCGCATCGTTTCCAACCCGCGCGTCGTCACCGCCGACCAGCAGGCCGCGCTGATCGAACAGGGCGAAGAAATGCCGTACCAGCAGGCGGTCGGCCGCGGCGTGACGGCCACGGCGTTCAAAAAGGCGAATCTGCGGCTGCAGGTGACGCCACAGATCACTCCGGACGACCAGATCATCCTGAACGTCGATATCAACAAGGACAGCCGCGGGCAAGCCACGCCCGGCGGCCTGGCGATCAATACCAAGCATGTCAAAACCCAGGTACAGGTCGAAAACGACGGCACCGTGGTGATCGGCGGCATTTATACCGAAACGGTCAGCGATTCGGAAGCCAAGCTGCCGCTGCTGGGCGATCTGCCACTGCTCGGCCATCTGTTCAAAAACACCGAAAAGCTGCACGACAAGACCGAATTGCTGATATTTTTGACGCCCCGCATCGTCGGCGGCGAAGACGGGTCGCCATAAATGCGCTGCCGGATACCGTTGTTTTTTCACGATATCGGCTTAACAACCGGTAAAATCGCTGTTTTTCGGACGATAGGCCATTAATGGCTTACAACTTTTTATTGACGGCTTGCAACATATGAGTGGAAGCATATTTCTGGTCGGCCTGATGGGCTCCGGCAAAACGACTATCGGCCGCGCGCTGGCCAAAAAGCTGAACAAGCGCTTCGTCGATTCCGACCACGAAATCGAAGCGCGTACCGGCACGACCATCCCGGTCATTTTCGAAGTGGAAGGCGAAGCCAGCTTCCGTCAGCGCGAGGCCGACGTCATCCGCGAGCTGAGCGCGCAGGACAATATCGTGCTGGCCACCGGCGGCGGCGCCGTCCTGCGGCAGGAAAGCCGCGACTTTCTGAAATCGCGCGGCACCGTCATCTATTTGCGCACCGGCATCACCCAGATCCTGCAACGTACCGGCAAAGATAAAAACCGGCCGTTGCTGCAAACCGCCGATCCCCGCAAGCGGCTGGAAGAAATGTCGCGCCAGCGCGAGCCGCTGTATCGGGAAGTGGCGCATATCATCATCGAAACCGGCCGTCCCAACCTGCAATACCTGGTGCATGCGATCATGATGCAACTCGATGTGCAGGCAGCGCCGGAAACGGCGTCCGAAGACCCGCTTGCCGTTCCTCTTACTCAAACCGTCGGCGACACAAATGCGCCGGCGCACCAACCCGCGCCATATTTCATGAAATCATCCATTGCCCCCCACTCCGACGCCTCGCGCGCCACCCCGCCGGCCGCCGACAGCGCCGCCGCGATCACGCTGCAAGTCGATCTCGGCGAACGCAGTTATCCGATCACCATCGGCCGCAATCTGTTGCAGGACGCCGATCTGATGGCGCAACGCATCGCCGGCAAACGCGTGGTCATCGTCACCAACACCGTCGTCGGCCCGCTCTACCTGGACCAGGTCAGCGCCACCCTCAAGCGCGCCGGAAAACAGGTCGGCAGCATCGTATTGCCCGACGGCGAGGAAGAGAAAAACTGGTCCAGCCTGATGCTGATCTTCGATGCGCTGCTGCGGGATAAATGCGATCGCCACACCACGCTGATCGCGCTCGGCGGCGGCGTCATCGGCGACCTCACCGGCTTTGCCGCCGCGTCGTACATGCGCGGCATCCCGTTCGTGCAGATCCCGACCACATTGCTGGCGCAGGTCGATTCCTCGGTCGGCGGCAAGACCGGCATCAACCATCCGCTGGGTAAAAACATGATCGGCGCGTTCTACCAGCCGCAGGCGGTGATCGCCGATACCGACACGCTGCTCACGCTGCCGCAGCGCGAACTGGCGGCCGGACTGGCCGAAGTGATCAAGCACGGTGCGATTACCGACGCCGCATTCTTCGACTGGATCGAGGCCAACATCGACCAACTGGTCACCTACGACAGCGCGGCGCTGGCGTATGCAATCCGCCGCTCCTGCGAAATCAAGGCCGACATCGTGCGGCAGGACGAGCGCGAGGGCGGCCTGCGCGCCATCCTCAATTTCGGTCACACCTTCGGCCATGCGATCGAATCCGGTCTGGGCTACGGCAAATGGCTGCACGGCGAAGCGGTCGGTTGCGGCATGGTGATGGCGGCCGATCTGTCGCACCGGCTCGGCTATATCGATGCGCAAGCCCGCGACCGCATCAAGGCGCTGACCGCGGCCGCCGGTTTGCCGGTGATTGCGCCGGATCTGGGCAAGACGCGCTGGCTGGAACTGATGCAGGTCGACAAGAAAAACGCCGGCGGCGAAATCAAATTCATCCTGATCAAACCGCTGGGCGTGCCGCTGATCACCAATGCGCCCGAGGCCGCATTGCTGGCCACGCTGGACGCCTGCATAGACCCCGGGGACGCCGCGCAATGAAACAGGACGCGCCGACCCGACTGGCTCCGTATGCGGCCCACGCAGCTGCCTCGCAGGGGCGGCGCTTCGCGGAGGAAGCGCCGAACTCGCGCAGCGAATTCCAGCGCGACCGCGACCGCATCATCCATTCCACTGCATTCCGCCGGCTCGAATACAAAACCCAGGTCTTCGTCAATCACGAAGGCGATCTGTTCCGCACCCGCCTTACGCACAGCATCGAAGTCGCGCAGATCGCCCGCTCCAGCGCCCGCAATCTGCAATTGAACGAAGATCTGGTCGAAGCCATCTCGCTGGCGCACGACCTGGGCCATACGCCGTTCGGCCACGCCGGCCAGGATGCGCTGAATGCATGCATGAAGGACTTCCACGGCTTCGAACACAATCTGCAAAGCCTGCGCGTGGTGGATCAGCTGGAGCAGCATTACGGCGCATTCGACGGCCTGAATCTGATGTTCGAAACCCGCGAAGGGATTTTGAAGCACTGCTCACAGGCAAACGCCGAAAAACTGGGCGCCATCGGCCGCCGCTTCATTGACAGGAAACAACCGACGCTCGAAGCGCAACTCGCCAATTTCGCCGATGAAATCGCATACAACAATCACGATATCGACGATGGCCTGCGTTCCGGCCTGCTGACCATCGCGCAAATGAACGAAGTCGATTTCTATGCGCGGCACCAGCGCGAAGCGGAAGCGATTTATCCGGGCATCAGCGGGCGGCGCGCGATCAACGAAACCGTGCGCCGCATGATCAACGCCCTGGTGCTCGACCTGATCGCCACCTCGCGGGAAAGAATCGCCGCGGTCCAGCCGAAAACCGTGGACGATGTGCGCAACGCGCCGCCGCTGATCGGATTTTCCGATGCGATGACGCAGCAGGCGAAGCTGTTGAAGAGTTTCCTGATGGAAAACCTGTACCGCCACTATCTGGTCAACCGGATGACCAGCAAAGCGCGCAGCATCATCCGGGAACTGTTCGAGGCACTGGTGGCCGAACCGTCCTTGTTGCCACCCGACTATCAAATACCGGGCTGGAAACACGACCCAAGCGACGCGATGCGCTCGCAGCAAGCCCGCCAGGTGGCCGACTACATCGCCGGCATGACCGATCGCTATGCGATACGCGAACATCGCAGATTATTTTTGATCGACGAGATATAACCCGGCACGATCGCCCTCTCATCAGGAGCCGCGCTAAAGGTCCCGCAAAACGCACCGTTAATACCTTGTGCCCTTGTTTTCGGCCCCACCTAACGTGAAGGAGATCGCCATGGCAATCGACGCTACCACCGGTATCGCCGCTCCGGCTCAGACCCCGTCCATCGCTTCCGGCAACGCCGCCGCCACCGGCGATAAATCCGACAGCGCCCCTCCCAGCGGCAGCGAACTCGCCGCGCAGGCGCGTCAGCAACTGAATACCTCGATCCTGCAAGCGGGACTCAGCGTATCGCTATCGTCGAAAAACGACCCCATGGCGCTGGTCTACAAATCGGCGATCGAAAACCTGAACCAGATCCTGCAGCCGACGCTGGGCGACAATGCGATTCAGACCGCATCGGCGCAAGACAACTCGCCCGAAGCCACCGCGGGCCGCATCGTCTCGCTGAGCACCAGCCTGTTCGATCTGTACAAGCAAAGCTACCCCGGCGTAGACGAAAGCACGGTGCTCGACCGGTTCGTGAAGGTCATCCAGAGCGGTATCGGCACCGGTTTCGATGAAGCGCGCACGATCCTGAACGGCATGGGCGCGCTGACCGACGCGATCGCAGGCAATATCGACAAAACCTATACTCTGGTCACCCAGGGCCTTGCTGATTTCGCGGCCTCGACCAAGGCGGCGATCATCGCCAGGAACGCTGCGAGCGGCCAGGTCGCCGGCACGACAGCGGCAGCCGGCAATACGACCACGACAACCGGCACGGATCCGGTCACGCCCGCGGCAAGCTGAGTCGCAAACGCATCCTTCGCTCCGTTGCACCGGCCAATAAAAAAGCGCCGAACGAAGTCCGGCGCTTTTCGCAGTTTTAACGGGGGGTTGTCCTGCTAACCTTTCAACTTGGCAAACGCCGCCGCCATCGCACTATTGCCGACTGCCGCGGGCGCGTTCTGCTGCTGCCTTTGCTGCTGCCCCATGCGCTGACGATCGTTGCGGTCGCCACGCTGCTCCGGCTTGCTGCCGGCCACCGGCGCGCTGTCCGTCAGGCGCATCGTCAATGCAATCCGCTTACGCTTGGGATCGACTTCCAGCACTTTCACCTTCACCACCTGCCCGGCCTTGACCACGGAATGCGGATCCTTGACGAAGGTATTCGACAGCGCCGAAATGTGCACCAGACCGTCCTGATGCACCCCGATATCGACAAACGCGCCGAACGCCGCCACGTTGGTAACCACGCCTTCCAGAATCATGTCCGGACGCAGATCGCCGATTTCCTCGACGCCGTCCTTAAAGGTCGCGGTGGTAAATTCCGGACGCGGATCGCGGCCCGGCTTTTCCAGTTCCTTCAAAATATCGGTAATCGTCGGCACGCCGAATTTGTCATCCGCGTACTTGGCGGGATTGAGGGATTTCAATAATCCCGCATCGCCGATCACGCCCTTCACGTCTTTCTTGATATCGGCCAGAATCTTTTGCACCAGCGGATACGATTCCGGATGCACCGCCGACGCATCCAGCGGATTGTCGCCGCCCATTACCCGCAGGAATCCCGCTGCCTGCTCGAAGGTCTTATCGCCCAGGCGCGGCACGTCGCGCAACGCGGCGCGCGACGCAAATATGCCCTTGGAATCGCGATAAGTCACAATGCTCTGCGCCACGCCGGAGCTCAAACCGGACACCCGCGCCAGCAACGGCGCCGATGCGGTGTTCACATCCACGCCGACCGCATTCACGCAATCCTCGACCACCGCATCGAGCGAACGCGCCAGTTGCGATTGACCGACGTCATGCTGATACTGGCCAACGCCGATCGACTTCGGATCGATCTTGACCAGCTCGGCCAGCGGATCCTGCAGACGGCGCGCAATCGACACCGCGCCGCGCAGCGACACATCCATGTCCGGCAATTCGCGCGACGCGAATTCGGATGCCGAATACACCGACGCGCCGGCTTCCGATACCACGATCTTGGTCAGTTTCAATTCCGGCTGCATCTTGATCAGGTCCTGCGCCAGCTTGTCGGTTTCGCGCGACGCGGTGCCGTTGCCGATCGAAATCAGCGATACCTTGTGCTTCGCCGCCAATTGCGCCAGCGTATGCAGCGACCCATCCCAATCGTTGCGCGGCTGATGCGGGTAAATCGTGGCGGTGTCGACCACCTTGCCGGTGGCGTCGACGATCGCCACCTTGACGCCGGTACGCAGCCCCGGGTCCAGCCCCATGGTCGCGCGCGGACCAGCCGGGGCGGCCAGCAACAGCGCTTTCAAATTCAGTGCGAAGACATTGATCGCCTCCGCCTCGGAGCGTTCGCGCAAGCCGGTCATCAGCTCGGTTTCCAGATGCATGAACACCTTCACGCGCCAGGCCCAGCGCACCGTATCGCACAGCCATTTATCGGCGGCGCGCTGCTTCATCGAGATACCGAAACGCGCCGCGATACGGCCTTCGCAAGGGTTGTGCGGCGCATCCCACTTCGGCTTTTCTTCTTCGGTGTCCAGACGCAACACGACGTTCAGCATTTCCTCGCGGCGGCCGCGGAACAGCGCCAACGCCCGATGCGACGGGATAGTGCCTATGGTTTCGGAATAATCGAAATAATCGGCGAATTTCTCGCCGGCATCCTGCTTGCCCTCCACCACTTTCGATTCGACCACCGCATGCTCGGTCAGATATTCGCGCAAGGCCTGCAGCAAGGACGCATCCTCGGCGAAACGCTCCATCAGGATTTGCCGCGCACCGTCCAGCGCGGCCTTGGCGTCGGCAACGCCCGGGTTGTCGCCGGCATCGGTGGTGAACGCCGGTTTCAGATACGGCGCCGCAGCCGCTTCCGGATCCAGCGTGGGATCGTTGAGCAAGGCATCGGCCAGTTCCGTCAAACCGGCTTCGGCGGCGATCTGTGCCTTGGTGCGGCGCTTTAGTTTATACGGCAGATACAAATCCTCCAGCCGCGTCTTGTCTTCCGCGTGCAGAATCTGATCGCGCAATGCCGGCGTCAGCTTGCCCTGCTCTTCGATCGACGACAGAATCGCCGCGCGGCGGTCTTCCAGCTCGCGCAGATAACGCAGACGCTCTTCCAGCAAACGCAACTGGATATCGTCCAGACCGCCGGTGGCTTCCTTGCGGTAACGCGCGATAAACGGGACGGTGGAACCTTCGTCCAGCAACGCAACGGCGGCGGCGACTTGGGCAGGTTTGGCGGAGAGTTCTACGGCAAGACGTTGTTCGATCGACGGCAGCATTGGAAAAGCCTGAAAAAATGAAATCAAGCGATGGATGATACGCAATTCGGCGACCTGCGCCAAGCAATGCGCATCGGCGTGTCCGGCGACCATCGCCACAGCAACGTGGACGGCGTGGGCGATTATCCGGATAATCGGCGCTTTGCGCCGTACTCGCCGCATCGACGGCCGCCGCATGCTTTGAATGGAATCGAAATATGGCTATCCGCCTCATCGTCGGCCTGGGCAATCCGGGCCCGGAATACGAACAAACGCGGCACAACGCGGGTTTCTGGCTGGTCGACGCATTGGCCGGCCGCGGGCTCGCCCGCGAAGCGCGCTTCAATGCGCTGGCTGGCAAAACAAACATTGCCGGCCAGGAAACCTGGCTGTTGCAGCCGCAGACTTTCATGAACCGCTCCGGGCAATCGGTCGGGGCGCTGACGCGTTTCTACAAGATCGCAGCGGACGAGGTGCTGGTGGTGCACGACGAACTCGACATGCCGCCCGGCGCCGCCAAGCTTAAAAAAGGCGGCTCCTCCGGCGGGCACAACGGCCTGAAGGACATCACCGCCGCGCTCGGCACACAGGACTATTGGCGCCTTCGACTGGGCATCGGCCATCCGCGCACACTGGCGTCGCAACAAGTGGTCGCCGATTATGTGCTGCACCGGCCGCGCAAGGAAGAACAGCCGCTGATCGACGCCGCCATCGAAAAGAGCGTGGCCGTCATTCCACTACTGTGCGAAGGAAAATTCGACGCCGCGATGACGCAATTGCATACCGCGACAAAATAACAGCGCCGGCTTCCTTTCGGAAAGCCGGCGCTGTGTCGATGCGACGCCCGGTGATAATCAGGACTTGGGCGTGTACACCCTCTTGAATTCCTTTTCCAGACCGGCCGCATCGATGGCGCCGGGAACACGGCTGCCGTCGGCAAAGAAGATCGTCGGCGTGCCCGTGACCTTCAACTTCTGTCCCAGCTCCAACACCTCCTGGTTCGGCGCGGTGCAGGTGGCCCGCACCTCATCCGTTATCTTCGGCGCAACGCCATCCGACATCCATCTATCCCACACCTGAGCGCGACCGGCAGGACTATCGGCCGAACACCATATATCCTTCGACTTCACGACCGAGTCCGGCGACAGGATGTTGTACATGAAGGTGTAAACGGTCACGTTATCGACGCTCTTCAGTGTCTGCTGGAATTTTTTGCAATAGATACAATTCGGATCCTCGAACACCGCAATCGTGCGCGAACCGTCGCCCTTGACCTTTTTCATCGCCAGATTCAGCGGCAAATCCGAGAACTTCATCTTCAGTAATGCCTCAGTACGTTCCTTGGTGTAATCCCTGTACGTCTGCGCATCCACCACACGGCCGATAAACAAGTATTTTCCGCTCGCGTCGGTATATATAACGTCGCCGTTGACATCCACCTCGTACAAGCCGGAATACGGTGTCTTGATCACGTCGGTCACTTTCGCACCCTCGCCCAGCCGCGGCTCGATCGCCTTCTTGATTATGGCTTCCTGCGTTTGCGCCGAGGCCGGCAATGCCAGTACGGCCAGGAGTAACGCAAACACGCGCACGGATTTCAGCATGAATATTTCCTCTAAGATTTACTTCGGTGACTTGAGCTTGCCTAGTGCATGCGCCATCAGACGGCGCTTCAAACCTGGCAGACGATTGACCAGATGCAAACCGACATTGCGCGCCATGCGCACCGGTTCGGCATCGACCGCAAACAAACGCGCCAGACCATCGGTGGCGGCCTGCATTAATAACACATCTTCCTTGCGCATTCTAGCGTAGCGCCCCAGCACCCGCGCGTCGCCACAGTCGCGATACGGCTCACGCTCGTTAAGAGTTTTCACCAAAACCGCAACATCGGCGAAGCCCAGGTTCATGCCATGACCGGCCAGCGGATGAATCACGTGCGCCGCATCGCCGACCAGCGCCACCCGCGGCGCGGTTACCGCATGCGGCTTGATCAGCGCCAATGGAAAATCGCGCACGACCTCCGGCTGCAACGGCGTCAACTCGCCCAGCTGCTCGCCCGCCAGCGACGTCAGACGTTGCGCCAGCTGGGCCGGCGACTCGCTCAACAATTTCTCCGCCAGCGCATCGGGCGCCGACCAGACCAGCGAGACCTGCCGACCCGGCAGCGGCAGCAGAGCGACGATTCCGTCCGCCTCCGTAAACCACTGATAGGCGATACCATGATGCACCTTGGTGCATGCAAAATTACTGACGATCGCGCGTTGCCGATAAGAACGGTAATCGAGGCCGATATCGCACTGCGCGCGCACCCAGGAATGACCGCCATCGGCGCCGACCAGCAGCGTGGCCTCGATCCGGCTGCCGTTATCCAGCTCGAGCGTTACCTGTTCGAGATCGCTGTGCATCGCCGTGGCCGTCGCGTAAACGATTTGCAGATTCGGCGCAAACTTCAGCGCCGCATCCAGCGCCTGGTTCAAATTACGATCCTCGACGATCCACGCCAACGCATCGACCCGCGCCGAATAGGCATCGAAGGCCAGCACACCGGGATAGGACTTTGCATCGCCGTTGACCGTCATCCCGTCAACCGGCTCCACGCGGGAGGCGTCCAGCGCATCCCAGACTTTCAGCGAATCGAGCAAATCGTGGGCGACGCGATTGAGGGCATAGACGCGGGCATCCCAGCCGGCCGCCTCGGGTGCCGGCTTCCCGGACGCCGACGGCGATCCCGACATCGCCAGCACAACGCGATGGCCGGCCTGCGCCAGCGCCAGCGCGGCCGTCTTGCCGATCACACCGCCGCCGACGACGCACACATCCGTGACAGCGGAAATAGGGAGGGAATTCTTCATACGGACATTATAGCGGCAGCGTCCGAAAAAAATCGATTGAGGGGTTTGCGTTTTGAAAATGTTTTGCTATACTCTCGCCTCTTGGCCTGGTAGCTCAGTCGGTAGAGCAGAGGATTGAAAATCCTTGTGTCGGTGGTTCGATTCCGCCCCGGGCCACCAAGAATCATTTTTATATCAAAAGGTTATACGTTTTTGCGTATAGCCTTTTTTTATTTCACTTTCGCGATCTGCTTCGTGTAACCCGATTCTGGAAATACTATTTGTACGCGCTCGCCATACCATTGCGTGGGATATCCCGATTAAAAAGTGTTCGGCGTAAGTTCGCCCGAAAACTGCTTATAATCGACATAGCTTGTAATCAATAAAATCAAAAACCAGAATCCATAACAACTACAAGGGGAATAACGATGGCAATTCGTATCGCACTAAAACATAAAGAGACCGGAATAATAAAAGATGGCTTTTATGGGTTTTCTTGGACTACGTTATTTTTTGGTTTTTTCCCGGCACTCTTCCGTGGCGACTTCATTACTTTCATTGGCGGCTTTGTCATATATGTGATTATCGCCATGATGACATTTGGAATCGGGGCGTTTTTTGTTGGCTTCATTTGGGCTTTTATGTATAACAAATACTATACCTGTAAGCTGATAGAGCGGGGATACGTGCTGGCAGGCAGTGATGCTGACAATGCTTTAGCAGCATCTAGACTTGGGGTTGTCGCCGTTGGATAAACTTGCCTCTCCCGCTTTTGCGTCATTGAGGAGCAAAAATTAATCTCCTACCACATCGTTCGCGTTTATAGGAAAAGTAAAAAGGGCTGCAAACCTATGTTTGCAGCCCTTTTTTACCGCCACTTTGCTGACTGACTGGTTATTTTTCGGACCAAGTCAAAATGAATAAAGATCATAAATGGCCTTGAGTTCTAGAATGGCTTGGTCCGAAAAAATCGGGCAGATTACCTCCACCTCAAACATTGAACGCCATGATCAATATCGAAATTGTCGCGACTGAAGACATACAACGCGTTCGAGCGCTTTACGATGAATGCGGTTACGACGGTGGCGTCGCGGAGACAGACTTGGTGATCGCAGCGAAGTCCGGCGATGCGTTGGTTGGCGCAGTACGCATTTGTCTTGAGGAAGGTGTAACCGTCTTGCGCGGAATGCAAATTAAGCAAGCGTATCAACGCAGGGGAATTGGCAGAACGCTGCTTTCTGTGTGTGAAAAAACGCTTGATCGTGGCGTGTCTTATTGCTTGCCTTACCGCCACCTTGTAGCGTTTTACAAAGCGGGGGGATTTGAAGTTGTGGCAGAAGCGACTCTTCCAGACTTCCTTCAAACACGGCTCCATAGCTATGTTTCAGGCGGTCAGAATGTCATTGCAATGAAGCGGATTTCGTCCAACCCGTCATTGGACACCGACGCTTGCGGCGCCGGTGAACCTAAGCGCTGAACACAGCAGCATCAGGCGCTACCGCGGGCGCCTACGCAGGCACGGCCGCATTCCGCTCGATCAGCTTGCGCTCCTTCAGTTCCGCCCAGAACTCGGCCACGATCCTGGTCTGCATGGAGCAGCAATCGGCCAGCACCTGTTGCTCGCTGCTGGCGCCGACGATCAGCGCCGACGCCACGTCCGGCGCGGCAGAAAATTGCAACGCCGCCGACCGAAGATCGACGCCGTATTTGGCCGCCACTTCGCGCAGCTTCTCCCGCTTCTCGATGAACGCCGGCGGTATCTTGTAGTTTTCCTTGCCGTAGTTGTAGCGCGCGCTTCCGCTGATAAAACCGGCATTCAGCGCTGACCCGATCACGAACGAAACCCCTTTCGCGCGCGCGGCCGGAAAGACTTGATCGAGCGCATTCTTGTGATCGATCAGCGAGTACTGCGATGCGAGCAGGCAGATGTCCGCATCGGCGACGTCCAGCAACTTCAGGATCGGCTCAGGTGTGTTGACGCCCAGGCCCCACCCTTTGATGAGCCCCTCCTCGCGCATGCGCGTCAGTTCGGGAAAAGCGCCGTTGCAGGCGATGTCGAACTGCTCTTCCCAAGCGGTGGGCAAATAAGGATTGTCCGGCGATAGGTCGTGCACGAAGACGATGTCGAGCGCATCGACACCGAGCCGTTGCAGGCTGTCCTCGACGGAGCGCCGAACGCCCGCCGCCGTGTAATCGAAGGTAACATCGTTGGGCGATAGCGTGAATGGAAAATATTCCTTTGCGTTGTTCTGCCGGGATGCCTTCAGCAGTTTTCCTACCTTCGACGACAAAATGTAGTCGCTCCGATTTCTGGTGTGCAGAAAACTGCCGAGTCTTCGCTCGGCCAGGCCAAGTCCGTACCACGGCGAAGTGTCGAAATAGCGGACGCCGGCTGTCCATGCGGCTTCCAGCGTATCGATAACATTCCGGTCGGTGAGAACGGAAAACTCATTGCCGAATGGGACTCCGCCCAGGCCGAATTTCATCGGAGGTTTGTAGTGCTTCGAATCTGTGGTCTGCATATGGATCTCTCCATTGATGAGGTGGGCTAATGTTCAGGCTGGCGCAACCGTTGCACATGCTGTGACGTCCAGCCTGAGGAATGATTCCGTGAAATATTAGCGCGTCGATGCATTCATTGCTCGACAGGTCCCTGCGCCTTCGCGGCGTCCCATTCGACCGCTTGAACATGCAAACATGCAGTTACATCAATGTAAAGATGTGGCATCGCGTCAACGATAGCGATGTGGCATAGTACGCCCCGCTATAGGAGTCTTTGCCCATATTGAATTGGCAGTCCGCGATTTATAAAAAAAAGAATTAGGCATCACATTGGAGTGAATTTGAAGCGACTCATTGTATTGTCTATGCGCAAAGTAGTATGGCCCGGCATGGCCACCCTTATTTTTCGCGGTTTGGCCTTTTTGCCATTACCGGCATTACAGGTCTTAGGCCTGTGCGTCGGATGGTTGGCTTGGCAACTACCCGGTAGTTACAAGCGGCGCGCCGAGGAGAATTTTTCTCGGGCCTTTCCGGCAGCCAGCCTGTCGATGCGCCGTTCAGCCATGTACTCTGTCGGGAAGCTGTTTTTGGAAATGCCCTATTGGTGGGTACGGCGCAATAACGACCAGCTTAACCGCAATGTGAATTGCAATGACTGGCAACTGTTTGACGAAGCCTTACATAGCGGTAAAGGCGTCATTTTGCTATCGCCGCATGCGGGTTGCTTCGAGTTGCTGGGCCCGATCTACAGCAGCCGGCATCAATCCACCGTCCTCTTTCGTCCGCCGCGCATGGCGTGGTTGCAGCCATGGATCGTCAAGATGCGCTCACGCTCGCAACTGACCATGGCGCCCGCCAACCAATCGGGAGTCAGGGCTCTGGTAAAGACGCTTCTCAAAGGACATACCATCGGCATCTTGCCGGATCAGGTGCCTACCTTGGGCGAAGGCGTATGGGCGCCGTTTTTCAGTCGACCAGCCTACACCATGACGTTGGTGCAGCGCCTGCAAAATCTCACAGGCGCCGCGATTTTTATTCTAGGTGCGGAACGCAAGAAAATCGGACGGGGCTATGAATTGCATATTCATCCGATGCCTGGCCCCTTGTCCAGCGACGCGATTAGTGCGGCGACTGAAATCAACAGCGAAATGGAGCGTATGATTCGTCGCATGCCCACCCAATATCTGTGGGGTTATAACCGTTACAAAAAGCCCTCGCCCTGATCGCGATGTTCTCGCTCTAGCTTATCGGCGCCGCGATCCATGGTGAAGACGGCGACCGTTATCTGGAGACAACCATGCGCATGAGTGACGAAGAGTATTTCAGAAGCTGCGTAGCAAAGGAAAGGCTGCTGGCAAAGCTGCTGGGCTATCAGAATATCGAGGAATGCTACGAAAGCGCCGGGACCTTATGGGAAAACACCCATGCGCTGCCGCAGTGGACACGCGACTGGAACGCCTGCGGACCGCTGATGGCGCAATACGACATTTCACTGGTCTACGGCAAGGAACCCGGGCAGGTGTTCAGCAGCCACGTGGGCATAGGGTCTATCGTCGTTCATTTCTCGGACTATCCTACAAAACAGCAGGCTGTCATGTTTGCGATCGTGAAGGCGGTCATCCATCTGCTGGAACAGCGCAAAGCCGGCAAGGCGGCATAACGTGCGCCGGGCCGACCGCTTGCATGCGGCGTATCTCGCCACCCATTACAAGGTGCTGCTGCCCGGGAAAATCTTTACATTTCGCCTCGCGCATCATTCCCCGCAGCTTCAAACCTTGCATCAATCGCATCGCGTGAATTGCTCCGCTTTCCTGACGGCATGGAATCCCTTCAGCGAAACAATTTCCGCACAGGAAAACCGCCTTGCTCAGCAAGCATTGCTCAACGATTTACACAATCTGAATATACCTTGCGTGCCGGGCATCGGTGTCGATCCCACCTCGCAGTGGCCTGGCGAGGAAAGCCTGCTTGCCCTCGGTTTACCTCGGGATGTCGCAATCCGATTAGGTAAAAAATACAGGCAAAACGCCTTGGTATGGGCCGGCTCCGACTCCGTACCCGAATTGATTTTTCTCATGTGATTTCCGCCGTCCGCCCATCGAAATAATTACCGAAAAGTAATTATTGGCACCCCCGCCACACCCACTTACGGGTCATCACTACCTTGCCGAAAGGGGACACTACTACTTTTGGCCGCCCCCCCGCGACAGCCGCCTTGACAAGCGCGATACTTAATTATTGCAACAAAATGTAATAATTATTTAGATCAGGGGAACGGAATGACCCGTTTGACCATTGCCAGCGCGAAACAATCCAGGCAGGTCCGCACCAACCGGCATGCGGCTGGCTTCACTCTCCTTGAATTGCTGGTCGTGATCCTCATTATTGGGCTTCTCGCCGGTATCGTCACTCCCCGCTATTTCGATCAGCTCGGCAAATCCAACACCAAAATCGCACGCGCGCAGATCCATTCCTTGGGCAAGGCGCTCGATCAATACCGGCTCGATACAGGACACTATCCCACTACCGAACAAGGTTTGCAGGCGCTGTTCGTCAAGCCCAACAATGAAGATAAATGGCAAGGCCCGTATCTGGAAAAGTCCGTGCCGACCGATCCATGGGATCGCGATTATCTGTATAAATCGCCGGGCGATCACGATCTCTACGATATCACTTCATTAGGCGCCGAGGGACAGGTTGGCGGCACCGGTGAAAATACGGATGTCGCTTCCTGGTCACAACGCTAGGCGAATGACATGGGCCATCCGCGTACCCTTGAATTCGACATCGTGGCGACAGCCCAGGCTGGCGGTATGCGCACGCTGCGCATTGCCGCTGCCGACGCGGCGCTTGCCACGCGGCTTGCCGAACGCGCCGGTCTGCGCGTGCTGTCCTGCAAGCAGCGCGCCAACGGGTTTTTTCCGGCGCGCCGCGGTAAAAGCGCGCTTAGCCCGGTACGTCTGGATGTCGCGCTGTTCGCCCATGAACTCGGTTCCCTGCTGGAGGCCGGATTGGGAATCATCGACGGCATCGAAACCCTGGCCGAGAAGGAGCGCTCCGCTGAAACCAGCCGCCTGCTGGAGCGCCTGGTGCAATCCCTGAAGGAGGGCCGGAATTTTTCCGCGGCGATGAGCGACCGGTCGGACGTCTTCCCGCAACTGTTGATCGCTACCATCGCGGCCAGCGAGCAGACCGGCGACATGGCGAACGCGCTGCGCCGCTACTCCAGCAATTTCGAGACCCTGCGCGGCATTCGATCGAAGGCCGTGGGGGCGGCGGTTTATCCGATGATGCTGCTCGGGGTCGGCTTCGTGGTTGTCTTGTTTCTGCTGGGCGTCGTCGTGCCCAAGTTTTCCACATTAATCGAAAGTTCTCGGGGGGAGATACCGTTCGCCTCGCTGATCCTGATCCATATCGGGAAAGCCATCAACGCGCATCCGCAGGTGATGGCGGCCATTGTCATCGCGCTGGTGTCGACGCTGGTATGGAGCATCCGCCGCGCATCCCGCGCCCACTGGAACCTGCCGATTCTGGAACGGCTGCCGCTGATCGGCGGATTGATTCGCATGTTCCGGCATGCGCAGTTCTACCGCACCAGCGGCATGCTGATCGAGGGCGGCATTTCCGCGGTTCGGGCGTTCGAGATGTGCGGTTCGCTGCTCAGTCCCGGCGACAAGCAACAGCTTTCGCGTGCGGTTTCCGCTATTCGCGAGGGCTCGGCCATCGGTCCGGCTTTACAAGGTGTCGGCCTCGCCGATCCGGTGGCGCTGCGCATGCTCACCGTTGCCCAACGCACCGGGCAGCTGGCTGAAATTCTGGCGCGCATCGCCACTTTCCAGGAAAACTCGCTGGGCCGCGCCATCGAGGTGGCGACACGCTTGTTCGAACCGGTATTGATGCTGTTCATCGGGCTCGTGATCGGCGCCATCGTGGTGCTCATGTATCTGCCTATTTTCGATCTTGCCTCCAGCCTTCAGTGAGCATCATGAAAAACGAAATCCTTTCTCTCAGACGCAGTCTGGATGCCGAAACCGTCATCGAGATGCAGCGGCAATCCGGCTCCACGCTCGGTGCGATGGAGCGGATAGAAAAAAGCTTCGGCGCCGATGCGGCCGATTATCTGGAGGCTGTCGCTGCCTACTTCATGATGAAGCCGGTCACGCTGGATGACATGCGCAAGATGAAACCGGATTTCGATCTGATTCCGTTTGTCGAGGCCGGCAAGAGGACCTGCATCGCGTTCCCGGGCCCCGATGGCGAGTTGTTGCTGGTGACCGCCGACCCGCTGGATACCCGGACCCGCGCCTGGATTGACGCGCGCTTGCGCAAGCGCCCGCGGCAAGCTGTCGGCTGGGGTGTCGCCGCCACCGGCGATCTGCGATCCTATCTGGCGACGATGCAGAAGTCGGTGCGCGCGATGGACTCCGTGGGCATGTCGAACGGCGCCGCCGCCATCGACAGCGCGGCAATATCGATTTCGATTGAAGACATCAGCAGCACGGAAAGTCAAATCGTGCGCCTGGTCAACTCAACCATTTACGATGCCTTGCGCGCCGGCGCCAGCGACATCCATCTGGAAACCCGATCGCACGGCATGGACATCAAGTACCGTCTTGACGGCGTACTGACGCTGATCAAGCATGTCGACGGCAACGACACCTCCGAACAGGTGCTCTCGCGCGTGAAGGTGGTTTCCGAACTGGACATCGCCGAACGCCGGATTCCGCAGGACGGCCGCTTCAAGGTGCTCGCCGAAGGCCGGGAAATCGATTTGCGGGTGTCGATCATGCCCAATTTGTTCGGCGAGGATGCCGTGTTGCGCATACTGGACCGCTATCACCTGGCGGGCGAACGCAAGGCCCTGACGCTGGAAACCCTGGGGTTTTACGAACCGGCAATGGCTTTTGTGCGCCGCCTTTCGTTATTGCCGTACGGCTTGCTGCTGGTTACCGGCCCCACCGGCAGCGGTAAAACGACGACGATCTATGCCGCCATCTCGGAAATCAATACCGGCCTGGACAAGATCGTCACGATCGAAGATCCGGTGGAGTACCAGTTGCCCGGGGTGCTGCAAATCCCCGTCAACGAAAAGAAGGGACTCACCTTCGCTCGCGGCCTGCGCTCGATCCTGCGCCACGATCCGGACAAGATCATGGTCGGCGAGATCCGTGACGCGGAAACCGCGCAAATCGCCGTGCAGGCGGCGCTGACCGGCCATCAGGTATTCACCACCGTGCACGCCAATAACGTGTTCGACGTCATTGGCCGATTCGCCAACATGGGCGTGGATTCCTACAGCTTCGTCTCCGCGCTCAACGGCATCCTGGCGCAGCGCCTGGTCCGCATCAATTGCCCGATGTGCGCCATCGCCGACGCGCCGTCGGAGGATCTGATCGCGCGATCGGGACTTGGCAGTGCCGCGCGATCGGGCTTCGATTTCAAGCGCGGCCTGGGTTGCGGACATTGTCGCGGCACCGGATTCAAAGGCCGCCGCGCGATTGCCGAAACATTGCCGCTGGACGATACGCTGCGCGACTTGATGGTGGAGCGCGCCGCCTTATCCCGGATCAAACAGGCGGCCAGACAGGCCGGACTAAGAACATTGCGCGAAGCGGCGGTCGATCTGGTCGCGTCGGGCTTAACTACTCTTGAGGAGATTAATCGTGTTACTCCCGTGGAATAAAACAGTGAAACTAGTGATCGATGCCGATCAGCTCACTGCGCGAACCGCCTTTCGCGGTCCGTCGATCGAACCTATCGCGACCCCGGTCGCCGAGGCCGAAGGCGGCGTTGACCGGTACGACAACATCGCCGCCGCCCTTCGCACCACGATCGCCCAGGTAGCGGTCCAGGCGCCCCCCGGCTCATTTCATTCGTTCAACATCATCATTGCCGATTCGTTCGCCTTTTATGATGTGCTGGAGATCGATGCGCGCCTGCTCTCGCCTGCCGATCTGAATCGGGCCGCAGGACTGGGACTAAGCGACACCTTGGGCCTGGATGCCAGTGAATTGACGATCCGCTGTTCCGTCCAGAAAGGGGGGCAGAGCGTGGTGGTGTGCGGCATCGCCACGGCTCTTCTGGACGCGGTCAAGCACGAGATCAAAGCGGCGGGATACGGCATGAATCGCCTGGAGCCGGCATTCGCCGAATTTCTGAACCGCCATCGTTCAATGAGCAATAAGCGCCATGCCCTGATTGCATGGCTAAAAGATAATTCCTTGATGCTCGGCTTGCTGCGCAACGGAAACTGGCAGGCGTTTGCCACAGAGCGCGTAGCAACGCGTGACTGGACCGGAATGCGCGACTGCTGCGATGCATTCTGCAGCCGTACCAGCATCATCGACTATCAATGCCTGCCGATATTGTTCGACGCCGACATTGACGCAATTCCGCCGGAAGCACGCGAGCGCTGGAGCGTGCTGCCGGTCTCCGATGGTCGCTAACGAGTTTCCCCCTGGGAGTCATACTGTGTCATTGCTTCGATATCTCGATTTGAATTTCGACATCCGGCGCCGCGGTTCGCAGCCGCTTGGCATCGCCATTTTGGCTGCGGGCGTTGCCGCCGGCGCCTACGCGTTAGTGCAATTGAATTCGGCCTACGACGCGCGAAACATCGAGCAGACCGAAAGCGATGCACTGCTCAAACGCAGGAATGTGCTGCAGGGCGACGCCGACGTCCGTTCCAAGGTTTCACCGGCCCTGCTGCAGAGTTACCGCAATGCCGCGGTGGTGGCGAATCAGTTGCGCATGCCCTGGGACGACCTCCTGCAGATGCTGGAATCGGCGCCGATGGAGCATGTAGCGCTGCTTTCGATAGAACCGATCGCGGCGCGGCACCAATTGCGGCTGATTGCGGAGGCGCGGGATGTCTCGACGATGCTCGACTATCTCAGCTATCTGCAGCAGCAGCCGATTTTGCAGCAGGTCATCCTCAGCTCTCACCAGATCCAGCGCCAATCGCCGGACTCGCCGGTGCGCTTCCAGATCCAGGCGCGCTGGAGCGAGAAATGAACATGAACATCCACTCGTCATTGCTGACAATGCGCTATGAACTGGTGCGCCGGCTGGGGTTACAGGGCGCGATCGGCTTGACGCTCATCGCCCTGACCTTATTGATCCTGCTGCTGCTCGCACCGCATCTGCGAAACGAAGTCCTGCAAACCAGGTCGCAGACCGCCATGCGCCTAAAGGCTTTTAACAGCGACCGTCTGATCCATCAGAGGGCGCCGGAATCCGTCGAACAGGTCGCGCAATTCAATGCCTGGTTTCCGGCGATCAACCGCAATGCGGGCGACCTGCGCCGCGTGTTGGAAGTCGCCGACAAAGTCAAGCTGGTGATCAATAAAGGGGACTACCAGATTTCCAGCGACGCGGGCATGAGCTTCGTTAAATA
Source organism: Herbaspirillum sp. (assembly GCA_028292625.1). GTDB lineage: Bacteria > Pseudomonadota > Gammaproteobacteria > Burkholderiales > Burkholderiaceae_D > Herbaspirillum. Next base: position 35,133 of record JAQGLY010000089.1, on the reverse strand, counting down.
TGAGGTCGTGCTGCCGGTAAAGGCGGACTACGGCACCATCCGCAATTTCGTCACGGGCGTGCTCAACGCAGTGCCGTATGCCTCACTCGTTGAACTGCATATGGAACGTGCAGCCGCCAATAACGACGTGCTCGACGCCCGCATTCATTTCACTCTTTTTTATCGCGGGGCTTGATATGCGATTGCTCTTTACGCGTTACCGTAAATTATTCCTGCTGCTGGCGGCAGGGGTTCTGACCATATATGCCATATTGCATTTCCGGCAGGGCGTTACCCGAGCCAATGCGTCCGAACCCGAAAGCGGCGTACGGGTCCGGGCCCGCGCCGCGTCGGCTGCCGCGGAGGAGCCGTTATCGCTCAGCTTGCCACGGCGCAATACCTTGAACCAGGGGACGAAAAGCAATTTGTTTGCGCCGACCAGTTGGGCGGCGCCGGCCCCTGCGGCGCCATCGCCGCCGCCGGCAGCTCCGCCGCCACCGCCGCAGGCGCCCCCCATGCCTTACAGTTTTGTCGGGCTGCTGGAAGACAGCGCGAAACCGACGGCCTTTCTCTCCAACAAAGAGGCCCTCCTGATCGTCGCCGCGGGTCAAACGATAGACGGCAATTACCGCGTCGACACAGTCAATTCCAAACAAGTCACGCTGACTTATCTACCGCTGAATCAGAAACAAGTGATTCGCATGCAAGGGGAACTCTAGTGCGTCTGCTCGACATATTTTCCAACGTCCGGCTGGGGCGCCCGCTCGCGATGCTGTTGATCGCAGGCGCGCTGGCCGGCTGCGCGGCTCAACGCTATAACGAACGGGGCCAACGCCAAATCGAGGATGGGCACATCGAACAGGGCTTGCAGAATCTGCATCGGGCCAGTCTTTTGGAGCCCGACAATTTGCGGTACCGGCTCGATTATATGGATCATCTCAACGATGAAAACAAAAAATTGATCCAGCGTGGCGAAGCCTTGCGCATATCCGGCGAATTCGATGAAGCGCGCGATTATTTTCTGACTGCGCTCAAGTTCGACCCCTCCAATGAACGGGCGCGGCGCGGCATCGCCGACGTCGAAAGAGATGTACGCCATGCCGCGATTCTGTCCGAGGCGGAAACCCTGTTCGCCGCCGGCAAACTCGATGCGGCCAGGGAACGCCTCAAGATGGTGGAACTGAGCGATCCGTCCAATAAGCGCGGACGCGAGCTGATGCGCAAGATCGATGACGAACTCGATAAGCAGCGGCGCGCAAAAGAAGCCGTGATCATCAGCCAGTCCATATTGAAAAAACCGGTGACGCTGCAATTCCGCGATGCCAATCTTCGGATGGTGTTCGAGGCGCTTTCACGCACCACCGGTCTGAACGTGATCTTCGACCGCGATGTGAGAGCGGATTTGAAAACCACCATCTTCGTACGGGATGGATCGATCGAAGATACCGTCGATTTGATCCTGCTCCAGAGCCAGCTTGAAAAGAAAACGCTCAACGCCAATACGATGTTCATCTACCCCGCCACGCCGACGAAGCAGAAAGAGTATCAGGAACTCAAGGTACGCACTTTCCAGATTTCCAACGGCGACCCCAAATATATCCAGAGCATGCTCAAGACCGTGCTGAAGATAAAGGAAATCCAGGTCGATGAACACAGCGGCACGCTGGTGCTGCGCGACACGCCGGAAGCGCTGGCGGTCGCCGCCAGAGTCATCGCAGCGCACGATCTGGCCGCCGCGGAGGTCATGCTCGAAGTCGAAGTGCTCGAAATTTCGCGCGATAAACTGTCCAATCTCGGCATCGTATGGCCGGATAACTTCAGCCTATCGACCCCGACAGATGCGGCCGGCGGTGCGCTGACATTCGGCGCGCTCAAGAATCTGACCGGTAATCAGCTGCTGACCACACCGCTGCAGGCGACGCTGAATATGAAACTGCAAAACACGGATGCGAATCTGCTGGCCAGCCCGCGCATCCGGGTGCGCGACAACGAAAAGGCGAAAATTCTCATCGGCGACAAAGTCCCGATCATCACCAATACCGTCACGCCTTTATCGACCGGCTCCCCTGTCGTGACAGGCTCCGTGCAGTACATCGACGTCGGCATCAAGCTGGAAGCTCTGCCGCACACCTACCCCGAGGGGGACGTCAGCATCCTGCTCAATCTTGAGGTCAGCAATATCGTCAAGGAAATCGTGGGACCGGCTGGATCGCTGGCCTACCAGATCGGCACGCGCATGGTATCGACGACCCTGCGTCTGCATGACGGCCAAACGCAGATACTGGGCGGACTGATCAGCGATTCCGACCGCAATACCGCTTCCAAAATCCCCGGGATAGGCCAGCTTCCGATACTGGGACGTTTGTTCTCCAACAACAACGGCGACCGTACAAAAACCGAAATAGTGCTGTCGATAACTCCCCGCATCTTGCGCGCCAGGGCGGTCGCCGAAGACTCCATGGCCGACGTCTGGTCGGGTACGGAAGGAACCATTCGGGAAAACCCATTGCGTCTGGATCCCATCTCCAGCGCGGGCGGCGCTTCGGTCAACGCAACCCTGAGCGCCGGCAATCATGCCGAGCCGGTGGCGGCGCCGGCAGTGCTGGCAGCACCGGCCGTACCGGCAACACTTGCGGCTCCGGCGCCTGCGGCGCCAACATCGGCGACGGCGCCGACCGTCAAGTCGCCAGCGAGCAAACCGGCCGCCGATGAGACATCTTCGAACGCAGCGGACGGAAGCAATACGACAGACGTGCCTCAGATTGTCGTCGCCAGTGCCGTCGTCCCGGCCGCAACAGGCACGCCGGGCGCGGCTCCCGCAATCACATGGAGTTCGCCCGGCAGCGTCAAAACCGGCGATCGCTTCAGCATCACCGTGAGCGGGGCAAATTTCGACAATATCCACTCGCTGCCGATCGCGATCCAATACGACGCCGCGGTGCTCACCTTCGTCGAGGCGACGCTCGGAGAGTTCAGCACCCGCGCCGGCGCCAGCCCGGTCGCGCCGCTGGCCAATCAACAGCCCGGTCGCGCCAACTTGCTGCTGACCGCGAATAAGGCGACATCATTCGCGGGTTCCGGAGAACTGCTCAATCTGGTATTTGTCGCCAAGCTTCCCCGCCGGCAAACACAGCTGATGCTTGCCAGAGTCGATACCAGTGACGGGCATACTCCGCTGACCATTCCGCGGCCGCCGCCGCTGACCTTGGGGGTGAATCCCTGATCCGGCGCGCGCTCGTCAGTCACATTCCCAGAATTCTCGTCGAAATGAAACTCAACATTTGGAGGATACGATGAACACGTGTTCTGTTCGGTCGACAGCGCCGCGAACGCGAGGAAACACTCCGGCGCCCAGGGCGATGGACGAGGGCTTCACCCTGATCGAAATGGTCGTTACGCTGGCGCTGGTGGGCCTGGTGGCGCTGGTGGCCTTGCCGCTTTATGAAATTACGTCGGTGCGCGTAAAGGAAACGGAACTCAAACTTGCCTTACGGCAAATCCGCGGCGCGCTTGATGCTTATAAAAAAGCTGCGGACACCGGTCTGATTCCCAAACTCGTGGATGAATCCGGCTATCCCCCTTCGTTGGAAATATTGGTCACCGGCATCGAAAATCCGAACGATCCCAAACACGCGCAGCTGGTCTTTTTGCGACGCATTCCGCGCGATCCCTTTTCCCAGGATGCAAGCCTTCCGGCCGAACAGACCTGGAGTCTGCGCAGTTACGGAAGCCCGCCCGAGACTCCGCAGCCGGGTACCGATATATTCGATATCGCCTCGCAGTCGCCCCGCATGGGTCTGAACGGCATTTACTACAGGGAGTGGTGATCGTGCTACGACATCCTGTCCAGCGCTCGGGACAAACGATCGCAAACCGCAACAGGGGTTTCACGCTCATTGAAATGGTGATGGTGCTGGCGCTGATCGGCCTGCTGCTCAGCTTGGCCGTGCCGCGTTATTTCACAACGATAGACAACGGAAAAGTTAAGGTACAGCAACAAAATCTGTCGTCGATACGCGACGCCCTCGATAAATTTTTCGGAGATCAGGGCCGCTATCCGGAAACGCTTGATGAATTGGTTGGAAAGCGCTACCTTCGCAGTGTCCCGGTCGATCCTTTGACCGAGAAGAGCAATTGGACTATCGTCGCCCCGAAGGATCCGGAAATGGGCGGGGTATACGATGTGCTCAGTTCTGCCGAGGCGCACAATGATGCAAAATAAGCGCCTCAGCAACCGGTTCGAACGCGGTGTCGCATTACTGGCATTCCTGTTGACGCTGGCATTGATCGGCATCGCGCTGATGGGCGCCGCCAACTGGTGGTCGGTGGAACGGCAGCGTGAGAACGAAGAAGAATTGCTTTTTGTAGGCAACCAGTACCGGGCGGCGATCGAGCGATATTATTATGCGACCCCGAGCGCCGCCAAAGTGCTTCCAATGAATATGGAGGATCTGATCCAGGATAAACGCTTCCCGGTTCCGGTGCGGCATCTGCGCCGGCTTTATCCGGACCCGATAACGGGCGGGCCGTTCGAGTTGCTCCGCATCGGCGACCAGATTATGGGGGTGGTAAGCAAGTCGACCGAATCCGTCATCAAGCGGAGCGGCTTCCCTCCGCCCTATGCCGGGTTTGAAGGACTCGAAACCTATAACCAATGGAAGTTCCTGTTCGATCCGCCGCGTCGTAGAAATCCGTCGTCGTATGTGCCTTCGGTCGCATCAAAACCAACAACACCTGGGGAGACATCATGAGCAAGCGTATCTTAATTGTCGAAAATCATAATTTGTTGCGGGCCGGCCTGCGCTCCATGATCAGCCGGCTCCCCGACTATGAGGTAGTGGGCGAGGCGGCCGACGGCAAGGAGGCCGTTCACGCCGCCATTTCATTGCAGCCGGATCTGATCCTGATGGATCTGTCGATGCCCGGCATGAGCGGCATCGAGGCCACCGCGCAAATCAAGCGGCGCATGCCGGGCATACGCATTCTGGTACTGACCGGTTACAAGACCGATGAATATGTGCGGGAAGCATTACGCGCGGGAGCGGACGGCTACGCACTCAAGGATTCCTCTTACGAAGAGTTCGTTCGCGCCATCCAAACAGTGATCACAGGCAAGAAATTCATCTGCCCGGATTTGTCCGTCCATTTGATCGATATCATTTTGCATCGCGACAGCCCCATGCCTACCGCGACGCCCTGGGACGCGCTGACCTCGCGCGAACGCAGCATCCTGAAACTCATCGCCGAGGGACGCACCAATCGGCTGGCCGCTGAGTTTCTGAACATCAGTTCAAAGACGGTGGAAAAACACCGCGCCAATCTGATGCACAAGCTCGGCTTGAAAAATGCGGCCGAACTCGTTCTGCTGGCGCTCGACAAGGGTCTGATTGAAAACAGGGGAGAAGCCAGAAACATGTAAATCGGCGCGCGGGCCGGACTGCCTGCTTTTCAGCGGCCCGCGTTCAACCGACGGGCGATTGCCGTAATACATCGGATACGACGGCCTGCAATGCCCAGTGGGCATCTATCGTCGTGCCGCCGTTGAGGCCGGACTGGACCAGCAGCACGCCGCCGGTCGATTCCACCCTCTCAAGCATGCTCTTCAAGCCGATGCCCCACCGGTTGGCCTCCCCGAAATAAAGCTGGTTCGCATCGAATCCATTCCCATTATCGTGAATGGTCAGGTGCAGATTGGCATGTTCGGCTTGCAGCGAGAGCTTGACCTCGGAGGCATCCGCATGTTTGGCGACATTGTTCAAGGTCTCCTGAACGATGCGGAAGATATCCAGCTTCAGCGCCGCCGGGATCTCCGCTTCGATCACGTTGAGGTCGAGCTTCAGCGACAGATTCCGATAGGCTCGCTGGTAATTGCGGCAATGCCATTCGATGGTGGGGATCAGTCCCAGGTCGTCCAGGCTGCTGGGACGCAGTTCAACCGAGATACGCCTGACTTCGTTCATCGCCTCACGCAGGCGCGCCACCGTTTCATCCAGAACCTGGCCGCCTTCCTCAGGCCTGCCATCCTTCACATGCCGCGACGCATCTTCCACCATGAACTTGATCATCGTCAGCGCCTGGCCGAGTCCATCGTGCAATTCCGAAGACACCCGCTTAAGTTCGAGTTCGTGGGCGGCAATCAAACGATTGGAAAATTGTTGAAGCTGCGGTTCGGATCGATGCAAGGTCTGCAGCAAGACGCTGTGATTGGTCCTTTCCGTGAATACCAGCAACATCGAACGCGTCAGGCCGTCCGCATGTTCAATCGGCTGCGGCACCACGCAAAGGGGGCTTTTTCGGCCATGACGGCCTCGGAAAACAAGATCGAACGCTTCCAGCCTGCCCGACTTCATGCTTGGAATCAGGATTTCATCGAGCTCATCCCTGCCATCCACCACCAGGTCGGTCAGCAATGTGTCGACCAGATCTTCCGCCTTGAAACCGAGCATCGCGGCAGCCGTCTCATTGCTGCTGAGTATCTTGCCATTGCAGTCGACAATCATGGAGGCGATCCCGATCAGCTCGGCCAACTCGCCAAATTGCGCCTTCGACAGCTCCAGGTCGCTGCTCATTTTGCGCAATGCCATCATCACCTGCTGCAGTTTTAACATAATCGCCTTCCTTCGAGAGCTTGTACTTCAACATGGAGTCTGATTCCCCCCCTGGCAACACATTCGAATAGGAATGTCGCGTCGCACGAGACGGGATGGGCTCAGACATGGTCGACAAAAATCCGTTCGGCGCGTGAGCGCCGCTTGTCGAGGTGTCAAGTGTACAGCTTCGTTATTGCGTTGGCTTCGCAAAACGCGTCTCGATGATGGGGGGGTTCAGCGCTACATGCTCCACAACGATGCGCTGTGAATCCTTATCGCCTTCGACCCGCGTTTCAAATACATGCGGGAACAACAGCCCATTGAGCGGTTTGTAGTCCCGAAAATAGGTCATCGTCGTTTTCGGCTTGCCGTCTATTTTGCGGACGCCATCGACCCTGGCTTCAAGAAAGGTGCCGGCGTCGACCCACAGGTAACGGACATCGCCGCTTTTCAGAGTCAGTTTCAGCTTGTACGTATTATGTCCTTCGACAGCCTCCTGCCCTGCGAGATCGACACGGGACCCCTTGGCGGCGTGATCGATCAGAAAACCGTCGAGCTCCTGTTGCTGCGCGGCAATGGCCAGTTCCTCCTGGTTGAAAGATTCAACGCCGGTCCGGCCCAGGAAAGGCCGCAGTTTCCAGCCGTGGGCGCCATCGTAGACCTGAATGGCGGTCTGGCCCTGGAACTGGAGTTCCAGGCGCATCTTGCGGGGACGCATGAGCTCCATTGCAAAAGGAAGCTGAACCACTTTGCCCTGTTCCGCTTCGGCCGGCATCGACCCGCCGCTGCGCGCTTGCGCGTTGGCGTTGCGAATGTTGAAAGCGGACTTGCGTGGATCGGCTAAGCGCATTCCCTCCGCGGAACGGAGCCTGCCTGCATCCATCAGTCCCGTTACCGTCATCGAATGAACGTCTTTCCAGGCCTGAAGGCCACCGCGCGCGGTGATATTTTTCTGTACGATCTGTTCCGCCGTCAGATTCGCCGCGGCCGCTGCGGCGTCGCCGTAGATGCCCAGAATCGCCAACAGAAGCGCCCCGGCCAAGAAAGGTTTGCAGGCCTTTTTCGGGGCGGAAGTCATCATTGATGGTGTCATTTTTTTCTCCTTTTATTATTCGGCGACCAAGCCGTCGATGTGAAAATTGCCTATCACCACGCTGACGCGGCTGCCCGATTTGACGACTTTTCCCGGATTTCCAAAGATCATGAAATAGCTTCTGCCGACGACCGGCGTGACGCTCTGGCGCAATTCGCCGACTTTTTCCATTGCCGGAACCGACAGACTAATCCCCGTTGCTTCATCGATGAGATACGGACGGGTCTTCTTTTCACTGAGCGGCTTGGCCTTTTCGGCATCGAGCACCCGATAGCGGAACGCCAGCATATAACCGGAGGACACCACCTTTACGCCTTCAACGTCGACGCCCCAGGTCCGCTTGAAACGCAGGGCTTGGCCGGCACGCCGGTTCCCGATGGGCGCCCCCCCTTCAAGCCGGGCCGGAGGCGCCGCGGACGCGCCTCCGGCCGCATCCGCTCCCATCCCGGCCGTTCCGGCGGTCTGTGCCGCCGCGCTACCGCAGGCGACGCTGCACAAGGCCATCAGCAGAAGTGCTGTCCTCATCCGTGGCTTCGCAGTTTTCATATTCAATTGGACCTTCCTCGATTGACCGTGAGTGGATGCCTGAGCCGTCGACGTTAGCGCCATTCATCGGCTCCGATATCGATCAGCAGCAGTCGCCTGTCCGAATCGAAGTCATGGTTCGGTGCGCCGGCCATCGTGCCGTTATCGATGGCCATGGAACCGATCCTGATGTGGTAGTCGCCTATTGGCGGCGACAAGACGCCGGGCAGACCCTGGTTCAGCGGATCGCTGAGCGAGATCGGGCCGTAGCGCACCTCAATCCAGTTGCCGCCTTCATCCACGGCGCCCGCTGCCTGCATGGTGAACGGCACGGTCGGCGCCGGCGATTCAGGCACTGGCGGCCCTATAAAGCGGGCGCCGTTGCAGTACGCGGTCACAAACAGAGGATTGGAACTGATATTGTGCTGGTTGGCATAACCGTCCGTCGATGTCAGCACCGAATAGCTGGGATTGAGCTTTAGCACCGGCGCCGCCTGGGCTTGGCCGATCACCCCCAAGTCCCAGTAATTGGCGTTGACCGATGAACCGCCGCACCCGGTGACGACAGGATTCAACTGAAAGCCGGTCGCGCTGTTGGTGGCCGCCGCGAAAAAGAACGAGCGGTTTTCCCAGATGATGTTGTTGATCAGCGCGGCATTCCTTGACACAGGGTCCGAACTGATACCCGCCGGTTGCGACTTCGATGTCGTCGGGCTGTTCGGCAACGAAAACGCTGCGCCGATAGTCGCCGTGGAATCGTTGTGCGCCACGGTATTGTTGATGAGCTTGGCGCTGGCCGCATTTTGAAGCGAAACGCCGCCTCCGGAGTAGCCCGCAACATTATTGACAACCATGTTGTTGGTCAGAACCACATTGCTGTTGCCGAGGTCCTGCAGATACACCCCGCCCCCGTTACCCGATGCCGCCTGATTGCCCTGAATCTGATTCATATCGACCGTCACGTTGCCGGAACCCAGAGACGTCGCGCCGATCGCCGGCGTCGCGCCTTCGATGACCAGGCCGCCGCCGGAAATGGTTGCGCTCTGGCTCAAGCTCTGGTTAAAGACGATGACATTATTGGCGATCGTGTTGGCGCCGCCGCTGTAACCGACGTGCGCCATGCCGCCACCGTCACCCATGCTCAAATTGCCGCAGATGAAGTTGTAGTTGACGCTGTAGTTGTCGGTGCCTGAGCACACCGACAGGCCGCCGCCCCCGCCCGATTCCGCCACTTGCGCCTCGATCGTACCGTTGGTGGTGATCGCGTTGTGGTGAATATTCACGTTCTTGTCGAAACCGAAAGGCGTACTCAGGGTTTCCAGGCCTTCAAGATTGGGCTGGCCGATACGGATGCCGCCGGTGTAGGTGCCGGCATTGCCGTATATGCGGTTGTTGGCGATTTGCAGATTGTGAGCCCAGCCGTTGACATAAATGCCGCCGCCCGAATCGCCGCCCGTCACGCTGATGCCGTCGATACGCGATTGACCGCAATAGAAGTTGCTTTTCCAGGTGTCGGCCGACGGGTCGTTGCCTCGCGCATTGCAATGATTGCTTGGGTAATTTTTGGCAAGCACGGTGATGCCGGCCCCTTCCTCGGTGCTGAGCACGGTCGGCTCCAACAGAACGATTCCGCCGGAAATCTCCTGCCCAGGCAACGGATCGACCTGGGCCGGCAAGGTCAGGTTGCCGCTGGCATCGATGCCGAACAGGCTGTTGACGCGTGGACGCCATGCCGCGAGCTTCTCGTTCGGATACTTCGCTGCGTTGACAATCACCGAGGCTGCGCCGACGCCTTGCAACCGGACCGGCTTCCACATGATCACGAGTTCGTTGTAGCTTCCCTCGTCAACCAGAATGAGGTCGCCTGGAGCAGCCGCGTCGATGGCCGCCTGAATGCTCTGGCCGTTGCTTGCCCGCACCCGGGTTGGCGCCTTGTCTTCTATGGTGACCGTCACGGTGTCGACGGAAACCAGGCCATTGGCAGCCGTAATGCTCAACTGGCCGCTCGGTGTGTTAGGCGGAACCAGGGCGGTAATCTGGCCATCGCTCCAGCTGCCCGGCAGCAGCAGCAAGGTGACGTTGCCCAATTTGACCACGCCCGGGACGGTGCCGAAACCATAGTGACGCGTGATGGTTTTCTGATTGCCCGGCGCCGACGTGGCGGTGGGTCCCGCATACGCCGGATTGGGTACCTGCACATCGCCCAACGCCGTGATTTTCAGCGCTCCCGACACTGCGCGGCCGCGGCCATCGGTCTTTTTCAGATAGGGGCCGAAATTGCCGGCGACATCATCCACTCTGCGGATGGCCGGGGTGGCGTCCGGGTACGAACAGTCCACCGGAAAGTAGCCGGCCGCGAACGCCGCAATCGGAAGCACCGGCGTATCCAGGTACGTTGTGCTGCCGGGCATGAACGGATTCGTGTAGCAGAAATTGCTGTACATCGGGTTGAACATCGGATCCGTGATCATCTTCCCTGTAACCGGGTCCTTGATCGGGCCCGGATCGTTCATGCAATTGGTCACCATGTTCGGCGCATAGCCGCTCGGATTAGGCACGTTGGCTTGCCATGTGGAAGGCAGCAGACCGTTAAACATGCCCCATTGGTCGGCATAGACGCGGCTGATTTCGACACCGTTGAAATCCTTCATCGAAACCGGCACGAACGGCACCGCGAACTTCTCGCCGAAATCCGGCGCGGCCGGGTTGAACTCCGACGACGCGTCATCCAGGATCATGCCGGTATAGTGAGCGGCAATCGGCGTTGGCGTGAACAGATGGAAGTCGGCGGTGGCCTGCATTTGATCGTTCAGGACGACGCTCTTGCGGTTGCACAGCGGCCGCGACGCCCCGGCGAACGGCGACGCCTGTTCCAACCCCGGAAACAGGCTGACAAAGTCCGGCACCTTGTGAAGATCGCCCACGCACGGAGGAAACGCGTTGCCGGGCTCGGCGCTCGCGGCCGCGTTGACGGTGGCCTGGTCGGGCAGGATGAAGATATTACCCACACCCGCGAATTGCTGCGCGACCGGCGCCACGAATGCGTCGCCGAGCAGGATGTTCTTGTCTTCTTCCTTCACGATCTCGTAACCCTCTGGCGGGACCACTTCCACCACATATTTCCCGGCGGCGATGCCGCTGAAGCGGTAACGGCCGTCATACACCGCAGGACGTGTCTGGTTCCAATTATGGAATCCGTCGTAGCATTTGGTCCTGTTGGCCGCGCCCAGGGTATAAGTCAGGAACGGATCGTCGGAACGCTGGCCCGGGCAATTCGTCGGCAAATTGTCATCCCAGCTGCTTGACGTGGTTTCTTGCACCAGCACCATTCCGGTCGTGCCGTCCGGCGCCACGGTTTCGCGGTACAGGCGTACCTTCACGCGCGGAACGGCCGGCTCCCAGTTGAATTGCACTTCAAGCCGCGGATCGTCGAATCCACGGGTCGAGGTGTACACGACCATCCCGGTGATGCCGCCGTTTTCACCGACTGCGTACGGCCTTTTGCCCCAGTTGATGATATTGGTCTGGCTGATAAAGCCCTGGATGCCGAAACTCAAGGTGTCGCCGGGGAAGGTCTCCACTGTCGATTGCACAGCATCGCCGGGACCGTGCGGATAGGTCGAGGTCAGCAAACCCTGGTAGGCGCCGGAACTGTCGAGCGGACCGCCGCCATCGACTACCGTGCTCACCTGGGTGCCTTTGTAGCGGGTAGTGTCGGACTCGGCGACATACCAGTTGAATAGCGGAAAGAGCTCATTGATGGATCCGTTGCCGCTGGAATCGGTGGCCGATATATATCCGACGCTGCCGTCACGGTAGCGGACCGTCATCGGAATCTGGGCAATGCCAGGCTCGCTATCCTGCTGGACGCCATCGCCGTTCAAGTCCATGAATGCATTCTGTTCGATATTCGTGAACCAGCTGAGCACCGGCACGTTGCCGACCGCGGTCGTCGTGGCGCCTGCGGTGGCGGGAACGGTGACCGACTTGTATTGCACGATCTGGTCGAGCCATTGATCCCATACGACGATTTGGTAAGTGTCATCGGGCACGCCGGTGAATTTGAAGTTGCCGTCCGCATCGCACGGTGCGAAGGCGATATTGGGACCGGTGCCGTTCACCGAGTTAAGTCCGACATAGCATGTAGAACCGGACAGAACATCGTTGGAAGCACTATCGAAGAGGTCGGTTTGCGAAGGGCGCGACATGTGCAGATTGGTCACCCTTCCGGTCACCGTATTGCGGCAAGGATTGGGATTGCCTGCGGTCGGGCGGCATAGGCCGCCCTGGTTCACCGGCGTGGCCGGATTGATCAACTTGTTGACCCGGTCCGGATTGACGAAACCGACGAACGCATGAAAGCCGGGCGGTCCGTATTCCTGAAAATATCCCGGCTCCCCGGATTTTGCGAACGCATCGTTGGCCCGTGTGCCCTCCAATGTGGATACCTGAAGCCAGGTCTCGCCCTTGCCGGCACGGTCCGCGCCGGGCGCGACCATGACATCGTAACGGCCAGGATTGATGTTCTGAACCAGCGCATGGCCGGCCAGCGTCAGACGGGTGAGATGCCGCGGATCGTTCGCATCGTCGTATTCCGGACAGGTATAGATCACACCGATCCGGTTTTCCACGCCCGCCGCACCAATCGGCGCGCGGGCAGGTCGGGGACAGCCGACCGGATCCAGTTCAAACAGCGCATTCGTCAACGGCATATTGTTGACGTCGTAGGTCATTTGACCGGCCACGTCGCCGATGTGCCCCGCGGTGTCCATGATGGTCACGGCAAAACCACCCAGGCCTTCGCCTTCCTCCACGGCGTCGACGCCGCCGTTGGTCGGATTGTTGTCTTCAAATACGAAGATGCTCAGTTGCGCCGGCTTGAGCGGAGATGGCGGCAGCGTCACGACCACCGGCGGCTTGGCCGGGCCGGTCGTCGCGAGGTCGGCGGGCGTGAGAGCGACACCACCCATGGTGTGCCCGGATTTTGGGACTTCCGGATCCGCATCCGCGGCGTCGGCAGGTAAGACGGACAGATAGTAGTACTTGGTCGGATCGAGCGCGACGTCGGATGGCTTGGTCCTGGCTTTTGGCGGTACTGCCGCGCCATTGACCTTTTGGTTGTCGCCGCAACTCGCCGGGCCGGTGCAACCGGTCGCAACGACCGGCATGTGACTCGCATGGAAATTCGTGCCCAGAATATTGGGAACCCCGCCCGACGAAAGCTGCGCCGCATTGTGGAAGGTCCTGTCTTCTTCGATCGTCCAGCGATAATCATCAACAGCGACCTTGGTGAGTGCGTCGACCACCGCTATCTGCACGCCGCTGGCTTGCCGGAACGACAGCGATACCGTCGCGGGCGCGCTCTGAGTACCTTGCGAATTGACGGCCCGGTATTTAAACGAGAAATCGCCAGCGGCCGAAGGGACGGCCTTGAAGGAACCGTCTGCGTTCAACTGCAGCGCAACGCCCGAGGAGACCGAACCGGCCACCAGCACCGCCTTGAGCGCGTAGCCGCTAGGATCGGTGTCATTGCCGAGCACCCCGCTGCTCATGATGGTCATCCCGGCAGAAAAGCCGGTGTTGCTGACGAACGTATCCGGATTGGCGACCGGCGCCGCGCCTACCCTGGTTCCATCGACCGTGAGCCTCACGGTCGCGCTCAACGTTGGTTTGCCGTTGCCGAAATACGTGAATGTGTCATTGACGATGGCGTTGCCATTCGGCGTATAGGTAAAGGTCCCGTCGGCGTTCAACACGACGCTGCCACTGGAAGGCGCTGTGCCCAGCTTTGGGTTGGCGATCGCAATATCGTTAAGAAGGACGTTGGCGGCGAATACGGAACTGTTCGGAGGGATCGTGAAGTTGTCGTTGACTGCCGTCGGATTGACGGCCGCGGGAGTCGTGCCGCCCGCAACCTGCAGGAAGCCCTGCATGCCGCCGTTGGGCTGATTGTCATTCGAGAGGCTCAACTGCCGGTCGAACAATGCGTATGTCGCTGGCTTGAAGGCGCTCCCCGTTTTCGCCGGCTTGACCAGCACATCGAGGGTCTTGCCGGCCGTCAGCAGCAATTCGCTTTGCTGCTTAGGATTGCCTGGCGCCACATTGCCGTCTTCTGCGATCAGCGACATGTTGAGCCCCACCACCGTCGGAATGTGCGTGCGCAAACCCGCGTTGGCGAAACGCAGCAATACGTTTCCGCTCGATGCAACGGCGGGAATCGGGGCGGCCGCCGGCGCCGGATTGGCGCGATCGAAAGGTTTGCCGTTGATGAGAAAAAACACGGGGTTGTAATTGACCGCCGGCGGATAACATGGCGCCGTCGCGCAGCTGGGATCCGTGGAGATTTTATATTCGTCCGTGTGAGCGTTTGCGGCCTTGTCGACCGCCGTGTTTTGTATCGGGTCTATCTCGCTGAACAGCAGCACCGCCTGCGCATCGTATGGGACATTGGTCAGCGACGAAACCGTCGGATAGGCGCCGGTGTACGCCTGGCCGGGCGTGATCGCGTTGGATTGGACCAGCGGCGCCTTGGTGACTACCAGCAGGCCATACAGTCCCATCGGCGCCTGCAGCGATGGATGGGAACCGGTCTCGTAAAGATAGGTGCCGGGTTTAAGCGAGTTCCAGACATAGGTCTGCGAACCGGCCGCCGCCGCTTCTTTCGAGAACGAGCGTGCGCGGGCCGGCTGCGGCGGCGGGCTGAACGTAGGATCGCCCGAGGCGCCCGGAGATGGCCAGGTAATCGCCTGCTCGTTATTGTGGGACGGACTTGGAACCATTGAGGGCGTCCCGACCGTTCCGCCGATTTGACCGAGGATCACGATCGACGTCGCCACCGGCAGGCTGTTCTTCAGCGCTATCGTCAGAGTATCGCCGGCGGCAGCGACGATGGTCGGACCGGGCGCCCATGAAGCGCTACACGCCCCGTTCGTCGGGGTCGTGCAAAAGCCCCACATCGGCGCGACGCTGCCATCGGGCAGAGTGGTACTCATCCTTTGCGCCGTCATGTTAACCGTCACGTTCGCGGCCGATGCGCCAAACGCGGTCAGCAACATCGCGGCCGCACAGGCCCTCGCAAATCGGCTCGTCTTAAGTGTTTTCATCGAAAAATGTGTCATGATCGCGGCCATTCCTTCAAAGCGTTTCGTCAATTGTCGCGTTCGGTGGGTCGATGATCATCATCATCATCATCCCTCCTGGGAAAACATCATTGGTCGTAATCTCTCGCTCGGCATGCGAGTGCCACATGTACGCATAACCGGCCTGAAGATTTATTTTGGTCTGCCCCGGCGGCAGCGGCGTCTGGTTGGCGCTTTGCAAGCCGAGGTAGGGCGTGCCGCCGTACCACAGCCCATTGGCCATGACGTTCGGATCCGGCGGCACGACCGGCAACGCCTTGTTGTGATCCGGGCAGTATTCCTTCGTCACCGGATCGAACCCGGGCGACGCGACGGTCAGGCCGTTGCATGTGTGGCCGTTATTCGCACCGTAGACATCCCAGTTCAGCCCCTGGCCGGTCCAGGTGAAGATCGCATCGACGGTTTGTCCTGAAACGGTCGGTATCGTAAACAGCAAGGGTCCTGCCAGACGGGCGGGCGTGACCGTATCGTTTTGCACCGTGATCAGATTGCCGTCGCGCGCGAGGACGCGGGCATGATTGCCGTGAAAGTGGAAGGGATGCTGCCAGCGCCCCTGGCCGATGACCCGCATCAGAAGCAGCTCGCCGGGATGCATATGGGGGTTGGCGTTGTATGGCTGGTTCGGATAATTCGGCGCGTAAGAGGTGTCCATCAGGTCGGGCATCGAACGGCCGTTAATCAGGTAATAATTCGGCTGATAAGGTTCGGTGTTCACGATGATGGGGCCCCGCACGCCCGCCAGCACCTGGTCTTGGGCCTGCTGATGAATCCGCGAATCCATTTCGGCGAACTGGAACAGGTATTCGCGGTTGTAACAGGTCGCGGGATGGTCGTAGGCGGAGGAGGACAGCGAAGATGCGCCTTTCGCGCATGCGGTCTGGGCAGTCGCCGGCAGCACGACGATGGCGCCGTACATTCCCATTTCTATCTGCAGATCGGGCTGGCTTCCGCTGTAATAGGAGTAGGTGCCGGGCTTGGTCGCGGTGAAGTTATAGACGACCTTGTTGGTGGCGGCGTCGTGCGTGGCTTCCTGCGCGAGCAACCCCGGCACCCCGCCGGTGACGGTGACATCGAAACCCGGAAACACGATCGAGGTGTTGCCGGCCGCGCTCGGCAAACCATTGGTCAGCGTAACCGTGACTTGCTGCCCTTCGGTCACGATCATTGTCGGCCCGGGTATCTGCATCAGCGGGCAATTGCCGGCGAACGGAACGAATTGAGGAGCCGGCGCGGCACTGTCGCATCCGTATCCCCATGAATAGATCGAATTGCCGTCCGGCTGGGTGCTGCGGCCGTCTCTCGCAATCAAGTCAAAGTTGCGGCCGGTGATGCCAGGCACGGCGGCGCTGGCCAGGCCCATCGCCAGCCAGAGCAGTGCGCACAGCGCCATTCGGCATAGCCGCGCCGGAACGGCGGGGGCTTGCTTCGTCATTGAATAAGTCATGGTCGTCGCCCTCAAATGATATGGATCTCAGTCATCATTCCGCCGAAGTTTTCGGCATCGTTTGACAGGTGATCGAGATTGGTGCTGTACAGGAAGTAAGTGCCAGGCGGGATGTTGGTGGCATCCAGAATGACGTCTATCGACTCGCCTCCGCCCAGCGTGATCGAGTTGGTGTCGTAATACATATTGTTGCCGGCCGCGTCCCGCAGCAAGCGCGCGTTATGCGCGATCACCTTCATCGGAATGCCGATGGTCGCCAGCGTGGTGAACTCGGTAATGCTGAGGTCGGAAATCCGCAGCAATGCGCGGGTCTTGCCCTTCGATTTTTCTATCGTTATCAGGCTCGGGAGAGGCTGCGAAGCCCTGGAGACGCCATCCGAGGCCTGCGTCGAAATCGCCGCGGTGTTGACGGTATCCGGATAGCCGCGTCCGCTCAGCATGAAATATTTGTCCTTGAGCGTAGTGAACGCTTCCGGATTGAACGTCATTCCGACGAAGTGGAAATTCGGGTCGAATCCCATCATCTGGATCGGATATTCCACGTCATAACGCGTGCTGCCGTCGCCGTCGTTGTAAGCATAGATAGCCCCGCCGGCCGGTTGCGTCGCGCCCGTGTTTCTGGCCGGCAGAGGCGTCTGACCGGTGCAGAGAATATCGGTGCAAGCGCCATTCGAGTTCGGCGTCGTATTGCCGTAGGCTTTTTGATTTGACGTGTACAGGGCTGTCCAGAGGTTCGTTCCGGACGGCAGCTTGTTCTGCCTGGGTCGGACATAGAGCTGGCCGACCATCCCCATCTGCAGATGCTCGGGCGGCGTGATATGGCAATGCCAAAAATAGGTTCCGGCGTCCGGCGCGTTGTAGTAATAAGTAAAACTGCCGGCAATATTGATCGCCGCCGATGCATCCGGCACACCGTCGAAAAAAGCCGATGCGTTGGCATAGCCATGGAAGTGAACCGTGTGTTGTTCGAACAGATCGGGCCGCATAATCATGCCGACGTTCGACAGCGTCAGGAAAAACTCGTCGTCTTCGTCGATGGCCATCAGAGGCGCGGGGAAATTCCCGTCCAGCACGCCGGTGCGCATGATCTGGGCGGGATCGGTAATGGCCGCATCCGGATTGGAGGCGTTGTAGGGGAGGTTAAAAGCCGCCCCGCTCAGCGTTCCCGGTTTGCCCTTCCCGATCTGATCCCGGCCCGACAGGGAACCGAATGCGAACAGATAGGTTTGGCTTCCGTCGGCCATCGTTGCATAACCGTCCCCGCCGGAGATGTGCTGGCATTTGATGCCGGGATTCGGAATAGTTCGTCTCGCATTGCCGGGGTCCTGGACCGGCGGGTGCATCAGCGTGCTTACGGGGCACTGTACTTTGAATGACTGAGCGGCTGCGGGCAGCGCGAACAGTAGCGATAGAGAGGCGGACATGCCGCAAATGATCAATCTGGTGTTCCGCATGGCTTGCTCCATTCTTTGCGTTCGGTTGGGTAAACCGATTTCAAATCGGACTTATCAACCCAAAGGATATGTGCGACGGCGGCAAAGAAATATGGGGAGGGGTACCCAACCGGCGTGAGGATATTCGTTATATGAGGCGGGGAATCACGGCCCAATCGCTACGGCACAATCCACGTTCCGTCGATTGCCGGTTGCGTCGGATCCGAGTTTGCAAAGCGCACGATATATCCGCCCTTGGATGCAAAGCGCTGACCGGGCGCCAGCCCCAGGCGGGGGTAATAACCGTTGACGAGCCGTTTGCTCAACATCGTCTCGACCTGCTCGACCAGATAGTCGCGCACGAAGCTGTCGAGCATGTCGCCCAGACTTTCCGACAAGATGCGGCAGGCAAGATAGGTATCGGACTGGACCTGTTCGCTCACTACCGCGATATGGCGCACCTTGAACCAACCCAGCGGAAAATTCATTCTGATCTTCCGGAGCTCCGGCACATCGAACGGATAGGTCATTTGCACTCTCTCGCGCCAGGATGGTGGAAACGGCGCATTCTCCAACTCCGCCATCAGTCCCGACACGAATACGTCCCTGCTTTTCGCCGCGCCGGACGGCAGCAGCGCAAGATCCGGCGGGCGCAGCCATAAAATCAGCGCATCCCCAGCCTCGGCGCCCTCGACCGCGCGCGCCAGGTCCCGCGCCGCGTCCGATTTCCCGAGAACACGCGATTCCGATTTCCATCCCATTGTTTTCAATTCGGTCTCGAGCGCATCGGCCGCTTGCCGACCGATATCTCCCTGGCGGAATATCTGGATCGCGCGTCTTGCTCCCTTCGCCGTCCCATCCCGGTCCAGACGGCGCGCCATCAATTGCGATTCCAGCAGCACGCCTCTGGAAAAATAAATCGAATAAAAGTCCTGCTCCGCATTGACCGGCAATTCGACGTTCGGCAGCAGGCAGGGGATAGCTTCCTGTTCGCAAAACCGGTGGACCGGCGCCCAGTTCGTTCCGCCTAAGCCGGAAATGACAGCGAACACCGGCTCCGCCGCGCTCAGCGCGTGCAATTGCCGCTCCCACGTGTCCGCGGGTCCGGACAGCTCCCAGATATGCAGTTGCCATTTTCGGATGACCCGATACATCACGGCATTGCCGCTTTTCATCGGTTGCAGGCCGCCGCGGATAAATTCGTTCTTGTCGTGGAAGAATTGATTGAGTACGTCCAGCATGCCCTTGCGCTTTACCGGGTCGGCGTCGGGCGTAACGATCGTCGCAAAATGCAGTGTGTCGTCGCTCACGCCGGGCGTCGAATCGCTCGACAGGTTTTTCAGATAGGCGATCAGATCGGCCATCGCGACATCGTCGAGCGCAAAGCGCGGCATCAGCGCGTTGAGCGGCGTTCCATCCCGGCCGACGCCATCGCGTATGGCGCGCGCGAGGGTGGCGTCGGTATAGGGTTCGCGCTTGGGAACGAATCCCGGCCCATAGCGGAAGTCGATATCTTCCGGCCGGCTGCCATGCGGCCGGAACAGGTATTTGCCGGCGATCGGGGGGATGACGAACTTGCCCTCGGTTGTGCCGAAACCGCTGCGGCGATGACAGTTGACGCAGGCGGCGTCGACGCCTTCAACAGCGCCGTTGGCGCCGCGGTCGCCACGGATCGTCGCGCCGGACGGCAGAATCGCCTCGCGATAGAGACGTTGCGCGGACGCCTCGTCCGCGCGTGCGTATGACGCAAAACCGGACAGCGCCGCCAGCAGAATCACGTTCGCCAGTTTTTGCAAGACCGGCCGTCGCCGCGCGATCACCATCCCGCCTGCCAAGGGTGCATCCTCAGTTAAGCGCGACCAGATGACGGTATTCCCTGAGCAGATCGTCCGGCGTGGAAAAGCCGTCGATCCGCAGCCACGGCTTGCCGGGCCCTGCGCGCAACAAGGTGACCGGATTGTGATTCATCTTGTCGCCCCGATAGACATCGAATGCGCGTTGCGCGGCGATACTCGCTTCAACGCTGCCCGTATAGTGGTTCCATTCCGCACCGGCCTTGAATTTCTTCGCATATTGTTGCAGCCGTGCAGGCGTATCCTGTTCGGGATCGATCGAGATCGACACCAGATGGACCTTGTCTTTGTCGCTCCCCAAAGCGCTTTGCAATAGCGAAAACGTTTGGCTCGTGACCGGGCAGACCGTGGTACAGGTGGTGTAGATGAAGTTCAGAATGACGGGGCGGCCGTCGTTGAACTCCTTGAGCAGCGATACCGTCTTGCCGTCTTCCCGCACCAGATCCACGTTCGGCAAGATGTAGTAGCCGACCTTGATCTGCGCCGTCTCGGGCGCCATCGTCATATGATGGTGAGCGTGAGGGTCGTCGCTCTGCGCGTATGCACAGGGAGCCAGACAAACGGCCGCCAGAAACAGCGAACCGCGAAACAGTTTCTTACGTTGGCGCATGACAAATTCTCCAAACACAATGTAGTTGTTCCAGGCTTTGCAGATCATTGAGGCTTGATCCGATAATAGTTAAGCACCTTCGGTACGTAATTGAGCGTCTCGTTATAAGGAGGGATACGATAGCCGGCGCGAATGACAGCCTGCTCTCCCGCGTTGTAGCCTGCCAGCGCCAATTCGAGATCTCCATTGAACAGCTTGAGCAGCCAGCTCAGATAGCGCGCTCCCGCCTTCAGGTTCTGCCCGGGATCGAACAGATCCTTCACCCCGAAACGGCGCGCAGTGGCCGGCATCAGCTGCATCAGGCCGCCGGCTCCCTTCGGCGACAGGGCGCGCCGGTTATATCCCGACTCGGCCCTGATGACGGCGTGCAGCAAAAGCGGATCCAGTCCATGCTGTTTGGCGGCATCGTCTACCAGCGCCTTGAGCGCCGCGGGAATCAAAGGATCGTCCGGCTGCGGCGCGTTCGATGGCCGCGATTTCTTCTTGACCGGCGCCGGGTCGGCCACGATCAGTTGCGGCGTATCATCGGACTTGAAACTCGATAGCACCAGATTGCCGTCGGAATTGGTGCCCACATAGACTTGTGCACAGGCCAGCCGCGATCCAGCCAGCACGCATGTGCAAGACATAAATATTAGAAACTTCACGATAGGGTTCGTCATTTTTTGTCCTCAGATAGAGGTATAAAACAAGCAACCCGAAAATGAACTACCCGCCTTCCCTGCATATTCGCGGGTATAGTTACCCAGATCATTCGGAGAAATCGATCGCAAGAAACGGAGAGCATCTTTCGTGAGCCGGCATTAATATGAATGCCGGACTTCTTTAAACGTGAAGGAGCAGGAAGATGTCATACGTATATAAGGTAATGGACTCCCCGGTGGGCAAATTGAAATTGGTCGCAAATGGGTCGAAACTCTCCGCCATTTTGTGGGAAAACGATAGACCGAACCGGGTACGCATCAGTCCCCTGCGCGAGGAAAAGGACAGTCCGGTTCTGCTGGAGACAGAAAGGCAGCTGACAGAGTATTTCGCTGGAAAAAGAAGCCGTTTTGAACTTGAGCTCGATTTTGCCGGGACCGAATTTCAGAAAAAGGTCTGGCAAGCACTGTTGACCATTCCGTTCGGCGAAACGCGCAGTTACGGTGAAATCGCTGCGCAGATCGGCAATGCAAAGGCGGTTCGCGCGGTTGGCGCGGCAAATGGAAGAAATCCGATTTCCATTATTGCGCCCTGCCACCGGGTCATCGGCGCATCCGGCGATCTCACCGGATTTGCCGGCGGCATTGGCGCAAAAAAATTACTGCTCGCCCTGGAGCGTTGAGAAAAACATTGGAAATCAAGGAGAGCCATGTTTTCAGTATTGTTTGAAGTCCACCCAAAATCCGATCAATGGGATGCTTATCTCGGTTACGCCAAATTGCTCAGGCCGGAATTGGTCCGGATAGAGGGATTCATCGACAACATCCGTTATCGCAGTCTCGTTCGCGAAGGATGGATATTGTCGCTCTCCGGATGGCGCGATGAAAAAGCGTTGGTGCGTTGGCGCACGCAGGCCATGCATCACGACATCCAGGGAAAAGGCCGTACCGACGTTTTTCTCGATTATCACTTGCGGGTCGGACAAATAACCCAGGACACGCATTTGCCCGATGGGTATGCGCTGCAGGAACAGCGCCTGGACGAAACCGTTGCAGGCGACGGCACGACAGTGATGATGGTCGACGTGAAAAAAGCGCCGGAGCGGCTCTGTCAAGCCCGCGCAGATGAAGTCGCGCAATGGCTGGGTCTGGTGCCCGATGCGGCGGGTCTGGTTTCCTGGGACGTATTCGACGCGGTGCTCACGCCTGGCGATCTCATTCTGCTGATGACGTGGCGCGACAAAGAGGCCGCGCAAGCCTATCAGAACGTGGTCGATCTTCCCGCCGGCGCCAGGCTCCGCCGCGTGCGCATAGTGCGGGATTACGGCATGTACGACCGCCGCGAATCGCCGCAATATTATCCCGACGCCATTCGGCAGACGGTTTGATCCATTCATCGCTGATAAAAAAATAGCGCTGCTAAAATTCCGAGCCGGTAGATCTAATGGCTCGTATTGGTAGCCAGGTTCAGTTTCAAACTGGCCGTGTTCAACCGCTTATCCCGTGTCCAGATTGAACTGCCAATTGTGAGCCTGACGGCTGCCAACAAATGTGCATCCACATAGCCGATCCCCATACCAAAAAGGGCGTTGTGATCGATTAAGTGCATCACTTCCGTGTCTGTTGCGATAGTTGCCTGCGGCAAACTTTGCAAGGCGTCTAAAATTGTTGCCCGGTTTTGTAGATTCCCCAAGGCCAACTCGCCCGTTATAAACGGATGAGCTAAGACGAGTCCCTGGTCCAGAAGGCGCGAAAGCTCATGGTCGGTTTGACGCAAATGGTCGATCCAGACCGATGTATCAACAAGAATCACGCAGGATCAGACCGTCGACGGGACGCCGTGTTCAGCTGCGGTTCTGACCCACCGAGCAATGCCAAGCGCTTAGCGCTTTCACGCTGGATAAACGCCTTCAGTGCCTCTCGCACTAATTCCGTAGGCCCCATCGGACCGGTAAAGGACTGTGCCTTCTCCAGCAGGTCGTCGTCGATTGCCAGGGTAGTTCGCATGTGCGCTTCATTGAAGTTGGGCATTTATTATGTCATCTTATGATGACGAAAACAATGCTAAACGGCTAATCCGCCTCTAGATAACGCCACACTCTCCAAGGCTTGACCGAAGCCAACTGTTGTCCGCTGGCACAAAAAGTGCATTCAAAATGCCCGAAGACAATTTCTTCAATCAGCCATCCCAGCAACCCGGAGAGAAACAAGTGAATACCAGAAAAATACTAACAGCCGCACTATTAACCGCTTCTATCCTGAGCGCGGCATGCGTGCTTCCATTTGACAACGCCGTCATCCCGGCCGCCCACGCCCAGGAAGCCAAAAAACCCAATATAAAAATTCTGGCGACAGGCGGAACGATCGCAGGCTCAGCCGCGGCCAATACCACCACAACGGGCTACACCTCCGGAGCAATCAGTGTCGACAACCTGATCAAGGCCGTTCCGGAAATGCAGAATCTGGCCAATATCAGCGGCGAACAGATCACCAACGCCAGCAGCACCGACATGAACGATGAAATACTGTTGGCGCTCGGTAAGCGCATCAATGAATTGCTGGCCTCCAAGGACGTCGACGGCGTTGTCGTCACGCATGGCACCAGCACGCTGGAAGAAACCGCTTATTTCCTGAATCTGGTGGTCAAAAGCGATAAACCCGTGGTTGTGGTCGGCTCGATGCGGCCAGCGACCGCCATCAGCGCCGACGGTCCGTTCAATTTGTATAACGCCGTTCTGGTGGCCGCCAGCAAGGAAGCCAAAGGCCGCGGCGCGATGATTTTATTAAACGACCGGATCGGATCGGCGCGCGAGGTGACCAAAACAAACACCGCCATGCTGGACACGTTTAAATCCGCCGAGCATGGTTATCTCGGCGTGCTGGTGGGCGGAAAGCCCTATTTCTATAATGCGTCCCTGCGCAAGCACACCATGAATTCGGAATTCGATATCAGCAAGCTCGACAAACTTCCGGCAGTCGATATTTTGTACGGTTATCAAAACAGCGATAAGTACGGCTATCTGTATGAGGCAGCGGTCAAAGCGGGCATCAAGGGCATCGTCATCGCCGCTCCCGGAAACGGTTCCATCTCGAAGGCAACGCAAATATCGGCGACGGATGCGCAGAAAAAGGGCCTGGTCATCGTGCGTTCGTCCAGAGTGGGCAGCGGCGTAGTCAATCGCCTGTCATCCGACGATACGAATAAATTCATCGCCGCCGATTCCCTGAATCCGCAAAAGGCGCGTATTTTGCTGATGCTTGCTTTAACCAAAACCAACGATCTGCAAAAGATTCAGAAATATTTTGATGAATATTAATTTCAAATCCGGATCGTAGGGCGGAGGAAAAATGGGTTGAGAAAAAACTGTTTCTCAACCCATTCATTGATATCGGCGGCGGCCTCGGCTTACCATTTACCATCATTCTTTGTTTCTTGAATGGATGATGATGACTCACTTGCGGCCGCTTTCCTTACGCGCTTGATTGCAGCAACAGGCCTAATCGATTCTGTACCGACAGCACCAGAACCCTTGATTTCTTCCGGCTCGGCTTTCGCCATCGCCTTCACTTGCGCTCGAAGCTGTATTCCCTCAAGAGGCACGTTTTCAAGCGCGACCTTCACATTTTCCAGATGTCCGTATGACAGCTTTGGTGTGACTTTATCGACCACCACTTCACAACATGGCGCTTCTACCCGACCTAGCGACTCGCCGGTTTGCGGATCTTTAATTTCCTTGCCCATCGTTACCATTGCGTAGCGTGTCCCGAGCTTCACGGCTTGACCGCCTTGACTTAAAACGACGTTATCGCCATCGCGTGAAACCACGGTAATCGGGAATGTGTGCGCAAGGATAGAGGTGACGATTTCATTAACAATATCGTTTTCCATGTCTTGCAGAATCTGACCAGCATTTATCCCGGAACCCATTGTGGTCGGTGCAATGTCCGGGGCCATGCCTTGCAAGGTATCCGACGTCATCACTTGTCTTGTTGCGACATTCACGAGTTTTTGCGAAATGCCCCAACCGCCGGAATAGCTCACCAGCTCTCGCGTACTTGAGCGCAACTGGCGGGAATGTCTGTTGTAGGCAAGCATATCGATATGGCCGCTCCAGATCACATCGGCAGTCCCCGCTTGACCGAGCTTGCCGGTTTCTGCTCTCGGAGCTTCGCCAGTTTTTATCATGCCCAGTTCTTGCTCGATTACAGGATCAAGTTCGCGGTCCAACAAACTAAAGCGGCCACTGTTCGTAAGCGCCGCAGCCACTTGTTCACGAATGTCCTCGGCCACCTTCGTCGAAGCTACCTTTTGGCCTCCTATATCGAAGCCCGAAACATCAAACTTCACCGGGGCCACGACCACCTTGATCTTCTTCGAATCTGCCGGCGCCGTGAAGTGAGCGATATTGGCCTCAATGGTCACTCTATACTGGCCACCTTCTTCTTTTGGCTCTTGTACGTTCACGATTTTGAAATTCGTAATTGCGCCGCCGGATTTCTGCGCCACCCTTTCGGCAAACTCGGTGGCGCGCAACGAAACGGAATCTACGCCGTCTGTCACGTCCAGGCCGTACCTCACCTGAACGGAACCGGAGTCGATAGTCGCGCCATTGACTTGCAGAATGGCTGACTTCATTGCGTCGGAAGTAGCCGTCGCGGGCGTCAAGCCATAGCCATCTGCTTTGGCAGCAACAGTGTCCACCTTGCCCACGTCCGGCACAGGGGCCGCAACGCTGACGGGCGGGGGCGGCGCGGCTTGTTCGGATACGTCTTCTTTTTTTCCGCAGGATGAAAATGCCAGCGCTGACAGCAATGCCAATCCTGTCGTTTTTAACTTCATGTGCCGCCCCTAAGTGTTTAAGCTGGTGCTAGAAATTCATCGATTTTGTAACGTCGGCTGGTATTTCAATGTTTTGAGATTTTGCAAAATTAACCGCATTGCTTAATGCCGATCCCAGATTGCTCATATTGGATGGAAGCGAAGTCACAATGTATGCACCGCTTTGCAGCTTGGGCAGCATCATCGGAGAAACTGTTTTCAGGCCACTTGCGAACGAGTCGAGCGAACCTTTCATGCCAATGTACTTGCCCATCCCCTGTGCCAGCAGCAGCATTCCCGCCACGTACTTCTGCTTAGCTTGGGCATCGAGCGGGCCAGTGTTTTTCATTTCAGCTGCCATCTCTTTGTTCCCATCGCTCGTTACTTTCGCGCTGTCGGCCAGATTGTCCTTGGTAGCGCCCTCACTTAAACTGTCTCCCGACGCGCGCAACGCGGCGGCTTGAGTCTTGAGCCCTAAGGCATCCGCCATTCCTGCATTACCTAAAAGAACGCTCTTGCTACCTGCCACATATTGCTTTACCAACTGGTCTTGTGCGGCGCCCAGGTCGGCGGAGCCGCTACCGCTCGATTTGCTTCCCATGCCAGGAACATCGGACAAGCCGAAAGCATTTGCCTGTGCTGCGAATGCGCCAAGAACGGCTACGGATACGACGAGGGTTGCGATGAAACGTGACATGTGGACTTCCTTTTTTATGGTTATAAATTAACGCAAACCTGCGTTGGCCAGTTGGCTGGTGAGATCATGGGAAACACTTTGCGCGGCCAGTTTTAACGCGTTGGTACGAGCTTCTTCTTCAGTTGGACCCACACCGGCGTACTGCGCGGGTCCGGCGGCGGCGACGCTCTCGGGAATGCCTTGACCAACATCGATGATCTTGGCGTTGACGGTGACGGATACACGCTGCAGGCCGGTGGCCGGGTCACGTCCAACTTGACCCACATCGAGGGTTCCGAGCGCAACGTATCGAATGCCCGCATTGCGCATTCCGGCAACGACGTTTTGCAAGGTGGCGCTTTTTAAATCATTGCCCGATTTATAGTCGTTTTCGACATTTTCGACTTTCATTTTCCCATTCGTCATAGGCTCGACCATCTGAGCGTCGACGACGCGATAACCGGACGTTTTGAAAATTTGCGAAACGATGGAATTGAGATTTTGGCTTGGGATTAACTTCCAGGTCGAAGCGCCTGAACGCTGCATCGACGACCCACCGGCTTCCAATGTGGCCGCCTGTTCCCCCGAATAGCTGGCCTTGATCTTGGTGGCCGAGTTGGTGGAAACCTGGCTTCTTCCAACAGACTCGCCTTCCGTACCTTGTTCGGAAGTGGACTCGGCGTTGTGGCCTTTCACGCTGACGATAGCGCGCTTCGTGACACGCGCGTCGTAGGTGGTCTGCGTATCGACCTGGCGCGACACAAAAATAAAGGCCAGTTGCGAACGCTCCCCCGCCGCGACCGCCCCGGTTGCAGAAACTTTTTTCAACGCGTTGCGCAAGTTGGAACCGTTTAACGAGATGCGCACAACTGTGGTGTATTGATGAAGGTCGGGCTTGTCTTCCTCTGCCAAGACAGTTGATTCGAGAATGAATCTGTCCGGGTCCCCCTTGATTTGATCGCG
Source organism: Herbaspirillum sp. (assembly GCA_028292625.1). Lineage (GTDB taxonomy): Bacteria > Pseudomonadota > Gammaproteobacteria > Burkholderiales > Burkholderiaceae_D > Herbaspirillum. The sequence continues at coordinate 7,368 of JAQGLY010000089.1, read as the reverse complement.
GATCGCGTCCAGGTTTTCTGCTTGCGAATCGCCTGCTTCTGCAAAGTAGGTTTCGATAGCCTTCATCTGTGCCGAGAATACTGCCTTTTCCTTGGTTTCAGGCGACGCGGTTTTTTCGGGGTATTTGACGGTTGCCTTACCTTTGGAGCTGACAACATCGGCTAGTGCGGCAGTAGCGACGACAGCCAGTACGGCAGTAGCAATCAGTCTTTTTATTTGCATGTTTTTATTAACTCCCTGGTGGATGCCATTTGCTTGTCGATATCTGCGGCTTGCGTTGCAGACTTTAGCCAAGACGTGTCTTCCCCATCTATTGCGGCTGACAACTTAATGAACAGTCCACGCATTGAATCCTGAAAGGCGGGAAAATCGTCAGTATTGACTTGGCTTGCAGGGACGGTTTTTAATTCCCCGTTCTTGAATTGCCCGTTGAGATAGCTTATCGAAGAGAGGGGTTCATCCAGCTTCACGTCTGCCAATGTGCCGTAGATAAAGGCTTTGCCGGCCCCTTGTTCTGAATACAAAATCTTTTTCAGCTTCTTTATTTTTACGCTGAACTGGTAATCCGGCTGAGGCAACTTTAAGTTGAAGACTGTGCCATCGGCTACGGTCATCGGCATCACGCCGCCGATTGCATAGCCCTTGGCGTAAGGCAAAATAGGGATGCCCATTTTGCTCGAAATCGCATCTGCGAACGTATCCGCAACCCATGTTTCCGCCACCTCTTTGCCATAGGCGGCGGGGAATTCACTGCGCGCTTCGTCATCGATGGAGATGTTTGACACCTGTACGTACAGCGGTACATGTGTTGGAATTGTGGCTTGAGCCAAGGCATTGGTGAAACGCTCCAAAATGCCCGGCTTGCCCCCGATACCGTTGTACACGTATCCGATTCGTTCAATCTTCTGATCTTCGGTGGGCGGACTTTGGAGTCCGTCGATATACGCGAAGCTAAAAGGATATGCGCGAATCACCGTTTGTGATTTGAAATCAAAGTACATCGCCTGCCCGCGCAACTGCACAAAGAGTTTAAAGACAGCTCCAATCTGCTCGGTGGACACGGTTTCATTAGTGATGACCAATGCCACAGCGATAGCTTGATCGCGGTCTGCTAATTCCTCGATACGAGGAATTAACTTATAGCCTTGGGGATGTATGGAGGTAAGCGCCTTTTGGAGCGGTCCATTGATTCCCGCTGGGCCTAATGATGCTTCGTAGCGCTTCGAGTAGGGGAACCGGCCGGCAATCGATTGATCGTCACCGGAATAAGCAAAACCCGCAAAGGCAACGTCGGCGGCATGGGCCACGGATAGACTCAGTGCGAGGCAAAGTGCGCTACCCAGTAATGCGTATTTCTTGACCAGCGACAAAAAAATGCCCCATGGAAACCCCATCCTTTGCTGCATATTTTTATTCACACCTTGTTAATGCGAGCGCAGGTCGCGTTTTTTTTAATTGTATCTGGATTTTACGGGAACCTTTTAAAGAAATTATCGTCTTCACAATTATTTTCAATGTTGGAAATGGGCAACCCTTACCGGCCCAAGCGTTCCTTCTTACTCAGTAATTGCGCAACGAATCACGTTCGCGCAATTCACGCACACCCCTGCCCAGCTTGCGGCGCAGCAGCGTACGCAACGTGGCGCCATCGGCATAGCCTACCTGGTTGGCGATCTGGTCGATGCTTTCATTACCGGTCTGCAGCATTTGAACGGCATGCGCCACCCTGAGGTCCTGAAAATAGGCCAGTGGCGATTTGCCCAGCACGGCGTGCAGTCGCCGCCCCAAGGTTCTTTCGCTGGCGCCGATTGCGCGAGCGGCGTCGCTCATCGAAAAACCTTGCGCCAGCCTGGCTCTCGCCCAATATTCAAAACGCTCCACCATCGGGTCCGTATGCGCGACGTGATCGGGAATCATGAACACGGCCTGGGTCCCGCGCGGCTCGATCAGCAGGTAACGCGCGCACAAAGCGGCCAAGGCGGGACTTTGGCTGCGCACCACGCCCAGCCCAAGGTCCAGGTGGGCGAGCGCCGCGCCCGCGGTCGTAAAACCGGCGGAATTGACCAGCATCCGGGTTTCATCGAGCATCACGCGTGGATAGCGCTGGCGAAATAACGAAGAAAGCCACCACGAAGTCGTGGCGCGGTGGCCATCCAGCAGCCCGGTTTCGGCAAGAATAAAAGTACCGGAGCAAGCCGCCCCGATCGAAGCGCCGGCTTGCGCCCATATCTTCAGCCATTCTCCCGCATCGATGACATCGCGGCGCGTCATTGCATCGATCAGCGGAATGGGCGTCATGCTTCCCAGGGCCGGCACCAATACAACATCGGGGGTTCGAAGGTCGGCCGCCGCCGATACCGGAACGGTCAATCCTTGCGCGGTGCGCACTCTTTTCCGCACCCCTACCAGCCGCACATCCAATTGCGGCGATATTTTTTCCGCAGGCGCAAGTTCCTTCGCGGTGCCGATCACATCGATCAGGGCAGAGAGGCCGATATCGAATACGCCGTCGAGCGCGAGAACATAAATGAGCATGGCCGAAATGATAGCATTATTGGCGATTCCGCCACTATTTCATTATGGGGACAGCGCCTAGAATGCATTCTCCCCTCCCCCCATATGAAGGAAACATCATGACCAAATTCGCGCTGCTCGCTCAAATGACCGCCAAGCCGGGTAAAGAGGCCGACGTCGAAGCATTTTTGAAGAATGCGTTGACGCTGGCAAATCAGGAAGCTGAAACGCCTGTATGGTTTGCGTTGAAACTGAGCCCGTCCAGGTTCGGCATCTTCGATGCATTCGCCGCCGAGTCGGGGCGTGAAGCGCATCTTTCCGGCGCGATCGCAAAGGCACTGATGGCAAGGGCGTCGGAACTGCTGACAGAACCGCCGACCATCGAAAAAGTGGACATCCTGGCCGCCAAGGTTCCAGGCTGACGGCCCGACACCAGGGGTTCAAGCACAGACCCCCACGATCGCCGCCGCTATCGCCTTCGCGGCGATGACCAGATCAGACAGCAGTACCCGTTCATCGGCTGTCGGCCATTCCCGATAGATCCGGATGTCGCCCGGCCCGTATTGCACCGACGGAATGCCGGCGGCCGCAATGATATTGCCGTCGCCGACATTGCCGAGCCGTCCCCAGCCGCCGACGACGGGCTCGGCGTGCGATGCAAAACGCTGCCCGCACGCCAGCGCCTGCACCAGCGGGTGGTCGGTCGGGCACTCCATCGGATCCTGGCACCAGCCCTGCGCGGTGCCAGCCGCGGGCAACGTGAGTTGGTAATTGAAGGCGGGATGATCGCGCCGAATACCCTCAAGCAGCCGTGTCAGATCGACCTCCAGGCTTTGCAGCGATTGCCCGGGCACCGTCCGGAACTGCAGTTGCAGCTCGGCTTCCCGGCTCGACATGCCGGTGTGGTTGCGGTGGTAATAATGCTCCTTGTGAACGGTATCGAAGGTGTGCGTCGGAAAGCCGGGAAGCTCGGGATGCGGTTCGAACGTCATCCAGCTCCCCTCAGGTATCGGATCCAGGCTGGGCCCGATGCGCCGGATGATTTCGCAGATCTGCTCGATCGGATTCCAGTATTGCGCCTTCGCTTCCGGGCTGTAGCGGAAAAAAAGCTCCGGCGCCTGTACGCGGATGCCGACCATGACGACGCCGACGCACACGTTGGCGATGGTGTTGTTCGAGTGTTCCATATTGATGCAGTAATCGGCGCTCACCCCGCCCCTCAGCAGCGCCCGCGTTCCCGCGCCCCCCAGTTTGTGCGCAATCACCGGACACAACAGCACGTCGCCGCGGAGGCGCTTGCCGGATTGGATTACCGCCTCGAGTCCGCAGAACGCCGCGGCGATACCGCCTTTGTCGTCGTGCGCGCCCATGCCCCAGACCCAACCGTCTTCGAATTTCGCGCCATAGGGATCGACCGTCCAGCCCGACATCTCCACGCCCGGATCCATATGGCCGTTGAGCATCAGGCTGGGGCCGCCGCCAGTGCCGCGCAGGATGCCGACCGGCTGCCGGCTGAACGATCGGGGATCGCTTGGATGAACTACGTCCATCATGCTCACCTCCAGACCGATACCGCGCATCCGCTCGGCCAGGTAATCGGCGATCTGATGTTCCTTGAAGGTCGAACTCGGAATGCGGATCAGCGCCTGCTCCACTTCGAGCACGCGGCCGTCGTCGACATACGACTGTACAGCCGACATCTCAGCCATGGTTGATAGGTTTTTCATCATGGTTCCTTAACCGCAGACAAAGATTTCGTCGGTCGGGAATTTGCCCGACAACAGTTCGGGTCCGTCGGCCCGTATCACGAACATGTCCTGGATGTGCCAGTGATTGACGTGCGGCTCCATCGCGATGACCATGCCTTCCTCAAGCACGCGCGGATTGTCGCGCGAAATGATCGGATCCTGCTGGTGCCACCAGCTGCCCACACCGTGACCCGCCAGCATCGAGTGGTAAGGCATGCCGGCCGCGGCAAAGCGTTCGACTACAAAGCGATAGACCTCGCCGGCGGTTCGACCCGGCCGCAACTGATCGCAGCTGGCGCGGTAGATGTCCCGCACCACCGCATATTCGCGGCGCTGTTCGTCGCTCGGCCGTCCGACCACCGCGCAGCGGGATTGGTGGCCCGGATAGCCCCGGACATAGGCGACATAATCGGTGCGGATCGCATCGCCCGCGGCGAAGGCGAAGTCGCTTTCGCCCGCATAAGCGATGGTGTTGCGGCTGGAGTTCAGAATGCCGTGGACGAACTCGGCGCCGCCGGCAAGGCAGCTCGCCATCAGCGCGGCATGCAAATCGCGCTCGCGCGAGCCGGCGCGAACCTTCGGAAAATTCTGCAGATAAGCATCGTCGAGCAGGTCTGCGCCGCGCTTGAGGCACGCCAGTTCCGCCGGCGTTTTCACCACCCGCACTTCCTCCATCGCGGCCGTCGAATCGACCGCGCGCATGCGTGGCAAGCTGGTCCGCAGAAAATTCCAGTCGGCGGCGCTGATGTAATTCGTTTCGAATCCGACCGTCGCGTCGGATAGCCCCATTGCGCCGAGCACATCGGCCAGCCGCTCGATCGGCCGTTCCACGTAGCCTTCGTAAACATCGAAGTGCTCGACCCAGGAATCGCGCCGCGCCAGCCCCTCGGCGATCGCGTTGAGCACGATGCGCGGTTCGCCCTCCCTCGGCCAGATCAGATAGACGGCGCGGGGAGAATCCGCGAGATCGACGTGGCGGGCCAGGGTGCCGGGATACACGACCCCGGAAAGATAGGTGAAATTGAGGCCTGCGCGCGCGACAATCGCATCGAGTCCGTATGCATCCATCTGCCGCGCCAGCCGGTCCAGGTTGACGAGATCCTTTGCTGAAGCTTTCATAGTCGAATTTCTCCGTAACGTTATGCACTTGCGTGCCGATTGCAAATAAACGGGCGCAACTCGCCCGCAGGCGGATGGATCGCCTGAGTGAATTAGCTGTGTTATTGCGGCCGTTGCGGCCGTTGATTCAGACGGTGTCGCGCTCGACCATCCTGAGGAAGCGCTGGGTCCTCTCCTGTTTCGGCCTGTCGAGTACCTCTTCAGGCGGTCCCGACTCGACGACCTGTCCTTCATCCATGAAGACGATGCGGTCTGCGACCTCCCGCGCAAACCTGACCTCGTGCGTAACGATGATCATCGTCATCCCGGCTTCGGCCAAACGGCGAATGACGGTCAGCACTTCGCCGACCAGTTCGGGATCGAGGGCTGAAGTCGGCTCGTCGAACAACATCAGCCGCGGCGAGATCGCCAGTGCGCGGGCAATCGCGACCCGCTGCTGCTGGCCGCCCGAAAGACGATGCGGAAGATGATCGGCATGGCGGCTCAGGCCGACCGCGTCCAGCAGATCCAGCGCCAGTTTGCGCGCGGCTTCCGGCGCCTCGCCGTAGACCTGGATCGGGGCCTCGATGACGTTCTCAAGCACGGTCAGATGATCGAACAGATTGAAGTGCTGGAATACCATCCCGATCCGCGCATCCGCGCGGGCTTTGGCGAGATTGCCGGTCGGCCGCAGCGCGTTGCCGATTTTTTCGTAGCCGACATAGCGGCCGTCGACTTTTATCTCGCCCCAATCCAGTTGTTCCAGATGATTGATGTGCCGCAGCAGCGTGCTCTTGCCGGACCCGCTGGGCCCCATCAGCACGACGACTTCGCCGCGATAAATATTGATATCGATGCCGCGCAAAATTTCCCGCGCGCCGTAAGCCTTCTGCACATTCCAGCATTCGACGAACGGTTTTCCTTTGCCGTCGCCGCTGCCGCGGGCGCTATTCAGATTGGCTATCCAGGCCGTTATGCCGTTCGTTGCGGCTGCAGCGGCCGTCGGCAACGGCGGCGGTGAAACCGACGGATCGGACGGGCTGTCCGGCGCGCGGCGGTTGAACAACCGCTTCAGCCCCTTGCCCTTGGCGCGTTTTTCGACGTCCAGACTGAAGCGGGTTTCCAGACGGCCCAGCGCGATAGAGATGCCGCTCGTCATGATCAGATAAATGATCCCCGCCGCCGCAAAGACCGTAAAAAACTTGAAGTTCTGGCCGACGATCTGCTGGCTGCGGAACGTCAATTCATTGACGAAGATCACCGAGGCGATCGAGGTTCCCTTCACCATGCTGATCGATTGATTGGCCATGCCGGGCAGAATCACGCGCATGGCCTGCGGCAGGATGATGCGTCGCAAAGTCAGAAACGGCCCCATTCCAAACGAGGCCGCGGCCAGACTCTGCTTGCGGTCAACCGAAATGATCCCGCCGCGAATAATCTCGGCGCTGAACGCGGCCTCGTTGAGCATAAAACCCAATACCGCCGTGGTGAAGCTGTCGAGCTTGATCCCCACCACCGGCAACGCGTCATACAGGAAAACGATCTGCAAAATGATCGGCGTGCCGCGCATGAACCAGATATAGAAGCGGGCTACGGAGCGCACCGGCGCGATGTTGGATAGGCGCATCAAGGCCAGCACCAGGCCGAGCACGATACCGCCGACCATCGCCAGCGCCGCGATCTTCACAGCCAATAACGCGCCCTGAAGCAGAAACGTCGATACGGTGTAAGAGAACATCTCCTGCAGCGGCTCGGGCAACAGCGCGCGGCCCCAGCCGAGGCCGGCGGCAATGGCGAGGGCCGCCATGATCAGGATGGCTGGCGGGGAAAGCTTGGCTTTGCGCATGAGGGCAGGATCAAATCAATTCGTCAGGATTTCGGGTTTGATCGCCAGCCCGTAATTGACGTGATATCGGTCGTAAATCGTCTTCATGGTCCCGTTGCGTTGCAGGATGTCCACGCCGTCGCGGATCGCCTTGACCAGATCCGGATTGCCCTTGGCGGTGCC
>JAQGLY010000053.1 GCA_028292625.1 Herbaspirillum sp. | reverse complement strand
GACCGCTATCGCCGCCTGAGTTATTGGCGTGATTGCAGCTGTTCCGGCGCGCCCTAGGCGTCGTGCATAACTTATACACAATTGAATTGCCGGCCCGACACAAGATCGATTCGCTTGTGGATAACTTTGTTTCGCCAGAGTAGAATTGCAGCCTTCGACGTTTTTTTCAGACGTTCCCGGCACATCATCCTGACTGAAGATACATGGACAATTTCTGGCAGACCTGCTCCGCGCAACTGGAACAGGAACTGACACCGCAGCAATTCAGTGCGTGGATCAAGCCACTGGTACCGCTCGACTACGAGGAGGGCCGGCTGCGCGTGGCAGCGCCCAATCGCTTTAAACTGGACTGGGTAAAAACCCAGTTTGCCGGTCGCATCACCGCGCTCGCGACGCAATTCTGGGAACAGCCGATCGAGGTTCAATTCGTCCTCGATCCGCGCAACAACGTCCGCCGCAATCCACCGGTGCAAATGCCGGCGCCGTTGGGCTCATATCAAGACGGTCCGGAAGGCAGCCACGCCAACAATCGGCACGGCATGCCGGACCATATGAACGAAGCGCCGATCGACAACACCCCACGGCGCGACCTGACCCGCATCAACAACGTGCTGACCTTCGACAATTTCGTCACAGGCAAAGCCAATCAGCTCGCGCGCGCGGCGGCGACCCAGGTCGCCAATAATCCGGGTGTTTCGTACAACCCGCTGTTCCTGTACGGCGGCGTGGGCCTCGGCAAAACCCATTTGATCCATGCCATCGGCAACCAGGTCCTGATCGACAATCCCTCCGCGAAAATCCGCTATATCCACGCCGAGCAATACGTGCGCGACGTGGTGACGGCCTATCAGCGCAAGGGTTTCGACGATTTCAAACGCTACTACCATTCGCTCGACCTGCTGCTGATCGACGATATCCAGTTCTTCGGCGGTAAAAGCCGTACGCAGGAAGAATTCTTCTATGCCTTCGAAGCGCTGATCTCCGCCAAACGGCAAATCATCATCACCAGCGACACCTATCCGAAGGAAATCACCGGCATGGACGACCGGCTGATTTCCCGTTTCGATTCCGGCCTGACGGTGGCGATCGAGCCGCCGGAACTGGAAATGCGGGTCGCGATTCTGCTCAAAAAGGCCACGCAGGAAGGCGTCACCCTGTCCGACGACGTGGCGTTCTTCGTCGCCAAACACCTGCGCTCGAACGTGCGCGAGCTGGAAGGCGCGCTGCGCAAAATCCTCGCGTATTCCCGCTTCCACGGCAAGGACATCACCATCGATGTCGTTAAAGATGCCTTAAAAGACCTCTTATCCGTCCAAAATAAGCAGATCTCCGTCGAAAACATTCAAAAGACGGTTGCCGACTTCTTCAATATCAAAGTCGCCGACATGTATTCGAAGAAACGCCCGGCCAACATCGCCCGTCCACGCCAGATCGCCATGTATCTGGCCAAGGAGCTGACCAAGAAGAGCCTGCCGGAAATCGGCGACCTGTTTGGGGGACGCGATCACACCACCGTCCTGCACGCCGTGCGCAAAATCGCCGCCGACCGCAACAAAAATCCCGAATGCAATCACGAGATCCACGTATTGGAACAGACCCTGAAAGGCTAACTAAGGGTCGCGCTGGAGGGACAGGATTGATACAATGGACGCTGTTATAAACGGCGGGGGTCGGCGAACAAAAGCTGTGTTTTTATACAGTACAATAGCCATCTGGAATGACAAGCAGATAACGAATAAGTAAACCCCGCGCGGGTCTGCCCGGCGGTTTTTACGGGATGCAAAGTCATACAAGTACGCTCCTGAAGCATCCTTTCAACCACTACGAGCAAGGATATCGACTATGCAATTAGTCAAAACACAAAGAGATACGCTTTTGCGACCGCTGCAAATCGTGAGTGGTATTGTCGAGCGTCGGCACACATTGCCGATTCTGGCCAATATTCTCATACGCAAGGATGGCGAAAAAGTATCTTTCCTGTCGACCGACATGGAAGTGCAGATAACCACGCATGCGGACGTGGGCAGCGGCAGCGATGTCGTCGGCACCACGGTGGCGGCCCGCAAACTGCTCGATATCCTGCGCGCCCTGCCCGAAACCGGCGACGTCTCGGTCACGCTGGAAAACAAGCGGATGACCGTCAAATCCGGCAAATCGCGCTTTGCGCTGCAAACGCTGGCCGCCGAAGAATTCCCGACCGTGGTGCTGGCCGATCACTACAACGCCAAAGTCACGCTGCCGCAAAAAACCCTGAAGCACCTGTTCAACATGGTCCACTTCTCGATGGCGCAGCAAGACATCCGCTACTACCTGAACGGTCTGCTGCTGGTGGTCGAAGGCAAGCACATCATCGCCGTGGCCACCGACGGTCACCGCCTGGCCTTCTGCCAGGTCGAAACCGATCAGGAATTCCCGTCGCGCCAGGAAGTCATCATTCCGCGCAAAACCATCATCGAACTGCAACGCCTGCTGGAAGACAGCGACCAGCCGGTCGATCTCGAAATCGCCACCAATCAGGTCAAGCTGGTGTTCGGCGACATCGAACTGGTCTCCAAGCTGGTCGAAGGCAAATTTCCCGACTACACCCGCGTGATCCCGAAAGGCTACAAGAACGGCTTCACGATCGGCCGCGACCAGCTGCTGCGCTCACTGCAACGCGCCGCGATCATGACCAGCGACAAATTCAAAGGCGTGCGCTGGGTGATCGCCCCCGGCAGCCTGAAAATCAGTTCGACCAATGCCGATCAGGAAGAAGCCGTCGAAGAACTGGAAATCGACTACGGCGGCGACAGTGTCGACATCGGTTTCAACGTCACCTATCTGCTCGACGTGCTGAACAACCTGAAAGAAGAAAACGTCAACATCGCCATGGGCGACGCCAACTCTTCCGCGTTGATCACCATCCCGGACAATGATGACTTTAAATATGTAGTGATGCCGATGCGTATTTAAGCGCAGCGCATCAATCCTGACGAGGGGCCGTGAACGATCGCACGGCCCCTTTGCCACTTTTAAGAAGCAGCGTCATTAACGGTTCCCGGCTTATTTCGCCGATATTTCACACTGCTTCCGCTCAGTCTTTACCGCGTTTTCAATCGCGTTTTTATCGTTTTGCAGCAGTCAAATCAGAAGGTAACCATGTCATCAGCCCCAATCGACACCACCCTGGCCAACAAAGAATCCTATGGCGCATCGTCCATTCAGATCCTGGAAGGACTGGAAGCCGTCCGCAAGCGGCCCGGCATGTACATCGGCGACACCTCTGACGGCACCGGCCTGCATCACCTGGTATTCGAAGTCCTGGACAACTCCATCGACGAAGCGCTGGCCGGCCACTGCACCGAAATCAACGTCACCATCCACGCCGACAATTCCATCTCCGTCACCGACAACGGCCGCGGCATTCCGACCGGCCTGAAAATGGACGACAAGCACGAACCGAAGCGCAGCGCCGCCGAAATCGTGATGACCGAGCTGCACGCCGGCGGCAAGTTCGATCAGAACTCCTATAAAGTCTCCGGCGGCCTGCACGGCGTCGGCGTATCCTGCGTCAACGGCCTGTCCAAGCTGCTCAAACTGACCGTGCGGCGCGACGGCAAAGTCCACTACATGGAGTTCAAGCAAGGCGTGCCGCAAGACCGCCTGATCGAAATGCACGACGGCGTCGCCGTCTCCCCGATCAAAGTCATCGGCGACACCGACAAGCGCGGCACCGAAGTGCACTTCTGGGCCGACGAGGAAATCTTCAACCACATCGAATTCCACTACGACATCCTGGCCAAGCGCATCCGCGAACTCTCGTTCCTCAACAACGGCGTGCATATCAAACTGACCGACCAGCGCACCGGCAAGGAAGAAAACTTCGCGTTCGAAGGCGGCACTCGCGGCTTCGTCGAATACATCAACAAAGCCAAAAACGTCCTGCACCCGACCGTGTTCCAGGCCACCGGCGAAAAAGACGGCGTGACCGTCGACGTCTCCATGCAATGGAACGACGCCTACAACGAACAAGTGCTCTGCTTC
>JAQGLY010000036.1 GCA_028292625.1 Herbaspirillum sp. | reverse complement strand
TTGCAGTGACCTTGAAGTTTTGAAATTCGATGTCCACCGCTTGCGGTGGGCATTGTTTTTACAAAAGCAGCGAACTCGATTTCGCTGCCAAATAAGTGAGAGTAGGCATCCAAGCGCAACGAAGTGTTGCCACCTGCAATCATATAAAAAATGGAGCTGTCTTCGGACAGACATTGTTATGCCAAAAATGAAAACGAAAAGCAGCGCCAAAAAGCGCTTTCGTGTACGTCCAGGTGGAACCGTCAAGCGCGGCCAAGCCTTCAAGCGCCACATCCTGACTAAAAAGACAACCAAGACCAAGCGTCAATTGCGTGGTTCGACAGGTGTCGATGCGACCAACATGGTGTCTGTACGCGCCATGCTGCCTAACGCTTAACCTCACACTCAATTTAAGGAGCTATTATGCCTAGAGTAAAACGTGGGGTCACAGCACGGGCCCGTCATAAAAAAGTTTTAAAGCAAGCCAAGGGTTACCGCGGCCGCCGCAGCACCGTCTATCGCATCGCCAAACAAGCGGTGATGCGCGCCGGTCAATATGCATACCGCGACCGTCGTAACAAGAAGCGCGTGTTCCGCGCTTTGTGGATCGCCCGTATCAACGCCGCTGCGCGTCAGCATGGCGTGACCTACAGCGTGTTCATGAATGGCCTCAAGCGTGCTTCCATCGAGCTGGACCGCAAGGTTCTGGCCGATATGGCCGTGACCGACAAGCCGGCGTTTGCCGCGATTGTCAATCGGGTGAAAGCAAACCTGGCTGCATAGTCGGTTTGCCTGCGCCGCCTTCGGGCGGCGCCGCATTATTTTGCAGGGCAGAGTTTCTGCCCTGTTTTTATTTTCAGCTTCCATTTGGGCGCGACACGTCGAATGAACCCCCTAGCACAACTTATTGCGCAAGCGCATAGCGATTTCGCTGCCGCGGCCGACGCCGCCGCGCTGGAAAACGCCAAAGCGGCATATCTGGGCAAGACCGGTCGGATTACAGAGCAGATGAAGGGGCTGGGCAAGCTGGCGCCGGACGAGCGCAAGATCCAGGGCGCCATCATCAATGAAGCCAAGACGCAGATCGAAGCGGCGCTCAATGCGCGGCGCGGCGCGCTGGCCGATGCGCAATTGCAGGCGCGTTTGAACGCCGAGGCGATCGACGTCACATTGCCGGGCCGCGGTCGCGGCGTCGGCGGCATTCATCCGCTGATGCGCACATGGGAGCGGGTGGAGGCGATCTTTCGCTCGATCGGCTTCGAAACCGCGGACGGTCCCGAGATCGAAACCGACTGGACCAATTTCACCGCATTGAACAGCCCGGAAAACCATCCGGCGCGCTCGATGCAGGATACGTTTTACATCAAGGGCGACGACAGCCAGGGCAAGCCGCTGCTGCTGCGCACGCACACCAGCCCGATGCAGGTGCGCTACGCCAAAATGAACAAGCCGCCGATCAAGGTGATCGCGCCGGGCCGCACCTATCGCGTCGACAGCGACGCCACCCATTCCCCGATGTTTCATCAGGTCGAAGGCCTATGGATCGCGGAAGACATCAGCTTCGCCGATCTGAAAGGCGTGTACCTGAATTTCGTGCGCGCGTTTTTCGAAACCGACGATCTGCAAGTGCGCTTTCGTCCATCCTATTTTCCGTTCACCGAGCCGTCGGCCGAAATCGATATCGCCTTCGGCAGCGGGCCGTTGAAAGGGCGCTGGCTGGAAGTCTCCGGCGCCGGCCAGGTGCATCCGGCCGTGGTGCGCAACATGGGACTGGACCCCGAACAATATATCGGCTTCGCGTTCGGCTCCGGGCTGGAACGGCTCACCATGCTGCGCTACGGCATCAACGACCTGCGCCTGTTTTACGAGGGCGATCTGCGCTTCCTGAAACAATTCAATTAAACAAATGCAAACGGCATGCCGCCGGTGTCGCCGCTGCATGCCGCTTATCCATAGCTGAAAGTTTTGACTATGCAATTTTCCGAAAACTGGCTGCGCACGATGGTCGATCCGAAGATGACCTCGGATGAGCTTTCGCATTTGCTGACGATGTCCGGACTGGAGGTCGAAGAGGTGGAGCCGGTGGCGCCGCCGTTCTCGAATGTGGTGATCGGAAAAGTGCTGGAAGTGGCGAAGCATCCGAATGCGGACCGCCTGAACGTTTGCCAGGTCGACGTCAATACCGGCACCTTGCTCAATATCGTCTGCGGTGCGCCGAATGTGCGCGCCGGCATGAAAGTGCCGTGCGCGATGGCCGGCGCAATACTGCCTCCGGGCGAAGACGGCAAACCGTTTGCGATCAAGGTCGGTCAATTGCGCGGCGTCGAATCGCAGGGAATGCTGTGTTCGGCGCGCGAGCTGCGCTTGTCCGACGAGCACGGCGGTTTGCTGGAATTGCCGGACGACGCGCCGGTGGGCCGGAATTTCCGCGATTATTATCAGCTCAACGATCTCAAATTCACCATCAAGCTGACGCCGAACAAGGCCGATTGCCTGTCGGTGCTGGGCATTGCGCGCGAGGTGTCGGCGCTGACCGGCACGCCGCTGAAGGCGCCGACGCACCCGGCGGTCGCGCCCACGATAGACGACGTGTTGCCTGTGACGGTATCGGCGCCGGATCTGTGCGGCCGCTTCTCCGGACGCATCATACGCGGGCTGAACGCCAAGGCGGCGACGCCGCAATGGATGAAGCAGCGTCTGGAGCGCAGCGGTCAACGCTCGATTTCGGCGCTGGTCGATATTTCGAATTACGTCATGCTGGAGCTCGGCCGTCCGTCGCATGTGTTCGATCTGGACAAGATTCACGGCGGCCTGCAAGTACGCTGGGGCAAGGCCGGCGAATCGCTGAAACTGCTCAACGGCAATACCGTGGCGGTCGACGACTGGATCGGCGTGATCGCCGACGACAGACAGATCGAATCGCTGGCCGGGATCATGGGCGGCGACGATACCGCGGTCAGCCTGGAGACGCGGAACATTTATCTGGAAGCGGCATTCTGGTGGCCGAGTGCGCTGCAGGGACGCGCCCGCCGTTATAATTTTTCGACTGACGCCGCGCATCGTTTCGAGCGCGGCGTCGATTTTGCCACCACGGTCGAACACATCGAACGCATCACCGCGCTGATCGTCGAGATCTGCGGCGCGCCCACGCTGAAGGTCGGCCCGGTCGACGATCACATCGTCAACTTGCCGCAACGTCCTGCCGTCAGTGTGCGTACCGCGCGCGCCGTCAAAGTGATCGGCGTGCCGCTGTCGGATGCGCAGATCGCCGATATTTTTACGCGCCTGGGTTTGCAGTTTACGCAGGACGCGGGCGTGTTTTCGGTGACGCCGCCGTCGTATCGTTTCGACATCGAAATCGAAGAAGACCTGATTGAGGAAATCGCGCGCGTCTACGGTTTCGAAAACATTCCCGCATTGCCGCCGGTTGCCCCCGCGGCCATGACCATCGCGCCGGAACAGGAGCGTTCGCTGTTCTCCATCCGGCGCCAACTGGCCGACGCCGATTATCAGGAAACGCTCAATTTCAGCTTCGTCGACAAGGAATGGGAACAGGATTTCGCCGGCAATGCGCAGCCGATCGAATTGCACAATCCGATCGCCAGCCAGTTGAGCGTCATGCGGTCGACACTGATCGGCAGCCTGGTCGCCAACGTGCGTTACAACCTGAACCGCAAGGCGGCCCGCGTGCGCATGTTCGAAATCGCCAGTATCTATTTGCGCGACGCGGCGATGCAGGACGGTCCCTTGTCGGTGGCCGGATATCGGGAGCCGAAGCGGGCAGCGGCCATCGCCTACGGCGCATTGGTGGACGAGCAGTGGGGCCAGGCCGGCCGCAACGTCGATTATTTCGACATCAAGGGCGATCTCGAAGCGCTGTTTGCGCCAGCCGCATTGCGCTTCGAAAAGATTACGCATCCGGCCTTGCATCCGGGCCGCTCGGCGCGGGTATTGCTCGACGGCCGCGATATCGGGTTCATCGGTGAACTGCATCCGGCCCTGCAACAGAAATACGACTTGCCGTTGGCGCCCGTGTTATTCGAAATAGATGCGCAGTCCTTGCAGCAACGCGCGGTGCCGGCGTATGTCGAGATTTCCAAATTTCCGCCGGTCACCCGCGATCTCGCGCTGGTCCTCAAACAGCATGTGGCGGCGCAAGATCTGCTCGATGTATTGCTCGCGGAAAAACGCGTTAATCCGATGTGTGCTTTTTTACAAGCCATTGTTTTATTTGATGAATATCATGGAAAAGGACTGCAGGACGACGAAAAAAGTCTTGCTTTCCGATGCACCTTGCAAGATACTCAAAACACCCTGCAAGACGATGCCGTGGACGGCGCCATCAAGGCGCTGATCGATGCTGCAAGCGGTCAGCTCGGCGCAAAATTACGCGCATGACGAGTCAATAAAAAGCGCTGTTGTATAGGTCGATGGTGCGTCACAAATATGTAAAATAAACGCACAATGAAATACGAATAGGTTCTAGGGAATAGATGGAAAAATGGATACTGTGAACCCTGCCGAATATGATTCCATGCTGGATGCCGATTTGCAACGCGCGATGTTGGAAGCGCAAGTCCGCTCGCAAGCCGAAAAAAATCTGCCGACGCTGACCAAAGCGGAACTGGCGGAACTGTTGTTCGAGCATGTCGGTCTGAACAAGCGTGAAGCAAAGGACATGGTTGAAACATTTTTCGATGAGATTCGCGATGCGCTGGAGCGTGGCGAGGCGGTCAAGTTGTCGAGCTTCGGCAATTTCCAGTTGCGCGACAAGCCTCAGCGGCCTGGACGCAACCCGAAAACCGGCGAAGAAATCCCGATCACCGCGCGCCGCGTGGTCACTTTCCACGCCAGTCAGAAACTCAAAGAGATGGTTGAAATCGCAGGTCTCCCGTCCAACCCGCAGCCGCTTACGCTGGTAGTCTAATTATTAGTCGATGAACGAACGCGCCAACAAGCTCGAACTCGAAATTTTGCCGCCGATACCGGCGAAGCGCTATTTCACGATCGGTGAAGTCAGCGAATTGTGCGGCGTAAAGCCGCATGTGCTGCGATATTGGGAACAGGAATTTACCCAGTTGAAGCCGGTCAAGCGCCGCGGCAACCGGCGCTATTATCAACATCATGAAGTGCTGCTGATCCGCCGCATACGCGAACTGCTGTATCAGCAGGGTTTCACCATCAGCGGTGCGCGCAACAAGCTCGACGGCCATTTGCTGCATGAATCCAACGAGGCCGACAAGGCCTTGCTGCCGCCGCCGGTTTCGCTGGACGAAGGCGAAATCATGGCGCTGCGTATCGAACTGATCGATATTCTTGCGCTGTTGCAACCCGGTGGCGCACTCCCAAAAGCGTAACGCAATTTTTCCAGGTTCATGCAGGCGAGATGGCGCTCGGCGCCATCGACGCCCTATGCCTTCCTTAATGTAAATGTCCGGTCGCCAGCGGCGCATCCTCCGGCATTTCCGCGTGAACCAGTTCGCCGTTCCGATCCGCATACAGCGGCGCGCCGCAATCGTCGCAAAATTCCATCGCAAAATATTCGTTATGCACTTTGATGTTGACGATGCCGGATTCGCGCAGCGCGGCCAGAATCTCTTCCAGCGGCGTGATCGCCACCGCTTCGGTGCCGGCCGAATGAACCAGCGGAATATTTTCCCCTGCCGGCAACGACATTTCCTGATCCGGATCTTCGGCGCCGTATAAGGGCCAGACGATACCGTAGACCACGTCCGGGTTCTGCCCCAGCGAAAAACCTACCCGATACTCGTCGATCTGCGCATTGTCTCCGTCTTCGCAGAAGCCGCCGATGCTGGCATGCAAATCGGTCGAGCTTACATTCAGCGTTTGCGTCAGATAGTAATCGGCGGCGTGCACCGAGGCCGGACGGATCTGCTTGTCGGCCTCGCGGCAAGCCGAGTAATACGCATCCGGCAGCATCAGTTCGATGTTACAGCCGGGCAGCATGCGGGCGATATGCGGCGCTGCCTGCGTTTGCCAGGCGGCCAACACGGCCTTTTTTTCGGCGACGACTGCGCTGCCGGCCATTTGCCAGCGAAACAGCGGCTGGCCCAGCGGCGCCGTGACCGCTGCCAGCAGATAACGGGTATCGGCCAGGAACGGCGCGGTTTCCGGTGGCTTGGACGGGGCCGTCAGCGGCCTGCCCTGCAACGCTGCCTGCGCCATGCTCTGCAGCATTGCATAAATATCGACATGCGAGCGGGGCAGCTGATCGATCGAATACAGCATGGGCATCAACGCCAATTGCACGTCATCGGCCAATACATGGGCCTGCAAATGCATATTCAATTTCGCCACCACATCGGTCGGCAGCGCGCTGGAAGGAATCGCAAACCGGGTCCAGGCCAGAATCGGCAACGCGATCAGCAAGGCCTGCTGCCCATCGGCGTCGAGGACGATCGATTCGCTGCCGGCTTCCACCGTTTCCATCAGCGCATCGTAAGCCTCCGGATCGACTTTGAACAAATGGTTCATCGTCGCCTCCAGCACATGCTGCTTGCCGGTCCTCAGCAGCGGCGCCAGCGCCGTATCCAGCATGTGCTCCATATAGCGTTGCTCCAGCCGGCTGGACGCACGCGTGAGCCCCTGGGCTAGATCGGCAAGCAGCTTGCTGTCGGCGGCAAGTTTTTGGGAGATACGTTTGGCAGGACGGCGCATAGATAAGGAAAAAAGAAGTAATGACGAACATTGTAGTGGATTCGACGGGGTTTTTCGCTAAATCGATGCGAATGCGGAATGTCCGATGGTTGCGCCGCAATCGGTGCGGACGAAAAAAAACGCCGGCGGAAGCCGGCGTTTTTGCGTGGCGGAGCGTTTGCGGGGTCAGGCCGCCAGCAGCTGACGCAACACGAACGGCAGAATGCCGCCGTGATTGTAGTAGTCGACTTCGATAGGCGTATCGATGCGCAACAGCAGTTTGACTTCCTGTTTGTCGCCGTTGGCGCGATGAATCACCAGCGTGGCTTCCTGCTGCGGTTTGATCTCGCCCGCGATGCCTTTCAGATCGTAGGTTTCTTCGCCGGTGATGTTGAGCGACTCCACGCTGTCATTGCCCAGGAACTGCAGCGGCAGCACGCCCATGCCGACCAGATTCGAACGGTGGATACGTTCGAAGGAGCGGGCGATCACGGCCTTCACGCCCAGCAACTGCGTGCCTTTCGCGGCCCAGTCGCGCGACGAGCCGGTGCCGTACTCACGGCCTGCGATCACGATGAGCGGGGTGCCTTCCTTCTTGTAACGCATCGCCGCGTCATAGAT
>JAQGLY010000011.1 GCA_028292625.1 Herbaspirillum sp. | reverse complement strand
TCGTCAATCATCGCCTCATCGCCGCCAAACAGACCGAACCGATTCGTTCGTTGCAGCTTTTCGATATCGTTGGCATTGCAAAGCTGTCCGGCGACAGGCAGTGGATCAATCAATTGCTGCCGATAGGGCAGGAACAGCTTGACGCGTGCTACACGCCGTTTTGGTGGGATTCGATTGCGCCGTCGGGTAAATGCCATTTTATCGCAGGGACGGTGATGAATGAAGAATTCAAGCCGCTCAGGTCGGATCGGGATATCAAACCGGCCAGCGCCAAATTAATGGGTTTATGGCTCCAGTCCATCATGCATCACCCGTTTATCTATGCCGAGCACCGCATCAAACATTTCAATGCCGAACTGAATTTCTTTGTCCCCTCGTTGGTGTGCCGATTTGCCAAGGACAATGAAGCGCGTTGTCAGATAGATGAGCAAGATCCGGAGCAACACGCACAGCATTTGCGCTCAGAGATAAAACGCGATTATGTGCGCAAGAACATTGCCTTCTGGCCGGTAACATGGTTTGTTGCCGGACTTGGCTTGCTGGTAGCCTTACGCCGCCGCAATGATGATCCGACGTCAACCGCTGTCGCCGCGCGCGTGCTGGCAGCGTCGGGCAGTTTGTATGGAGGCGCCTATCTATTGGTCGGCGTGGCGCCGGACGTGCGATATATGTATTGGACGATGCTGGCCGCCATGCTGGCGTGCCTGATCGGATATCGGGACGTGAAACAGGTGTGGGCCGCGCGCGATCGCCCGACGATGGTTGCCGCAGGGCTGATTGCCATGGTCTTGTTGTCGGGGTTCGTCGCGCGGATCGCTGACATACAGACCATGATGAGGTGATGCGTCGCGCCGTACCAAAGATGTTTTAAGGCTAATCGCGCCGATGCACGCATTGTCCCGCGGAATAGGTGGCCGCGATGGCGCGGTCGTCGGCCAGCATCGCCAGCGCAAACAGGCGCTCTTCCAGCGTTGCGCATCCGGCGCTGCGGCGCGCCAGCAACGGCGTGGCCTGCGGATCGAGCACGATGAAATCGGCTTCGCAGCCGACCGCGAAATTGCCGATCGTCCCCTCCAGTTGCAGCGCACGCGCGCCGCCCAGCGTCGCCATGTAAAACATCCGCGCCCCCATCAGATGACTGCCGCCCATGCGCGCCACCTTGTACGCCTCGTTCATCGTTTGCAGCATCGAGAAACTGGTGCCGCCGCCGACATCGGTGGCCAGCGCCATCGGCAGGCCCGCCGCATCGGCCGCGCCGAAATCGAACAGACCGCTGCCCAGAAACAGATTGGACGTCGGGCACACCGTCGCCACCGCGCCGGCCTGCGCCATGCGGGCGCGGTCGGCGTGGTCCAGCCACACGCAATGCGCATACAGCGCGCGCGGCCGCAACAAGCCGTATTGATCGTAGACGTCCAGATAGCTGCGGCTGTCCGGGAACAGCGATTTCACCCATGCGCATTCGTCCGCGTTTTCGGCCAGGTGCGTTTGAATGTAGGCATCCGGATAGCGCGCCGCCAGTTCGCCGGCCAGTTGCATCTGCGCCGGCGTCGACGTCGGCGCAAAGCGCACGGTGATCGCGTAACTTTGCCGGCCGTTGCCGTGCCAGCGTTGCAGCAGCTGTTCGCTGTCGCGTATCCCCTGTTCGGCGGTATCCATCAGATAATCGGGCGCATTGCGGTCCATCAGGCATTTGCCGGCCACCATACGCAGGTTGCGCGCGACGCTTTGCGCAAAAAAGGCGTCCACGGACGTCGGATGGACGGTACAGTAGACGGCGGCGGTAGTAGTGCCGTTACGCAACAATTCTTCCAGGAAAAACCCGGCGACTTCCTGGCAGTGGGCCGCATCGCCGAACGCGCGTTCGGTCGGGAACGTATAGTTTTGCAGCCACGGCAGCAGGGCGTCGGCCGGCGAACCGATCATGTCCGTTTGCGGATAATGTACATGGGTGTCGATGAAGCCCGGCGCAATGATCTTGCCGCGCAAATCCTGTACCGGCAGCCCGGCAGGCAGATCCGGCAGCAGGGTGGCATAATCGCCGGCGGCGCGTATGCGTCCTTCCTCAACCAGTAACAGGCCATCTTCATGCCAGCGGACCGCATCCGGGTCTAGCGCGGGGTCGCCGACGAAATGAAGGATGGAAGCGCGATAGGCATCAAGTCGTGGAGTGGAAAATAGTATCAAAACAATGCCTTGGGAGATAATTCAATAATTTACATTAAAGAATATACATTAAAGAAATTACTTTAATTTCACTGCATACCGCTATCGGCCGCGACAAATGCGTCCAGTTGTTGCAGCAACGCCGCCTTGGCTTGCGCCGGCAGAAAGGCGGCGTTGAAGCTATTGCGCGACAGTTGCGCCAGCTGACGGCGATCCAGGGCCAGCGCTTCGGCCACCGCAATGAAATTCGCATTCATGTAGCCGCCGAAATAAGCAGGGTCGTCCGAGTTCACCGTCACCGCCAGACCTGCCTGCAAGAGTCGCGCCAGGTTATGCCGGCGCATATCGTCGACCACACATAATTTCAGGTTCGACAAGGGGCAGACCGTCAACGGAATGCGTTCGCGCGCCAGGCGCTGCATCAGCGCCGGGTCTTCTTCGCTGCGCACGCCGTGATCGATACGCTCCACGTGCAGCAGATCGAGCGCATCGCTGACGTAGGCGGCCGGACCTTCCTCGCCCGCATGGGCGACCAGGCGCAAACCGAGTTCGCCGCAACGGGCGAATACACGCGCGAATTTCTCCGGCGGATTGCCGCGCTCGCCGGAATCGAGGCCGACGCCGCACCAAAGGTCGGCGTATTGCGCCCGCAAGGGCAAGGCCGCATCGAGCGTGGCGAAGGCGTCGGCTTCGGATAAATGCCGCAGGAAGCACATGATCATCGCGCTGCTGAAACCGGCGGCGTTCGCTTCGCGCAACGCACGGGCGATACCGGCGAATACTACTTCGATGGCGATGCCGCGCTCGGTATGGGTTTGCGGATCGAAGAAAATTTCGGCATGCAGCACTTGGTCGGCGCGGGCACGCGCGAGGTAGGCCGCGGTCATTTCGTAAAAATCCTGCTCGGTCTGCAATACCGCCGCGCCGGCGTAATAAAGGTCCAGAAAAGACTGTAAATCGGAAAAATCGTAGGCCTGCCGCAGCGCGTCCACCGACGCGTACGGCAGCGCGATGCGATTGCGCTGCCCCAGGGCGAACAGCAGTTCCGGTTCCAGCGTGCCTTCGATATGCAGATGCAATTCGGCTTTCGGCATCGCCTCGATGAAGCGGCGCAGCGCCGCAGCGATAGGCGCGACAGGCGCGAGGGATGTGACAGGCACGCGTTCGGCGGAAGAGGTCATGGAAGGTCCGGAAAAGAGAAAGGTGAAGTATTTTCCCAGAATGGGAGGCCCTAGTGTGCTGCGTCGCCGGCCGCTGGCAGCCCTTTCGCGTATGCCGACGGCGCCGGGCAGAGGTGTCGAACCCGGCTGGAATCAAGCGAAAACCAAGAACGGATTGATTTAATGCCAATTCTTGGTTTTTTATTTAACTTATTGATTTTAAAGGATTGTAGTGGGTAGGGGCGTGGTTTAGTTGCGGTCGTTCAGATGCGTGATGGCGTAGCCTTTTTCATCGATCTGCTGAATGGCGTCGTCCGGTTTCAGCGAGGATTGCGGCGTGCGACCGGGTTCCAGATCCACATTGCGGGTGTCGATTTCCCAGTCGGTATTGGTCGCTTCCTCGGGGATGATTTTCCCGGCGGGCACCGCCAGGTAGGAATACAGGTTGCCGCTATCGCGTCGTTTGTACACGTCCACTTTCATAGTCTCTCCTTGCGGTTGACAGCTTGGTTTGGTGTGCAATCAAAGAATACGCCATTTAGTTTGCCTCAGCTTTAGGCAACGCCAACTTTTATTAAAATTGGTTTCAAATAATTAATGCGCGAAAGCGGTTCACCGCGTCGCTTGCAACGGGATGCGCCGCATCCGCTCATTCCTTATGCAGAAAACGCATTTTGAAATTTTTGCCCTTGATGTTTCCGGCGCCGAGTTTATCCACGGCGTGCTCCGCGATCCGCCGGTCCAGCGCCACATAGGTCATGAATTCGGAAATATTGATCTTGCCGACCTGATCCTTCAGCAGGCCGACGTCGGCGGTGAGCGCTCCCAGCAGATCGCCGGGACGCAGCTTGTCTTTTTTGCCGCCCATGATGCAGAGCGTGACCATCGGCGCCTGCAACGGCGCATCCGACGACGGTTCCAGCGCGCCCAGATCGCTCCAGGCGACCGGAGCGTTCTGATACTGCTCGATCAGCGCGACCCACTTCTTTTCGTTCGGTGCGCATAAATTCAGCGCCAGCCCTGCCGCGCTGCCGCGTCCGGTGCGGCCGATGCGGTGGATATGCACCTCGGTATCCTTGGAGACGTCCACGTTGATCACCGCGTCCAGCGTCTGGATGTCCAGGCCGCGCGCGGCGACGTCGGTCGCCACCAGCACCGAACAGCTGCGATTGGCGAATTGAATCAGGATTTCATCGCGCTCGCGCTGCTCCAGTTCGCCGTACAGCGCCAGTGCGCTGAAACCCTGCGCGCGCAATTGCGCGGCCAGCTCGCGGCAATGGATTTTGGTATTGCAGAACGCCAGTGTCGACACCGGGCGGAAGTGATGCAGCAGCCTGGCCACGGCGTCGTTGCGCTGTTCGGCGGCGACCGCATAGAAGCGTTGCTCGATGCGGTCGGCATTGTGCAGCGATTCGACCTTGATTTCGACCGGATCGCGCAGGAAAGCGGCGCTGGACTGCCGGATATCGTCCGGATAGGTCGCCGAAAACAGCAAGGTCTGGCGCCGTGCCGGACAAACCTTGACGATGGCCGCGATTTCCTCGTGAAAGCCCATGTCCGTCATGCGATCGGCTTCGTCCAGCACCAGCGTCTGCAGCGCGGACAATTTGAGACTGCCGCGGCCGATGTGATCGAGCAGGCGTCCCGGGGTGCCGACGATGACGTGCGCGCCGTGTTCCAGTGAACCGATCTGCGGCCCCATCGGTACGCCGCCGGTCAGGGTCAATACCTTGATGTTCGGCGTAAACCGCGCCAGTCGCCGCAGTTCCTGCGCCACCTGATCGGCCAGTTCGCGGGTAGGGCATAACACCAGCGCCTGAACCGCAAAATACGCGGGATTGAGTTTATGCAGCATGCCGATGCCGAACGCGGCGGTCTTGCCGCTGCCCGTTTTGGCCTGGGCGATGACATCGCGCCGATCGAGGATGAGCGGCAGGCTCTGCTGCTGGATCGCCGTCATGTCGCGATAACCCAGTTGCTCGAGATTGGCGAGCATCGCCGGCGATAGAGGCAGGCTGGAAAAAGAAGAGTCGGACATGGATGCGCAGATCGAAGAGGTTGGGCGCGCAGTTTAACAGACCGGCCATGCCGGATTATTTGGGAGCGGCGCAAGACGCGCCGTGCGCTGGAGTAAATACACCGATGAGATAAGCGGCGCGGACCGGGGCCGTTCGGAAATATCACATTATGCTAGGATGCGAACGGTCGGCAGAGGTGCCGCATTACATTTACCTAGGAGTCAATATGAGCAATCGCAGAACCTTTTTGAAGAATATGACGCAAATGGCCGTGGTATCCGCCGCCGCAGTATCGGCCGGTATCCCGCTGGTCGCGAAAGCGGCCGACCTGCCGAAAGTCGATCTGAACGACCCGCAGGCCAAGGCGATGGGATATGTGGACGACAGCGCCAGCGTCGACAAGACCAAATACCCGAATCACACGGTTGCGCAAAAGTGCAACAACTGCCAACTGTTCCAAGGCAAGGCCACCGACAAACTGGGCGGTTGCGCACTGTTCGCCGGCAAGTCGGTAGCGGGCGCCGGTTGGTGCAGCGCATACACCAAGAAAGCCTAAGAGAATCAATACGGGAGCGCTTCGGCGCTCCCTGAAGAAAGCAAGTACGCCGTCCGGTTGCTCACTGCAACGGACGGCGTTTTTATTTGTGCAATCGGCCGTCCGTGGCGGCCTCAAGCAGAAAATTACATTTTGGAATATATTTGTCGGGTGCCGCGGCTGATGCAGAAGGGTGTCCGTTTTGCATCATGCCGGGCATCGCGACGATTCGCCTCCAATTTAGGCACTAAAAGCCGGCCGGCGAGTCGAATCGCGGACTAACGTGAAATTACAAACGTGGTCAAGGTGCGCCTTTATGGGTTCCAGGCGCTCGGTTAAACGCTAGAGGAGATCATTTTGCTAAATCAGGCTATCGATGCAGGACTTCGTCGTTGGGTGGAAAACATCAAACAAAAAGAGGATCTGCCGGTTAGATTGGTATTGTGGAATGGCAGTCAGATCGATCTCGGGGCCTTCAGCGCGCCCGATGTGACGCTGGAAGTCAAAAGCGCGTCGGCGCTGCCTTTATTGGTTTCTCCTACGCTGGAAAGTCTGGGCGAAGCCTACATTCAGCAGAAAATCGACATCATCGGCAAGCTGCCCGACGTGATCCGCACCGGCTATCGCCTGGTCGAGCTGTCGGCCGGCAAGGCGCCGGGCGCCTTGCGCAAGATCGCCGCCGGCGTGAGCAAGCGCTTCGCTCATTCCAAAGAGCAGGACAAGGATTCGATCCAGTATCACTACGACGTGTCGAACGATTTCTATCGCTTGTGGCTGGATCCGAACATGGTCTATTCCTGCGCCTATTTCGAAAACGGCGACGAAGATCTGGAAACCGCGCAAATCAAGAAAATCGATCATATTCTGACCAAGATCCGTTTGCAGCCCGGCCAGACGCTGCTCGATATCGGCTGCGGCTGGGGGGCGCTGGTGTTGCGCGCGGCGCAGAAATTCGGCGCGCGCTGCGTCGGCATCACCTTGTCGCAGAACCAGTTCGAGCTGGCAACGCGGCGGGTACGGGAAGCCGGACTGGAAGGGCAGATCGAAATCAGGCTGCAGGATTACCGCGATGTCCAGGGCCAGTTCGACCGCATCACCAGCGTCGGCATGTTCGAGCATGTCGGACGCAACCATCTGGAAATGTATTTCAGCCATATCCGCGAACTATTGGCCGACGACGGCGTGGCGATGAACCACGGCATCACGTCGACCAATCCGGACAGCGGCGATTCGCCGATGGGCGGCGGCGATTTCATCGATCGCTACGTCTTCCCGCAAGGCGAGCTGCCGCATATTTCGCTGGCGCTGCAGAAAATGCAAAGCGGCGGCCTGGAAGCGCTGGATGTGGAAAATCTGCGGCGGCATTACGCCAAGACGCTGGACTTCTGGGTTGACAGCTACGAGCGCCATACCCCGGAGATCAGAAAACTGGTGGATGAAAAGCGCTACCGCATCTGGCGCGTCTATCTGGCCGGTTGCGCCCATGCGTTCGAATGCGACGACGTGGCCATCTATCAGATCGTTTGCCAGAAGGCCGGCAAGGATGCGACATCCATCCCGTGGTCGCGCCGGTACATTTACGACAATCAGTAAAAGACGGACAGGTTTGGGGCCGGTTAAGTCAGGCCCTAAACCAGGGCCAGAACCAGGCCCTAATCCGGCAGCGGGATGAACTCGTCATGATCCAGATCCGGCAGTTTCATCCGGCCGGCGCGCCAGTCGGCCTTGGCCTGTTCGAGCCGTTCCTTGGATGACGACACGAAGTTCCAGTCGATAAAGCGTTCGCCTATCGGGTCGCCGCCCAGCATCATGACCGTGGCTTCGGTCACCGCCTTGACCGAAGCCGGCTGTCCCTTGGTGAACACCAGCATCTGTCCGGCGTTGAAAATGCGATGCTCGACTTCCACCGATCCGCTGACGATATAGGCGGCGCGTTCCGCATACTGCGGCGGCAATTGCGCCGCGCTGCCGGGCTGCAGCACGCAATGCGTATAAAACAGCGGCGAATGGACCGCCACCGCCGCCTTGACGCCGAACGCCTCTCCCGCGATCACTCTGATCCATGCGCCCGATTCTTCGATGACCGGCAAATCGCCATTGTTGTAATTGACGAAAGACGGGGCGATTTCTTCCTTGCCGTCCGGTAAGGCGACCCAGCTTTGCAATCCCTGCATCGTGGTGTCGCCCAGCCGCGCCTTTTCGAACCGCTCCGAATGCGTAATGCCGCTGCCGGCGGTCATCCAGTTCATTTCGCCGGGCCGGATGGTCTGTTCGGAGCCGACGCTGTCCCGATGCACGATTTCGCCTTCGAGCAGATAAGTCACGGTCGACAGGCCGATATGCGGATGCGGCCGCACATCGGAGTCATGGGCGGTGGCGGGCGTGAGCACCAGCGGCCCCAAATGATCGAGAAAAATGAAAGGGCCGACCATGCGGCGCTTGGCGAACGGCAGAATGCGGCCGACCTCCATGGCTCCGCCCAGGTTTCTTCTGCGCTGCTCGATGACGAATTCCAGCATGATGGGCTCCTGTGCTATGGGGTGGGCGACGAAATATGCCTATCGTACATCAGGACGCCGGGATGGATCGGGCATCATTCGGGGTGGATCGCGTGGAGCCGACGCAAGCGGCGTAAATCCACGTAATGGACGGTTTTAAACGCGCTTTTCGACGACTAAAAAAGGAACTGAAAAGCGGCAAATCAAGGATAATGTGCGGCTGATCGTTTTTGGCTGGTCCGGCCGTCCCGATTCTTTCATGTCATCGCCATGAAAGACCATGCATATACACTCCGCTGGCGGCGGGCGTATTGCTCGATGGAACGATGGCTCGGCCATGGAATCGATTGGATGGTCCGTGGCACGCGGAGCGCAGACATCGGCCGCGAGAGTCCGCAGGTGCAGAACCGACAGAGGGCGGCTGGAAATCAGAGGGGATCCGGAAAGTCGACTGAAGGAATCGACAGGTACAACGCCATTACAATGCAATAACCGGCAAGGGATTTACGATGTTTGAATTATTTACTCCGCGCACGTCGGATCGGTCCCTGCTTGAGGCCACACCCAACCGCTGGGACTGGGCGCTGCTGCCGCTGGTGCTGGCGGTGTTCGTCGCGATCGCGTTCGGCGCGATGCAGATGACCCGGCCTTTCACTGCCGGACAGATCACGCCGATATCGCTGGATCTGGTGTATCTGCCGTATTACCTGCTGCGCACCATTCTGCGCATGTTCGCCGCGCTGGCCTGTTCCCTGATTTTCAGTTTCGTATTCGCCGCCATCGCCGCCAAATACCGCGCCGCCGAGAAAATCATGATTCCGCTGCTCGACGTGCTGCAGTCGGTGCCGATTCTCGGTTTTCAGGCGATCGCCATCGCGCCGTTCATTCTGCTGTTTCCGGGCAATCTGCTGGGCGTCGAATGCGCGGCGATTTTTGCGATCTTCACGTCGCAGGCCTGGAATATGGCGTTCAGCCTGTATCAATCGATGCGCACGGTGCCGCCGGAGTTGCATGAGGCCGCGCGCGTGTTCCGGCTGTCCGGCTGGCAGCGTTTCTGGCGCCTCGATCTGCCGTTCGCGATCCCCGGCCTGCTGTGGAACATGATGATGTCGATGTCCGGCGGCTGGTTTTTCCTGGTCGCGGCGGAAGCGATTTCGGTCGCCGGCCAGGACATCAAGCTGCCCGGCATCGGCGCCTATATCGCGTTGGCCATCGAGCAGAAAAACGGCGCCGCGGTGGCCTGGGCCACCGCCACCAT
The DNA here is from genome assembly GCA_028292625.1 of Herbaspirillum sp. GTDB lineage: Bacteria > Pseudomonadota > Gammaproteobacteria > Burkholderiales > Burkholderiaceae_D > Herbaspirillum. The sequence continues at coordinate 15,735 of JAQGLY010000011.1, read as the reverse complement.
GCTGGCCGGCATCGTGTTGTACGACCAATTGTTCTTCCGTCCGCTGCTGGCCTGGGCCGACAAGTTCCGCTTCGAAGAGTCGCAGGGGGAGAACGCGCAGCGCTCCTGGCTGCTGGACTGGGGCCGCCGCAGTAACTGGCTGCGCGGTCTCACCGATCGCATGTGGGCCACGCTGAATCTGACGCTGGGGTGGTTCGGCGCCGCCGCGGAAGCACCGCCGCCGCGTGCCCCCTCCAGGATTCCGGCGAAATACTGGTCGCGCGCGTGGGATGTCGCGGTGCTGGCGCTGGCGCTGGCGGCCGCTACCCGGCTGGTGATGTTCGTGCGCAGCGACGTCGGCTGGGGGGAATTTCTGCATGTCGCCGTTCTGGGCTTCATTACGCTGGCGCGGGTGATGGTGCTGATCGGCGTGGCCTCGCTGATCTGGGTGCCGATCGCGGTCTGGATCGGGCTGCGCCCCCGTTATTCGATGCGGGTGCAGGCGGTGGCGCAGTTTCTGGCGGCGTTTCCGATCAATCTGATGTTCCCGTTCGTGGTGTTTTTCCTGGTCACCTTCCATCTGACGCCGAACATCTGGCTCAGTCCGCTGATGGTGTTCGGCACCCAGTGGTACATCCTGTTCAACGTGGTGGCCGGCGCCGCGGCGATTCCGAACGAACTGCGGCTGGCGGCCGACAATCTGGGCATCAAGGGCTGGCTGAAGTGGAAACGATTCTATCTGCCGGCGGTCTTCCCCAGTTTCCTGACCGGCGCGATCACCGCCAGCGGCGGTTCATGGAACGCCAGCATCGTCGCCGAATACGTGACCTGGGGTAAAACCTCGTTGATCGCCGACGGCCTCGGCAGTTATATCAAGCAAATGACCGATGCCGGCGATTTCCACCGCATTGCGCTCGGCATCGGCGTGATGTGCGTATACGTGATGTTATTAAACAGGTTTTTCTGGCGTAAGCTGTACACGCTGGCCGGCGACCGCAGCGATAAGGAAGCAACATGAGCACTACCGGATTGATCGAACTGGGCGGCGTCAACAAATCGTTCAAGAACGCGGACGGCGCGCCGAGAAAAATTCTGGAGAACGTCAATTTTTCGCTGGCCACCGGCGAAATCGTCGCGCTGCTCGGCAAGTCCGGCTCCGGCAAATCGACCATGCTGCGCATCATCGCCGGCCTGATTCCGGCGGATGCCGGAACCGCGACCTATCGCGGCAAGCAGATTCACGGACCGGCGTCCGGCATTGCGATGGTATTCCAGTCGTTCGCGCTGTTTCCATGGCTGACCGTGCAGCAGAATGTCGAGCTGGGGCTGGAAGCGCAAGGCATCGCGCGCCAACAACGCGAAGAGAAGGCCGATGCGATGCTGGAAATGATCGGCCTGTCCGGCTTCGGCGGCGCGTTGCCGCGCGAATTGTCGGGCGGCATGCGGCAACGGGTGGGGATTGCGCGGGCGCTGGTGACCGGCCCCGACGTGCTGTTGATGGACGAAGCATTTTCGGCGCTCGACGTGCTGACCGGCGAAACGCTGCGCAACGACATTCTGGAACTGTGGGACCAGGACAAGATCCCGACCAAGGGCATCCTGATCGTTTCGCACAATATCGAGGAAGCGGTGATGATGGCCGACCGCATCATCATCCTGTCCAGCGATCCCGGCAGAATCCGCAGCGAGATCAAAATCGCTTTGCCGCGTCCGCGCGACGCCGATTCGCGCGAAGTGCGCGCCCTGATCGACGAAGTCTACGGCCTGATGACGCTGCGCCCGGTGCGCGAAGCGGCGTATGGCCGGATGCCGGATACCGGCCCGATCTATCGTTTGCCGGATACCGACGTCACCCGTATCGAAGGCGTGCTGGATCTGCTGGCCGAACCGCCGTTCAACGGCCGCGCGGATTTGCCGCATCTGGCCGAGGAAACCGAATTGTCCGACGACGAACTGTTCCCGACCTACGAAGCGCTCAGCCTGCTCGGACTGGCGCATGTGGAAACCGGCGACATCACCATCACCGCGCTGGGTGCGCGTTATGCGCATGCCGATCACACCGAGCGCAAGCAAATTTTCGGGCAGCAATTGCTCAGTCACGTGCCGCTGGCCAAGCGCATTCGCGAGCAGCTGGAGCAGGAACCGACCGGCGCCGCGCCGGAAAAGCCGTTCCTGGATCTGCTGCAAGGATCGCTGGAGGAAGAAGAAGCCAAGCGCGCGCTCGAAATCGCCGTGGAATGGGGACGTTACGGTGAAGTCTATGAATACGATTACCACACGGGACGTTTGAAGATGCCGGAAGAATAAGGCGTCGGGCGCCGCCCGGATATTTTATGATCGGGCTTTCCTGACCGGGGAAGAAAGGCATGCATGGAAGGCGCAGCTCCGCTATTGATGGCTCTGGTCTATCTGACCGCCGGCGTACTGTCGGTGCCGATCGCGCAACGACTGGGTCTGGGATCGGTGCTCGGCTACCTGATCGCCGGAGCGCTGATCGGACCGTCGGCGCTGGCCCTGGTTGGCGACCAGACCAGCGTCATGCACTTTGCCGAATTCGGCGTGGTGATCATGCTGTTTTTGATCGGGCTCGAAGTGCGGCCGGCGGCGCTGTGGACGATGCGCACCGCGTTTCTGGGGCTGGGCGGCATGCAGGTGCTGGCGACCGGCATCGTATTGTCCGCCGTCGGCGTGGCTTGCGGACTGGATTGGCATGCCGCGGTCGCGCTCGGGTTCATCCTGTCGCTGTCATCGACCGCGGTGGTATTGCAGACCATGGAAGAAAAAGGTTTGCGCAAAACCCCGACCGGCGCGGCGGCGCAGGGCATTCTACTGTTTCAGGACGTGGCGATCATTCCGATGATCGCGTTGCTGCCGTTGGTGACGACGCAGGGCGATGCCGCCAGCGCCGCCGCCGGCGCCGGCCTGATGGCCGGCTTGCCCGGCTGGATCCGCACCTGCGGGGTGATCGGCGCGGTGGCGCTCGTGATCGGCGCCGGCCGCTATCTGATGCGCCCCGCATTCCGCTACATCGCCCAGACCCGTTCGCGCGAGATTTTCACCGCCTCGGCGCTGCTGCTGGTGGTGGCGGTGGCGCTGCTGATGCAGGCCGTCGGCCTGTCGGCCGCGCTGGGCGCGTTCCTGGCCGGCGTGGTGCTGGCCGATAGCGAATTCCGGCGCGAAATCGAAGGCGATATCGAACCGTTCCGCGGCTTGCTGCTGGGACTGTTTTTCATCTCGGTCGGCGCCAGTCTGGATCTGGCGCTGGCCGCCAGGCATGCCGGGCTGTTGGCCGCGGCCGTGCTGGGCGTGATGGCGATCAAGACGGCGATCGTGTATGTCGTGGCGCGCCTGTTCGGCATCCCACCGCGCACGGCCGCGCAGACCGGTGCGGCGCTGGGACAGGGCGGCGAATTCGCGTTCGTCTTGCTGGGCCTGGCCTCGGCCGCGGGCGTGATCGCCGGCCAGATATCCTCTCTGGCGACCGCGGCGGTGGCGGTTTCCATGGCGCTGACGCCGTTTGCGCTGATGGCCTATGACAATCTGGCCGCGCGCGGCTTTTCCAGTGGTGAAGAACCGGAAAAGGGCAGTTTCGACCAGCATCCCGACGTCATCATCGCCGGCTTCGGCCGCTTCGGCCAGATCGCCGCGCGCCTGCTGCTGGTTAACCGTTTCCGTATTTCCACGCTGGAAGCCAGCGCCGAGCAGGTGGCGCTGGTGCGGCGTTTCGGGCGGCGCGTGTATTACGGCGACGCCACCCGTCTGGATCTGCTGCGCGCGGCCGGCGCCGCCGATGCGCGCCTGTTGATTGTCGCCATCGACGACCGCGATCAAGCCGAAGTGCTGGTGGAGCTGGCGGCGCAGTATTTCCCGAATCTGACGATCTTGGCGCGCGCCTACGATCGCCGTCATGCGTACCGCCTGTTGCAGAAAGGCGCGCACATGGTGGAACGTGAAACCTTCGAGGCCGGACTGGCGATGGGAGAAAAAGCGCTGCGCATGCTGGGCCAGCCGCCCGAGCAGGCGCTGCTCGCCGCCGACAGCTTCCGCCGCCATGACGAGGAAATGCTGGCGGCGCTGGCGCAGGCATGGGGCGACGAAGAGCGCTATGCGGTTGCGTTCCGGGAATCGAACGAACGCATGGATCAATTGCTGGCGGCGGATTTGCAGGAAAGCGCGGGGCCGGATGCCGCTCAGCCTGCGCCGGCCATAGGGAAGGGCGACGGAGCGGCCTGAAAATCGTAACGCGGGCGTATATTGAATAAAGCTTGAATCATTTTCATTATTCAATAATAATTTAAATATCTAATTATTGGAGCCGCCCATGAAAACCAACGAGGTCATCGCCGCCCTGTCGGCGCTCGCGCAGGAATCGCGGCTGGCTGTATTCCGTCTGTTGGTCCAGGTGGGGCCGGAAGGGATGGCCGCCAGCAAAATCGGCGAACGGCTCTCCATCCCGCCGTCGTCGATGTCGTTTCATTTAAAAGAACTGTTGCATGCCCAGTTGGTGACATCCAAGAGCGAAGGCCGCTTTGTCATTTATTCGGCCAGTTTCAACACGATGAACGCGTTGCTCGGATTTCTGACCGAAAATTGTTGCGGCGGTGACGTGTGTTCTCTCGACAGCGCCTGCAATACGCCTGCGGAAACCGCCGAATAATCGAAAAGTTTCATGACCATTCCACACCAACCGACGGCCGATATGGGCAGCCTCGAGGCGCGTCATTTTCATGCGCCGGCGGCGGCGGATTTTTCGGGCGTCGCCGCCTCCAAGCACGCGCCGCGTTTTTTGCTGTTGTACGGCTCGATCCGCGAACGCTCCTATAGCCGGCTGTTGACGCTGGAAGCGGCCCGCCTGCTGCGGGCGATGGGCGGAGAAGTCAGAATATTCGACCCGGCAGGCCTGCCCTTGCCGGACAGTGCGCCGGAAGACCATCCGAAAGTCGTTGAATTGAGGGATGCGGCGCAGTGGGCCGAAGGCATGGTCTGGACCTCGCCGGAGCGGCATGGCGCGATGACCGGCATCATGAAAGCGCAGATCGACTGGATTCCGCTATCCGTGGGCGCGGTCAGACCGACTCAGGGGAAAACCTTGGCGGTGATGGAGGTGACCGGCGGTTCGCAGTCGTTCAACGCCGTCAATCAACTGCGCATTCTGGGGCGGTGGATGCGCATGCTCACGATTCCGAATCAATCGTCGGTCGCCAAGGCGTTTCTGGAGTTCGACGAGTCCGGCCGCATGCGGCCGTCGGCGTACTACGACCGAGTGGTCGACGTCATGGAGGAGTTGTTCAAATTTACTTTGCTGACCCGGGATGTATCGGCCTATTTGACGGATCGCTACAGCGAAAGAAAAGAAAGCGCCGAACAATTGAGCCAACGGGTAAATCAGAAAAATATCTAGGGCCCCAGGGTCTCCAGCTCACTGGCCTGCTTATGCGTTACACCCAGCCCATTTCATACAGTTCGCGCTTGATATACGCATAGTAAATGGGCGCCGCCACCAGTCCGGGCAAGCCGAACAGGGCTTCGGCCATCAGCATCGCGAGCAGCAGCTCCCAACTGCGGGCATTGATCTGAAAGCCGACAATGCGCGCATTCAGGAAATATTCGAATTTGTGAACTAGCACCAGGAAAAGCAGCGCGACGACCCCGACATACAGCGACACCGACAGCGCGATCATCACGATCAGCGTATTCGAAATCAAATTGCCGATCACCGGCAGCAGCCCGACGATAAACGTCACCAGGATCATGGTTTTGGCCAGCGGCAAATGCACCCCGGCCAGCCGCAGTCCCACCAGCAGAAACAGCGCGGTAAACAGTGTATTGAGCGTCGAAATCTTGATTTGCGCGAACACCACGCGGCCGAATGCATCGGCCAGCAATGCACAGCGTTCCAGCAGGGCCGCGCCGAGCGGCTGCAGCACCGGCAGCGGGTTGGCCGTGTGCAGGGCCGCTATCGCACCCAGCACCATGCCGATCAGGATGTGAGCGAATATCGTAAACGCTTCCCGGCCGGCCAGCTGCACTTCGCCGCGGTGCTCACGCAGCCAGTCGCCGACCTGGCTGCGCACATCGGCCACGTCGTCCGGCAGATAGGACCACGTCCAGTTCGGCAGCTGGGTGCGGGCATGATCGATGACAATCATTAATTTGGCCTCCAGCAGCGTCAGGCGGCCGGGGTCGCGGAAGTAAGCCAGCAGCGCCAGCACGGCGGCGGTCAGCAGTCCGATCACGACGGCCGACAACAGCAGCACCGCAATCAGGTGCGCGCGCCGATTGGTGACGCGGCGATGGATCAGCGGCGTCAGCGTGCGCACCAGTTCATAGACCAGCAGGCCGGCCAGCAGCGCGGTGAGCAAATGCGCCATCATCACCATCACTAGCATCAGCGCCATGATCACCCAGGACGCGATGGTGAATCGCGATACGTCGGTGATGACCCGGCGCGGCAAGGTGGGGGGAAGTTTGTCGAACAATGTCAGCCGGGATCCGCCGGAATCGGGCGCGTCGGAGGGGTCGTCTGGATCGAAAGCGAGAGACATGGAGCGCAGTAGGAAATAGCAATAAACTGGAGTGTAACAGCAGCCGCCCGCAATATGTCTCAGTATATGCGACTGGGCGCCCGTTGTGGTGATCCTTCGGTGATCCTTCGATACGTCGCCGTGCGGCTATCGGGACGAACGGGTTTTTCTTGAATTCACGACCTTTTTTACAGCCTGTTTGGGCCGGCGCGGCGCCCCGGCAAGAACCTGCCGGCGTATGCCACGTCCAATCTGCCTGAAGCCGGAACAAGCCGCCATTCAGCGTGCCCTCATCGCTTTATCCTTCAAGCGGCGCCGGCACCCGATGTCAGACTATTTACCCAGGAGTCCATATGTTCGAATCCATCAACCCCGCCACCGGCGAAACGGTAGGGCGTTTCGATGCGCACACGCCTGCGCAAATCGATGAAAAACTGCATGCGGCGGTCCGCGCGCAACAATGCTGGGCGCAGCGCCCGGTCGCGCAGCGCGTGGCGCTGCTGACCGCCGTCGCCGCCCGCCTGCGCGAGGAGAAATCGCGCTATGCGCAATTGATCACGCTGGAAATGGGAAAACCGATCGTCGAAGCCGAAGCCGAAATCGAAAAATGCGCCTGGACTTGCGATTTTTACGCGGAAAAAGCGCCGCAATTCCTCGCCGATAGCGCAGTCGACAGCGACGCATCCGCCAGCCGGGTGGTGTTCGATCCGCTGGGCGTGGTGCTGGCGATCATGCCGTGGAATTATCCGTTCTGGCAATTCATCCGCTTCGCCGCGCCGGCGTTGGTCGCCGGCAATGCCGCCATGCTCAAGCATGCCGGCAACGTGCCGCAATGCGCGATGGCGCTGGAAGAAGCGTTCCGTACTGCCGGCGCCGCCGAAGGCCTGTGCACCAACTTGCTGCTCAAGTCCGACGGCGTCAAGGGACTGATCGAGGACCCGCGCATCGCCGCCGTCACGCTGACCGGCTCGACTGCGGTCGGTAAGCAAGTGGCCGCGCAGGCCGGCAACATGCTGAAAAAGCAGGTGCTGGAACTGGGCGGCTCGGATCCGTTCATCGTGCTGGCCGACGCCGACGTCGAATTGGCCGCGCGGACCGCGGTGCAGGCCCGCTTCAGCAATGCCGGGCAGAGCTGCATTTCGGCCAAGCGCTTTATCGTCGTGCATGCGGTGGCGGATCAGTTCGTCGAAGCGCTGGCGCGGCATGCGCGCGCGCTGAAAGTCGGCGATCCGATGCGCAAGGACACCACCGTGGGCCCGATGGCGCGCGCCAATCTGCGCGAGCATCTGCACGACCAGGTCGAACGCAGCATCGCCGCCGGAGCGCGCGTGGTGGAAGGCGGCAAGAGCATCGACGGCCCCGGATTCTTCTACGCGCCGACGATTCTGGACGGCGTCGGCGAGGCCATGGCGGCCGCCTGCGAGGAAACCTTCGGCCCGGTCGCCGCCGTGTTGCGCGTCAAGGATGCCGATCAGGCGATCGAGCTCGCCAACGGCACCGAATACGGTCTCGGCTCGGCGTTATGGACACGCGATATCGACTACGCCGGCACATTGGCGCGGCGCATACACGCCGGATCGGTGTTCATCAACGGCATGGTAGCCTCCGATGCGCGGCTGCCGTTCGGCGGCGTCAAACATTCCGGTTATGGGCGCGAACTCGGCGAATTCGGCATTCGCGAGTTCACCAATATCAAAACGGTCTGGATCGGCCCGAAACGGTAAGCGCGCCGGGCCCGGAGCAGGGGGGAAGGTCCGGGCTGCGGAACCGCGCGGCGTATCTGTCGTCTGAGTTTATTGGCGCCGAATAATGCCGTTCCGCCACCACTCTAGGTTCGACGCAGGAACAAGATGAAATATAAGGATTATTACGAGATTTTGGGGGTTGGGCGCAAGGCGACGACCGATGAGATCAAGAAAGCCTACCGCAAGCTGGCGCGCCGCTATCATCCAGACGTTTCCAAGGATCCGCAGGGCGAAGCCAAATTCAAGGATATTGCGGAAGCCTACGCCACGCTGAGAAATCCGGAAAGCCGGCAGGAGTACGACAATCTGGGCAGGCATGCGGCCGGCCAGGATTTCTCGCCGCCGCCGGAATGGCGGCAGCGATACGGCGGCGGCACCGAGACCTTCGACGATATCGATCTGGCCGATATTCTGAATGCATTCCGCGGCGGCAGGCAGACCCGTGGCAATGGGCACGCGTATTTCGCGCAGGCCGGCGAGGATTATTCAGTCACCATCCCGGTCACGCTGGAAGACGTTTATCACGGCGGCGAAACCGAGGTTGCGCTGGAATTGCTGGAAATCGGCCTCAACGGCCTGCCGCACCGGGTGCCGCGCACATTCCGCGTCACGATTCCGAAAGGCGCGACGGAAGGCCAGCGCCTGCGGCTGGCGGGCCTGGGCGGTCCCGGCACCGACGGCGGCAAGCCCGGCGATCTGTACATGGTTCTGACCATTTTGCCGCACCCCTTGTACCGCATCAGCGGCAACGATCTGTACTTCAATCTGATGCTCGCGCCGTGGGAGGCGGTGCTGGGCGCAACGGTGCAGGTGCCCACGCTGGCCGGCAAGGTCGAACTGAGCGTCAAACCGGGCACCGCCGCCGGGCAGCAGTTGCGGCTGGCCAAGCGCGGGCTGCACGGGGCGCGGGGCGGCATCGGCGATCTATATGCGGTGGTGCACATCGCCGTGCCGACGGCGGTCGGACCGCGGGAAAGGGATCTCTACCAACAGCTCTCGGCTGTGTCCGCCTTCAATCCACGTACGCATCCGTCTAAAAGAATGCAATGATTGCATTCCGGTAATATTGCCATTTCTCCCCGGCAAGCCCGCAGTGATGCGCACCAAGCCCATTTCAGGCGCCGTCAAGCCCGCTAACAGGCCGGGCTTTGTACGGTTTTTCGCCGCATTGCGGAAAAAAATCCCGGCATAAGATATAAACTACGGCATCCGCTGCGGCCGGCCCATGCATATTTGCCCATGGCGCCAGCGGCGGCAGCGGTCGCAAGGGTGCTGAATCATTGGCAAGAACAGGGATACTACGATGCAAGACGACTACCGCGGCCCAGGCGCTGCCGCGCTGGACCCCGCCGATTGGCGCGAACTGCGGGAGCAAGGGCACCGGATGCTGGACGATATGTTCGATTTCCTGGAAGGCATACGCCACCGCCCGGTATGGCAGCCGCCGCCGGATGAGGTCCGCAAGCTGTTTACGGAAAGCCTGCCGCGCGAGTCCGGTTCGCTGGCCGACGCGCACCGCACTTTCATGGACAAGATTCTGCCGTACGCCTCGGGCAACGCCCATCCCGGCTTCATGGGCTGGGTGCAGGGCGGCGGCACGCCGGTCGGCATGCTGGCCGAAATGCTGACGGCCGGGCTCAATGCCAATGTCGGCGGACGCAACCAGATTCCGATCGATGTGGAAAAGCAGATCACGCAATGGATGCGCGAACTGTTCGGCTTTCCGGCGCAGGCCAGCGGCCTGTTCGTCACCGGCACGTCGATGGCCAATCTGATCGGCGTGCTGGTCGCCAGAAGAAAAGTGCTGGGCGCCGCGGTGCGCGAGCAGGGCGTGCAGGCCGACGAGCGGCGTTTGACGGCTTATGCATCGACCGCCGCGCACGGTTGCGTCCGACAGGCGATGGACGTCGCCGGCTTGGGGCAGCAGATGCTGCGCGGCATCCCGACCGACGCCGCCGGCGCGATGAATCTGGCCGCGCTGCGGACCGCCATCGCCGCCGACCGCGCGGCCGGCCTGCAACCGTTTTTGGTGATCGGCACCGCCGGTTCGGTCGATATCGGCGCGATCGACGACCTGACCGCGATTGCCGATATCGCGCAACGCGAAGAATTGTTCTTTCACGTCGACGGCGCCTTCGGGGCGCTGGCGATGCTGGCGCCGGAAATCGCGCCGCGGCTGGCCGGCATCGAACGCGCGGATTCGATCGCCTTCGATTTCCACAAATGGACGCAAGTGCAGTACGACGCCGGCTTTGTGCTGGTCAGGGACGGCGATCTGCATCTGGCGACCTTCGCCACCCAGGAAAGGACCTATCTGCAGCGCGCCGAACGCGGACTGGCCAGCAGCTCCCCGTGGCCGTGCGATCTGGGGCCGGACCTGTCGCGCGGTTTTCGCGCACTGAAAACCTGGTTCACCTTCAAAGTCTACGGCGCCGAGCAATTGGGGCGGGTGATCGCGCACACCTGCGCACTGGCGCGTTATCTGCAGCAACGCATCGAAGCAGCGCCGGAGCTGGAATTGCTGGCGCCGGCCTCGCTCAATATCGTTTGTTTCCGGCTGCGCGGCGGGGACGCCGGCGAAGCCGCCACGGACGCGCTGAACCGGGAATTGCTGATCGCGATTCAGGAATCCGGCGTCGCCGCGCCGTCGTCGACGCTGGTCAACGGCCATCTCGCCATTCGCGCCGCCATTTTCAATCATCGCACCACGACCGTACAGATCGACGCCATGTTGAACGCCGCCCTCAGGTTCGGAGGCGCGTTAACCGCCTCCGCCGCAGCCTCCACGCCCCGCCAATACACCGCTTAAAAAAACCGCCGACATGTCCGCCCAAAATGCAATGCCCGTGTTTATTCCGGACGCGCCTCATCAGATCGGCCTTGCCGCGCTGTTGCAGGCGGCTTATTTCGACAACGACCTGAAACCGCTGGGCACCGAACTGATCGCCCATCTGGACGCCTCTCCGGACGACGCCAACGCGATGATGGATCTGTCCATCATTCTGCAACTGCTCGGCAACGACGCCTCGGCAATGGTCACCCAGGGCGAAGCGATCCGCATGCGGCAGCTGTATCATCTGCCGACCGCGCGCGGACGGGATGTCGGATTGCGCTTGCTGGCGATCGTAAGCGCCGGCGATTTCATGACCAATACGCCGCTGGAATTCATGCTCGGCGGCTCCGACATCGCGCTCGATGTTCTGTATGTGTCGCCGGACCGGCCGCTGCCGCCGACGCTGCCGGCGCACGACGTGTTGTTTATCGCGGTCGGCGAGTCCGACGATACCCACCAACTGCTGCGCAGCCTGGCGGAATTCGCAAAGAGCTGGCAGGGCCCGTTGCTGAACCGCCCCGAAAAGTCACTGCAATTGTCGCGCGACGGGGTCGCCGCGGCCTTGCAATCGCAACCCGGCATCCGCATACCGAATACCGTGCGTGTCGAACGCGAGTCCATGGAACTCATCGCGGCAGGCCGCAAGTCCGCCGCGGCGCTGCTGGGCGACGGCGATTTTCCGCTGATCGTGCGGCCGGTCGGTTCGCACGCCGGGAACGGCTTGCAGAAACTGTCCACCGCCGCGGAAATACCCGCGTATTTGCTACAGCACGCTGACGACGCATTCTTTATTTCGCGTTTCATCGACTACAGCAATGCGGATGGCCAGTACCGGAAATACCGCATTGCCCTGATCGATGGCCGTCCGTTCCTGTGCCATATGGCGATTTCGGATCACTGGATGATTCATTACGTGAACGCCGGCATGTACGACAGCGCCGAGAAAAGAGCCGAAGAAGAAGCCGCCATGGCCGGATTCGACAAAGGTTTCGCGGCGCGCCACCGTGCCGCTTTCGAACTGATTCAGCAGCGTTTCGGGCTGGACTACATCGCCCTCGATTGCGGTGAAACCGAGGACGGCGAACTGCTGATATTCGAAATCGACACCAGCATGATCGTGCACGCCATCGACCCGATCGACCTGTTCCCGTACAAACAGCCCCATATGCGCAAGCTCTTCGACGCTTTCCGGGAACTGCTGCTGCGGGCCGCCGGGCGCAAAAGTGCCGCATAAACTGCCGCCGACATCGGCCCTGCTGGTGTCCGGCGGAGACCAGCGCATCGCCGTGCAGCCGGATTCGTTCTGCAATCAATACGGTTGCCAGCCGTTTCCGGCGGCCGACCGCATCGCTTTCGCATCATCGACCGCAACGCAGATTTCCGCCGAGGCGTTTGCCGCCGCCGACAGCCTGCGCAACCGCATTGCCGAACAATGGCCGCAGCAGTCCGGCAGCAGTATTTACAAGGATGAGCTGGCGCGCCTGCGCGCCGCGCTGTTCCACGCCTGCGGCTTGAGCGGGGCGCAAGCGCCCGATCTGATTTTCGCCACCTCCGGCACGGATGCGCACCTGATCGCATCGCGCCTGATCGCCGCCCGCGCATACGACACGCAACGCGCCGTGCGCATCATCATGGTCAATCCGGAAGAAAGCGGCAGCGGGGTATCGGCGGCGCTGAACGGACGCAGCTTCGGCAGTTACACCGCGTTGGGCAGCATCGTCTCGGCCGATTGCATGGATCTCGACCGGCTGCAGCATGAGCTGGTGCATGTGCCTATCCGCAATCCGGACGGCAGCGGCAGGGAGGCCGCCGCCATTGATGCGGATGTCGACGTATGGATAGAATCGGCGCTGCGCACCGGTCTCGACGTCCTGCTGGTGCTGATCGATGTGTCGAAAACCGGTTGCGTCGCGCCCACGCCATCATTCGCGCATGCGCTCAGACAGCGTCATCCGGAGCGTATTCACGTGTTGGTGGACGCCTGCCAGTTCCGCATCGAAGCGGCCACCTTGCGCGCCTATCTGCAACAGGACTTCATGGTCGCGGTGACCGGTTCGAAATTCATCGGCGGCCCATCGTTTTCATCGGCGCTGCTGATACCGCAGACGATCGCCGCGACCATGCGGCGCCGCAGCGTGCCGGCACAATTGAAATCGCATTCCGCGCAAGAGGAATGGCCGGACGGCTGGCAGGCCGACAGTACGCTGCCATCCAACGTCAACATCGGTCTATTGCTGCGTTGGGAAGCCGCCTTGTGCGAGCTGGCCGCCTTGCAGGCGGTGCCGGCGCAGCGGATCCGGGCCTTTTTACAGCGCTTCGGGGACGCGGTGCGCAGCCGCTTGCACGCCGATCCGCATTTCGAATGGCTGGCCTCGCCGGCATTGCCGCGCCGCGCCGCCGGCCTTACGCCGCAATGGGACGACCTGCAAACGATTCACGCGTTCACGCTGTACCGTCCCGGATCCGGCGCGATGTCGGGCGCCGCCGGCGAACGCCAGCCGATGGACAGAAAAGAAGTGGCCGATGTTTATCGCCGGCTGCAACAGACGCGGCATAGCGACGGCTGTATCTATATGGTTGGCCAGCCGGTGGCTTGTGGCCACAGCGGCGGCGTCGAAATCAGCGCGCTGCGCGTGTGCGCCGGAGCGCGTCTGATCGTGCAGGCATGCGCCGACGACGGCCATGCGGGCGCCGACGCGGCGATCGCTCAGGCGATGGCTTGCCTGGATACCGTGGCCGGGCTGATTGCGGCGTTTGCGGTAGTGTAATTACACCGTACCCGATAGCATGACTTTCGCGGCAGCGCCGCCGCCGTCTTCTGGTAAAGTCTCATGTCCCCGCTTATCACTCACTGACAAGGTTTCCCCATGGAATGGTTATTCGACCCGGCGATCTGGGTCGGTCTGCTGACGCTGGTATTACTGGAAATCGTACTCGGCATCGATAACCTGATATTCGTTGCCATACTCGCTGAAAAGGCGCCGCCCCAACAGCGCGACAAGGCCCGGCTGATTGGTCTGTCGCTGGCGATGTTGATGCGCATGGGCTTGCTGGCGGCCGTTTCGTGGCTGGCGACGCTGACCGCGCCGCTGGTGTCGTTGAAAGGGCTGACATTTTCCGGGCGCGACCTGATTTTGCTGGCGGGCGGGATTTTTCTGTTGTTCAAGGCGACGGTCGAGCTGCATGAGCGGCTCGACGGCAAGGCGCAGGTGCGGTCCGGCGAGCGCGCCTACGTCGGTTTCGCGGTGGTGGTGGCGCAGATCGTGGTGCTGGATGCGGTGTTTTCGCTGGATTCGGTGATTACGGCGGTCGGCATGGTCGAGCATCTGGGCGTGATGATGGCCGCGGTGGTGGTGTCGATGATCCTGATGATGCTGGCGTCCAGGCCGTTGACCCGTTTTGTCAATGCGCACCAGACTGTGGTTGTGCTGTGCCTGAGTTTCTTGCTGATGATCGGTATGAGCCTGGTCGCCGAGGCGCTGGGCTTCAAGATTCCGAAAGCGTATCTATACGCGGCGATCGGTTTTTCGGTGATGATCGAGTTGTTCAATCAGTTGGCGCGCCGCAATTTCATCAAGAGCGAAGCGCATATTCCGCTGCGCGACCGTACCGCCGAGGCGGTGCTGCGCTTGCTCGGCAGCAGGACCCGCGCCGAAGCGGTCGAGGCCAGCGCGGACGCCGGGGCCGCCGATTTGCCGACCTTCGGTCCGGAGGAGCGGAATATGGTCAGCGGCGTGCTGACGCTGGCGGAACGCTCGATACGCTCGATCATGACGCCGCGCTCCGACATGTCGTGGATCAATCTGGAAGACGACGCCGATGCGATCCGTACTCAGATACTGGAAACGCCGCACAGCTTTTTTCCGGTGTGCCGCGGCGATGCGGATAATGTGGTCGGCATCGCGCGCGCCAAGGATCTGATGGGGGATTTGGCCGCGACCGGCCGCATCGACGAGGGCAAAAGCCTGCGCGCGCCTATCGTGTTGCCGGAATCGGTGGGCGTGCTGCGCGTGATGGAAACGCTCAAGCATGCGCAGGGCAGGCTGGTGCTGGTGACCGATGAATACGGCACGATTCAGGGGCTGGTGACGCCTATCGATATCCTGGAGGCGATCGCCGGCGAATTCCCCGACGAAGACGAGCAGCCGACCGTGCAGCCGCAGGGGCCCGGGCGCTGGAAGGTGGATGGGGCGGCCGATCTGCACTATCTGGAGCAGATTCTGGAAACCGATGTGCTGGTGTCGGATGATGACGATTACGCGTCGATTGCCGGTTTTTTGCTGGCGCGCTTCAGTTCGCTGCCGGCGGTCGGGGCCGCGCTGGAACTGGATGGGCTGCGTTTTGAAATCGCCGAGGTGCTGGATCGGCGTATCGCTACCGTTCATGTCAGTCGGGTCGGCGGCGGACGCAGTGATACGCCGGTTGCTGCATAAGGTGGCGGGCTTGGCATGTCTTGGCTTGCTTTGCCTTGACTGCTCTCTCTGTCGAGATTCGCGTCCGGGCGGGCTTGCTTGGTTTAGCGGGTGCTTGTTGGTTCTGTGCTCCGTGGGTCGTCGCCGGGGGCGGCCCGGCAGCCGCTCACTTTTTTTGCTCCGCCAAAAAAAGTAAGCAAAAAAAGGCGGCCGCAAGCAGTTGCCCCCTTCGGGGGTTCCCA
>JAQGLY010000010.1 GCA_028292625.1 Herbaspirillum sp. | reverse complement strand
AAGCATGTCGCGACGCTGATGAGGAAGATGGGCATTCAGACGCCGTACAAGTAGCCCAATACCAGCCGTCGTCACCCCGCGCATGCGGCCTACCCCTATCTGCTTCGCAACGCGCAGATCACGCGCCCCAATCACGTGTTCGCGGCCGACATCACGTACATTCCGATGAAGCGGGGCTTGGTCTATCTGTTCGCAGTCATGGACTGGGCCAGCCGACGAGTGCTGTCATGGTGGCCGTCGAATACCTTGACGACGGATTTCTGCATCGAGCCTGTGCGGGAGACAATCGACCGTTACGGCACCCCGGAAATCTTCCGATCAGGGCAGCCATTCACCACCGGACCGTAAAAACTAGATCTCACCGCTATACGTTCGGGTGTTAAAGAAGAACCTTAACTGAACGGCATTACTCCGATCGCGCAGTTTTTTTACCGCGTTTCGTACATCGGACAAGGCACGCATTTCTGCCGCTAACCGCATGCCTAATCTCCTTACTGCTTACTTTCTACTTTGAAGCGGGCAATCAGGTTTTCACATGCAGATAGGGCAAATGACTCCGCCCATTCTTCGGTATGCTTGAATTCAGGCTCAAGTTTCTCCAGCGCCTCAGTCGACCAAAAGCCATGCTGATCCTTATAAGGCAAATGATCTGTTTCAGAATAAATCAATACAAATGCATCGAAATCTGGATCAGAATCTGGAACTCCACCGACTTGATAGCGCAGAGCACATACGTCCCTAGCGCCATGAAAAAATGACATTCTTCGATCAAGCATTGCTTGTGCAATCTCTAGCAATCTCTTACGAGCGGTAACTTCAAGTTCATTCATAGCCGGCCGATCACTCATTGTTATTTTCCTGGGAATGCTATTGGTTGAATTGTTTTTGGTTCCACCACCTGACCAGTCACAGCATTTCGGTAAGCATGAATTTCAAACACTGTACCATCCGATGCAGTAGCGCTACTGCTACCAACCTTGCTCCAATCGCTTGGGGAGCCGCCATATTCGGATACTAAACGTGGAGCATCACGTAAGACCTCATTGGAGCCATTGCCAGCCATTACCGAGCCTCCACCAGACGTTAATTCCGAAAGTTGTTGCTCACTTGTAAGTGATTTACTTAGATTCAACCCACTAGCGGCATCCGCAGTACCTTCCGATGTAACAACCCCGGCCCCTGCACTATCTGCCCTCCCTTGGACCTTTGCTTCAGAAATCTCTCTTCGCACAGGCATTGTACTTTTATCCGAAGCTTTCCCAGTCGCATTCAACGCGGCCCCGGTCGCTCCCGTCATTACCGCCGGAATCGCATCCCTAGCCAATTGTCTAACCGCGTTCTCCAAGCGGATTTTCTCACGCTCGTTGTAGGTCGCCAATTCTTGCGGAGTCGGATTATCCGGTTTGAGGTTGTCGCCACGTACATTCCAGTAAAAATCCCGATACACCTTGTTATTGCGATACTGGCTGTTGATGTTGGCGTTATTAAAGTCTCCGCCTTTGGCGACAAACAATTGCTGTTGTTGACCGCGATCATCGACGAAACTGTCCCCGGCATTTTGCGCGATGTATTGTTTGGCGACGTTGTAGGCCTGCCGCTCTTCGGTAGCTTGCGAGCCGAGCTGATTGCCGTTTGCCGTCTGATAAGTGCGGTCCACATTCCCTTCACCGGCCATACTCAACCAAGCCATGGCTTCTTGCTCAGTGACGGCACGTCCGAGTTCATCGGCCAGCGTCTGTGCGAAGCTTTCTTTATTCTTTTCTATCCACTTGATTTCACTTTCATGCAACTGCCGATTATTAGCCTCAACATTCAACCCCGCCACGGCCCCCGCGCCACCACCGACCGCAGCGCCCAATCCTGTCGCCACCACCTGCGCCAGTCCCTGCTTGACCCCTTCCGGCAGATCCATCGTGTCAATGACCTCGGCGATAGCCGACATGGACTTGGCCGAGGTGAATGCCCCTGCCGCGCCTTCCGCGCCACCTGTCAATGCGCCGACACCGGTATGCAAGGCCACACGATACGACCCGCCTTCAACCCATTTCGCTGCTTCCTCCGTATCGCCCTTGGCCATCGCTTCATCGTATTTTTTGGTGGCATACGAGCCGATCTCCTTCGACGCAGCCGCGCCAAAGGATGCGGAAATTTGCGATTCGGCGGTGACTTTGTCTTTTAGCTGTTGGCCATTCCAGTCTTTGCCGACGGAACCCGCCGATTCTTTATCGGCGCTGACATCGCGATTGATGCCGGCGATGGTGGCGTCCGCCGTGCGGCCGGTCATTTGTTGCTGCTGTTGATCGTCGCTGATGACGATGGTTCCTGCGCTAATGCCGCTCCTGCTAGTGCCGCCAGTATTGCCCTCGGTGCTGCTGAAACCCCCGGCTGTCCCGGTTGTGCCGCCGGCAAAGGTTTGCACGTTGCCGCCGGCGTTGGCTTGTTTGCCGTAACCGCCGCCGATGCTGATGCTGCTGGCGTCGTAACGGCTGTGGTTTTCAATATCGCTTTGTGTGAGCGTTTTTGTGATCAGCAGGTTTTTGTCCTCTGTCGCGGTGCTGGCAATCACGCCGCCTGCAAGGTCGGTATTGCCATTGACGTTGACGATAAAGCCGCCATCGCCGGCTTTGATGCCGGACTGTTCGCCTACGCTGGCGTAATCGGCATCGACTTTGCTTTGCCCGATGTTAAAGCTGCCGGATGCGCCGTAGCCGATGGTGACGCTGCCACCGATGTTTTGATCCTTGCTTTTGTAGCTGCTGGTGTCTTGCAGGCTTTGAATGTTGAAGTTGCCTTGACCCGAGGTGCCGACATTGGCGATGACCTGTTTGGCGCTGGCTACCGCACCGGCTAAATTGGTGTCATGCCCGGATTCCAGTATCAGGCTATTGCCGGCGGCGACATGGCTGTTGATATTGACGACGTCGCTGCCGTCGGCTTTGCCGCGGCTGCCTGCGGCGTTGGCGGTGATGCCGAAGGCGAAGCCATTGGATCCATAGGTCGCCGCGATGCCGACCGCGGCGCTGCTCGAACTGGTGCTGTGTTGATCGCTGGTGCTTTGCGCGGCGCGCAGGTTGATGTCGCCATCGGCTTTGAGGATGGCGTTTTGGCCTGCGTCGATGTCGCTGCCGACCACGTTCAGATGGCTGGCCCGTCCATCGCCGACGGCGGCAATGACGACATTGCCGCCGGCTTTCACATTGGAGCCGACTGCTGTGCTGGTGGTTTGCTTGCTTTCACTGTCGCTTCTGCTGGAACCAACCGTTAAGCTCACGGTGACGCCCTGGCTGGGGTCCTGCGCGGCGGTGGCCGCCGTACCCGCGGCAGATACCGCCGTCGCAGCGGCGAGCGCTTTCATGCGCGGGTCGTCGGTTTTACCGGAAGCCGACTGCATTTGTCGCACGGTTTGCACCGCGCTGATGATTGGGGCCGATACGCCTAGCGTTAAGCCGCTTTGTTCGGTGTGCTCCTTGCTGGTTTGTATTGCGATATCTTGTACGGCGGCGATATCCACCGATTTGGCGGCAATGCCGATGTCGCCGTCGAGGGCGACGATGTCGCTGCCCGTTTGCATGTAGCGGTTGCCGGCGATGAGTTGGACATTGCCCCCGGTGCTGCCGATCATGCTGCCGTTGTGCGTGGTCTGCTCAATGGTCTGGGTGTTTTGCTGCTCCTTGCTGCCGACCGTCACGCCCACGCCGCCACCGCTGAACAGGCCGGAAGTGAACTCTTCCTTGAAGTAACTCTGGCTGTTCGTATTCTGCGAGGCGCCGATATGGATGTCGTTGGCCGCGGTCAGCGCCACGTCATGCGTGCCGACTATATTGCTGCCGGCGACATTGATGTCGCGACCGGCGGCGATCTGTACGCTGTCCCCGGAGAAGGTGGCGCCGATCGCCTGGCGGCTCTGCTGTTTATCCTTAACATGTATGCTGGAAGACGACAGCAGGCCGCTGCTCTCGGTATAAATCTCCTGATCGTAATGACTATCTTGCCGCGCCGCGTCCAGCGTCACGTCGCGCCCCGCGACGGCCGTCATCGCTTTCCCGGCGTTGACATACGCCGCCGTGGCGCCAAGGTCCTGCCCGGCGGCCAGGCCCAGGTTGCCGCCGGTCTCGATCTGCGTGCCGATGACTTGCGTTTCGCTTTGCCGCAAATGATTCGACGCGTCGTAGGTGTAATCGACGGACTGTTTGGTGGTCGCGGCTTGCAGTTGCAGATCCCGGCCTGCCGTCAATGTGGCGTCGCCTGTGACCGCGATCTGGGCTGCCGACAGCTGAATGTCGCGTCCGCTCTGGATGCTCAGTTGGTCGGCCGCCACGCCCGCGAGCCGGTCGATGACCGTGTGCTCACTCCCAAAACCCGGACTGCTCTCCTCAGTAAAGATCAGGCCTCTGCGTGCCTTGGCAGGTGCGATGGTCACGCCGCTGGTGGCCGTTGTGGACGCGATCGTCACATCGCGCCCGGCCGCCAATTCGACCTGGTGGCCGGCAATGCTGCCGCCGCGATTGACAATGTCGTTGGCTGCCGTCAGGCTCACGGCACTGTTCGGGCCGGTCCCCGCAATGGCGCCGGTATTGACAATATCGGCCGCTTGCAGCGAAACCCTATCGACTGCTTGCAGCGTGCCCCCATTTTGGAATGCGCCGGTGATGGTCAGGTCGAGGTTGCTGGCGCCGATCAGCGAACCGGCGGGCGGGACGTCCCCGATGCCGGCATCGGCCTTGGCCAGATAGACGACCGGCGCCCAGACGCTGGTGACGGCGCCGTCGGGCAGGCGGACGTCCTGCTCTACGAGCCAGACGATATCGGCTGTCAGCGCGGCGATCTCGGCTTCGCTCAACGCCGTCCCGGGCGTCAGTTGTAACCGGGCGGCAGCGGCCACGCCGTTATCCATCAATGCTTGGTATTGGGTTTCATTGCTGGTATAGCCGCCCAGGAAGCGCCGCCCAGTCAGTTGCGCGATCTGGTCGTTGATCAGCTTTTGTTCATAGAAGCCGTCGCCCAGGCGTTGGTGCGCCCGCTGCGGATCGGCGGCCAGACGACTCAGTTGATAGTCGCTGGACAGGAATATCCGTGAATTGGTGAATTGCGGATCGGTTTCGATCAGATACGGATGTCCCGGTTCGGGATGATATTGAAACAAGGGGCTGCTGGGAAGGACCAAAGGAGGCAGCGGCACCGTCCGGCCTTCAACGGTGCTGCTCTGGCTGCCGGGCACGATGCGGGCATGCACGTCGGCTCCTGCGGCGCCATTCTCTGCATGGTCGGGAGCGCCATACGCCTGGACCGTAAAAATGTTCATGCCCGCCGTGGTGGTGATCGGGTCTTTGAATGCCACCGCGGAATGATAATTATCTTTCCGGCTGCTCGTACGGCTTTTTTTTGTGTCGTGATACTGCGCATAGCCGGTTTGCGTCACCGTGGTCTGGCCGACAAAGTCCAAATTATTGATCGCCGTCACGCTGCCGACGATGTCCCTGCCGGCGATAATCGCACTTTTGTCGTTGGTGACAATGCCGGCCAACCTGATGTTGCCGCCGGCAGCGATTTTGCCGGGATCGGTTTGCGTGACCACGGTCCGGTCCGTGGTCGTCACGTAATCGAAGATGGTGTAATCGTTGTGCCGGCCGCCGTTGATCACCAGCTTGTCGATATCAGATTCACGCGATTGGCGGGCCTCATCGGAAGAATAGCGTCGGCTGCTGCCGTTTAACTGGTATTCCCGGATATGCCGGATCAGGCTGTCGTCCCGCAGCACGGCGGTGGCGAAGTGCGCATTGGTATTGGTCAGATTGGCCGTGTGCAGCGCCAGGTTGCCGCCGGCATCGATGGTCGCCGATGCATTGAGCAGGCTGTCGCCGGCGCCGGTGGCCTGATCGTTGACGTCGAGGCTGCGGCCGAAGGCCATGTCGCCCAGGCTTTGCAGCATTGCATGCTCGCGGTTGACGATATCGATCGCGCCCACCTGCATGCCATTGCGCGCGGCGATCACCCCGGCTTCGCGCGTGCTGCCGTCGGCGTTCAACAGGCCGTCGTTGAGCACGCTGTGCGCCCCGATGGCGATGTCGTCGCCGTAAATGCGCCCGATGTTGTGGAGCTGATTGGCGACGGTAATGCGCGCCATGCCGCCGCCGGCATTGATCAACGCGCCGTACCGATTTTCCAGATTTCTGGCGCTCAGGTTCAGATGACGCACGGCGCTCAGATCGCCCGCATTGGTCCAGTCGCCCTTGGTACTCAGATACAGATCGCGATTGGCGGCGATCCGGTTGCCGGCGGTAAGGAGATAGTCGCCTTGCATGGCGATGTTGAGGTCTTGCCCAGCGATGATGTTGCCGTCGCCCGCAAGTGTTTGGGCGGTAATGCGCAGATCGGCAGCGCTGCCGATCGTGCCGCCCGTGTTGGTGATCATGCCGTCGCCTCTCGTAGCGCGCAGCGTGCCAGCGGCGGCGCCGACCGCAAGGTCGATTCGGCCATCGCCGCCGGCTGTATTGCCGATGTGGCCGTCTGTGTTATCCAGGCTTGCGATCGTCAACTTGACATTGCCGGTGGCGCCGATCTCGCCGGCGATGTTATGCAAGCTCACCTCGGATTCATGGACGATCAGGTCGCCGGCGGCAAACATGGCGCCATGGCTGTTGTCGATGCGATTGCAGGCCGCTAATTGCAGATTGCCGGCTGCGACGATCCGGCCTTGCAGGGTATTGCGCAACGCGGCCGACGCGAGCGTGATGTCATGGCCGCCGATGGTGCCGCCGTCATTGACGATAACGGCGCCGCCGTCAACATGGGTCGCGCCGATGCCGCTGTGGACGATGCGTCCCTGCGTGTTGTCCACACTGGCGGCCGTCACCGTAAACAGGTCGCCGCTGGCCTCTATCTGTCCGTAGCGGTTATCGAACGTCGTACCGGCGCTCGCCGTCAGCTGCGCGCCATTGGCAAGAATTTTTCCGTCGCGGTTATCCAGGCCGGCGCCGGCCGCCACCGTCAGACGGCCGTCATTGGCCGCGATCTGTCCATGCCGATTGTCGAGCGCCGCGCCGGCGAAGATGCTCACGGGGCCGGCGCCCTGAATCAGGCCGTCGATGTTGCTCACCGTGCCCGTCGCGTTGAGCATCGTTTCCTTTCCGCCTTGAAGAGCGCCGCCGCTGTGGTCGATGTCTCCGGCAGTCGCCCGCACCGAGATGTCGCCGCCCGCAATGGTATGCGCCGCCGCCAGATTCACACTGGCGCCGTGCATCGCGATGTGGCCGCCCGCGCTGTTGCGGCCTGTGGCGTCGAGCGTCTGGTTTGCATGCATATGCAGGTTGCCGGCGAGGCTGACCTCACCGGCGACATCCAGACCGGCGGTCAAATTCCCGCTGGAGGCAATCCTGTCGGCGTGCACATCGAGATCGCCTTGCGCGGCCAGCGTGCCGCTGTTGTCAACGGTGCCGGCGCTGTCGATTTGCACGGTCTGCCGACCGTAGAGCGTGCCGGCGTTGACCACGTCGTCGTCGCTGCGGATGGCGATACGTTCGCTGGCGCGGGTGTCGCCGCGCAAGGTCACCTTGCCTCGACTGTCGATGTTCAACTGGCCCGCATGTGCGGCGATGGCGCCCAGGCTGACCACCCCCATGCCGGCTCCGGTGCCCACCAGGCGAATTTTATTGGCGTACATGCCGCCCATCAATGCCGTATCGATCGCCACGGTAGGCTGCCCGCCTTCGCCTTCGATGATCTGCACGCCGAGATTCTCGGCATCGACCTGGTTGGCGCCGGCCACCACGTTAAGCCGGTCGGCCCAGAGCTGGCCGTTGACCTGCACGCTGCGGGCGATCAGGTCCAGCCGGTCGAGGTTCCCGGCGTTCAGGCCGCCGCTGCCGATCTGTATGTCGCCGCGCCGCACCCGGAATGCCGCGAGGCTGCCGTCGCCGCCGAAGACCGGTGTGCCGGTGGTCAATGTGCCGCGGCTGGCGTTGATGAAACCGCAGCCGCTGCACGAAATGCCGTTGGGATTGGCGATGATGACCTCGGCGCGCTGGCCGGCCACTTCCGTATAGCCGCGCAATTGGCTGCGTCCGGCGCCGGTCACTTCATTCAGGATGATGCGCGCGGCGCCGCCTTGCAAATAAGGATTGCCGTTGACCAGGCCGCCCTGCTGGGTCCGGGTCAACTGGCGGGCGTTGTTTAATATCGCGCCTTGCCGATCGACATTGAATTGCTGATAGCGGTTGTGCGATACGCCGGCCGCGCTGGGTGTCACGATCTGCACCAGCGGACGCCCGTTGGCGGTTCGATCGACTGTCGGACGGCGCCCGCCTGCGCCGGGATCGGCGACGATTTGCGCTTGCGCGACTGTGACGCCGCCGAACAGCCCGGCGACCAGCACACCCAAGGCTGCCAATGCGTGCAGAGGCCGAGCGCGCGCGGCCGCGCCGGTCGTCATGTGCGCACCATTTTTTTGTTGTGTGCGCCCGGAGACAGACTCCGCCACCGCCATCATGATGCCGCGCCGGCGATTGAAAATAACGCGATAGGCTTGCTTGTTCATGCTGGATCCAGATCAGAAGGAGGTTGTACGGAAATGTCGCGAGCAAAACGGAAGGCCGGGTCAATCTTGACAAGACAAGCTAAACCCGGCGCGGGATGGGCAATGGCCATCTCATGCGGCGTCGATACGAGGCACGCTATTGAATCAAATGCATCGCGAACAGCGCATGATTTTTTATCGCATGGCTAAGCAAGGAGATTTGATCGGATGGTACGGCGTATTGATTTGAATGTTAATTGGGATGAGCGCGAAAACTAAAAGATGCATTTCCAAAGAATCGGCAGTGAACGCGATGACCCTGCGCCACCCTTTGCTTTGCTTCAGTTGGTCGGCTTTATTGAGACTAGATTTCCGGCAAAAATGCGGATCAAACCCTGCCGAAGTCTACAGTGAATTCGGCTCCCGGCCGTTTGTTGCTGGCGTTGATGGTCCAGCCATGCGTACGCGCGATCTCCGCGCAAATCGCCAGACCGAGACCGGCGCCGTCGTCGCGTCGCTTTGCTCCTCGCCAGAAACGCTTGAACAGCATCGGCATGTCCTGCGCCGCAATGCCCTCCCCCTGATCCCGAATGGAAATCATGTCTGCGCTGGCCACGATTAATACCTCCTGGCCTGGCGCGGAGTGATAAATCGCATTTTCCAACAGGTTCTTGAACAAGACGAATAAGGCGCCTTCGTCCGCCTGGATGGTATCCCGCTGGCCGGAGAGAAGAAGCTTGATGCTAACCTGCAAACGCTGCGCCAGCCTCAGCAAATGGTCGGATACGTTGGTGGCGACCGACATGACATCGACGGGTTTGAATATGAAATTCTGCGGATCGCTGATCTCGGCGAGATTCAGCAATTGCTGCACCTGGCGCGTCATATGGTCGATATCCCGCAGCAACTGCCTGGGGTCGGCCAGGCAATTGAGTTCGAGCTGGCCGCGCATCAAGGCAAGCGGAGTTTTGAGTTCGTGCGCGGCGGTTTCCAGAAATTCCTGCTGTATCCGGTAGCCCTGTTCCAGTCGTTCCAATGCGTTATTAAACGCTTCGATGAGCGGTACCAGTTCCGACGGCATATGTTCGGAGGAAAGTCGCGCGGCCAAATTATTCGGTTCGATTTTTGCGGCGGCAGCGGAGGCGTCGCGCAACGGTTGCAGCAATCGGCGGAATGTCACGGCCACCACGGCGGTAAACACCAGTATAGAGATCAGGACCGCAATAATCGTGGTCAGTTGGATATAGCGGCTGTTCGATCCCAGTAGGGCCTCGTTGAGCCGTTCGCTACGCGCGACCTGTACGTAGAATCTGTTGCCGCCATGATCGATCACCGTCATGTTGATACGCAGCTTTACGTTGTCCTTGGTCTGTTCAAATCGAGATAAGCTCGGGTCGAAAAAAGGTGCGTCGTCGGCATAAAAGGGGCGCAATATATGATCGGAAGCAAACAGCACATTGCCGTTCTTATCGAGAACGCGATAGACGGCGTCCGATTTCAACGCATCGTAATACATCGCTTTAAGCGGCCTGAGCTGAACGCCAAGCAACTTGCCGGACGCGTCGAAACGCATGGAGTCGACCACGTCTCTGGTGTGGTTGGTCAACTCCTTCCCCAACATCATCTGCGGGCCCCAATGCAACAGAGCGGTGACGGCCGCCAGCACCAGCAAAGCCACGCCCAGCAAAATCATTGCGGTTGACATGATCAATTTGGTCGACAGATTAGGCCGCATCGCTTTCCTTCTGCAGAGCGAATCCATAGCCGCGAACGTTGGCGATTTCTATCGCCGATCCGATCGCCAGCAATTTGCGCCGGAGACGATGTAAAGCGACATCCAGAGCGTTCGGGGTCACCGCTTCCGATACTCCCCAGGCGGCCATTTCCAGCGCGGTGCGGCGCACCGGCCGGCCTTTCGCGGCGACGAGGCTGAGCATGATTTGCAGCTCGGACGGCGCCAGCGAAACCGTTTCGTCGCCGTACTGCATGCCGCCGATGTCCGGCATGATCTGCAATCCTTCGTACTCGGGCAGCAAGGTGCGCAACGTGGGCGAACGCCGCACCAACGCGCGAACGCGCGCCACCAGTTCCTCCATAGAAAAAGGTTTCGGTAAATAATCGTCCGCGCCCGCGTCCAATCCCGCTATCCGGTCATGCAAGGCATCGAGCGCGGTCAGCATCAGACAGGGGGTAATCACATTGGCCGCCCGGAGTTTACGTAAAAGATCGAGCCCATCGCCGTCCGGCAGACTGCGGTCGATGATCAGAGCCGCGTACGGAATTTGCATGAAACCGTCCTGGGCCTCGGCGATGCGGCTGTAAGCATCGGCCTCGATGCCGGCGCCTGTGAGGGCTTTGCGGATTAATTGAGACATCCTCTCGTGGTCTTCCAGCAAGCCGATGCGATTCATGGAGGAGGCCGATTAGAATTTATACAGATATCCGGCAAGCACCTTAAGCGATGAGGACTTATCGACCAAAGGACTGTTGGTAATGCCCGAGCCGTTGTAAGAATTACCTACATCGATCAATATTAGCTGATTTTTAGTCAGCGCATAATCCGCACGCACGCCTACTTCAAAATCGGTCGTCGACTTCCCGGCATAGAAGGAGCGCGTCGCCGTCACTTCGTTAGATTTAACGCCGTAGTAATAATCGACGTATTTGCTATCCATCCAGGTTGCGCCCGCATGCGGCGTCAATTTGAATTGACCGAATTGAAAAGCGTGCTCGATGCCCAGCTTGAGCGTGTTTCCCTTGTTGCCGGCGGTCAGCGCTTCTAGCGACAATCTCGCATACGGATTCTGCCAGGCGGCGGTTCCGCCGAGCCAGATAGTGCCCTTGCGTTCGTCCATGCCGCTCAATGTCGGCGAATCGCTGGCTTTGTAGCCATCGCCCAGCGCGTATTTGGCGCGCAGCGTAAAAGTGAAGTTCTCGACGGAAGGAAGCTTCAGATCGACCGCATTTCCGAAAAAGTGGATGTACTTGCTTTCGTACAGGACCAGCGGCAATACATTGGTGCGATTGCTGACGCCCTTATAGGGACTGCGCGAAGCAGCCACCCCGATACCCAGCCCCCATTGGGCGGTATCTGAAAAAGCCGGTTCCTTGAGATCGGTGCTCTCGACGCTCTGCGCGTGAGCAATGCCGAACGCTGTGCAAAGCATAGCGGTCATAGGAATCTGCCTGAAAATTTTGAGATGACGCATGATTGCTCCGGTAGGATGGGGGATGGAACTTGCCGGGGCCATTCTCATGCATTGCCTATTACTGTTTACTTACCAGCGCCAATGAATCAGCTTTAAATCCCAAAACCTCGAAGCTCACGGAAAAGGCCAGAACAACATGGACACTTTTAACCTGCTATTCGAAGCATCCGACGACGTCGGCATCATGGCGATGTCACTCAGAGCGCTTATTATATTTGTTGCGACACTGATTTTTCTGCGCATCGCAGGACGCCGCTCCTTCGGGCAAAAGACGGCGTTTGATCTTTGCGTAACGGTGTTGCTCGGTGCGGTGTTGAGCAGGGCAATTGTCGGCGCTTCGCCGATGATGCCGGCACTGGCGGCCGGCGCCGTTCTGGTGCTCGCTCACCGCTTGCTCGCCATATTGGCGATACGCTGGGAGGTATTGGATCGGCTGATCAACGGCTCCGAACGCAAGTTGATTGAAAACGGACGGAAAGACCAAAACCAGATGCGTGCCGCGCTGGTCAGCGAAAGAGACATCGATGAGGCGCTACGCAAGAAATCAAGCGATGCCTCGGTCGAATCGGTGTTGTACGCGATACTTGAACGAAACGGCGAAATCACGATCATTCCGCGTTCATCGAAATAGACGCCCGGCTTCGCTTGTCGCGAGCCGGTACCGTCATGATCGCGACGCGCGCTAAACGCTTATACCCAGGCCGTTGCTGCGTTGCGCATACGCGGCCTTCAGGGCTTCGCCCGTCAGCCCGCTGGCGATCAGCAAGCGCAGCAGCAGGCATGCCTTCATGCCCGCGATGCCGCCGCCCGGAATGGCGCCGCGCGCAATCAGGTCCATCTCCGATCCGGGAAAGCCGTAGGTCGCGGTAAACACCGGCCCCGATGACACCCGCGTCGAGAGCACCACGGGCATTTTTTCGACCAGACCGCTCACCAACTCGGCGAACCGCGCCGGCAAATGACCGGCGCCCGTCGCTTCGATCACCGCGCCGCGATAACCGAGCCCGGGCAACGCGCCCAGCAGACGCCCGTCGTCGCCGAGGGGAATCCTGAGCAGCGCGACCGGCGCCGCGGAGACGTCCGTCGGCCGTTGCAGGCCGGCTTGCCGTGGCAAGGTCGCGTACAGATGCAGGCGGCCTTCGATGACCCGTCCCAGCGGCGCAAAACCGGGCGACGTGAATGCCGACGGCAACGCGGTATGCGATTTGCGCACATAGCGCGCAGCGTGAACCTCATCATTGAGCACCACCAATGCGCCCAGTCCGACCGCGGCGGATGCGCCCGCCACGATCACCGCCGACAGCAGATTCGCCGGACCGTCCGCCCCCGGCGCCGCGGCGCCCCGCATCGCGCCCGTCACCACCACCGGCCGGTCGGATTGCACCAGCAAATCGAGCACGAAGGCGGTCTCTTCTATCGTATCGGTGCCCTGCACCACTACCGCGCCGGCAAACCCTTCGCCCAACTTTTGATCGAGCAAGGCGGCTATCGCGACCAGATCTTCCAGCGTCAGCGACGCGCCGGGTTTGCTGGAATATGTGACGACTTCGAGGTCGGCGTTGCGCGCCAGTTCGGGAACGGCGCGCACCAGGTCCTCGCCGGTCAGCGTCGGGACGATGCCGGCGCCGGCGGCGGCGGTCATGGTGATGGTGCCACCGGTGGAGATGAGAAGAATACGTTGCGGCATGGTTAAGCTCAAAAAAATGTGTTGCTCGATTTACTTGCGGCCGGCCTGGCCCTTATAGATATCCAGAATTTCCTCGCCGGTGCACATGACCACGCCTTCATGCGAGAGGATGTGATCGTAGAGCGCCTCCAGATAGCGGATGCGATGCGGCGCGCCGGTCAGATACGGGTGAAGCGAGATCGCCATGACCCGAGGTATCGTCGCGCCTTCCTTGTAAAGCTGATCGAATTGATCGCGGCCGCGTCGGTAAATTTCGTCCGACGGCTGCTGTTGAACGGCCGACATGACCACATCGTTCAGCTCGACGGTGTAGGGCACCGACACGATTTCTCCAGAGGTAGTCTTGATCGGCACCGGCTGATCGTCCAGCACCCAGTCGGCGACGTATTCGATGCCGGCGGCGGCCAGCAGATCGATGGTCTGGTCGGTTTCCGTCAATCCGGGACTTTCCCAGCCGCGCGGCGGCTTGCCTGTGAACTTGCGGATCGCGTCGATGGTCTGCGCAATGGCGGCGGCCTCGTCTTCGACCTTATGCATGGGCTTCTGCACAAAACCGTGCCCCATGAATTCCCAGCCCGCGTCCAGCGCCGCCTTGCAGATGGCCGGATACACTTCGCAGGCCGAGCCGTTCAACGCCAGCGTGGCCGATAAGCCGCGCGACTTGAGCACCTCGACAAAGCGCCAGAATCCGACCCGCATTCCGTACTCGTGCCAGCTCCAGTTCGGCAAATCCGGCAACAGCGGCTGCCCCATCGGCGGCGGCAGCACCATGCGCGGCTGGGCGTTTTCCGGCAGCCAGTTTTCGATGTTGACGATGGTCCATACCGCGACGCGGGCGTTGTTCGGAAGAACGAATGGAGGGCGATCGACTATCGCCTGATAGGGAACCCGGTCCCTTCTCGATAAAAATTTCTCACTCATGCCTAAAAATCTCCTAAGGTTAGCTCAATGTCCGCTCAACGGCGCGCCTTGATCTTTAACAGGCGCGCAGCATTGCCGCCCATGATCAGATCCTGCTCGGCGCCCGTCAGCCGGGACACGCTTTCGATCAATTTGATCGGATTGTCCTCTCCCATGTCGTAAGGATAATCGGTTCCCAGCAGCACGTGGCGCGCGCCGTAGCGTTCGATCATCCCATCGAGCATTCGCGTATCGAAGGTCATGCTGTCGAAATAAAATTTCTTCAAATATGACGACGGCTTCTTCT
This sequence comes from Herbaspirillum sp., assembly GCA_028292625.1. Lineage (GTDB taxonomy): Bacteria > Pseudomonadota > Gammaproteobacteria > Burkholderiales > Burkholderiaceae_D > Herbaspirillum. The sequence goes on along the minus strand of JAQGLY010000010.1, from coordinate 53,400 downwards.
TGATCGTCACCCGCGCATCCGGCCGCGCCTTCCACGCATGATCCATGCGCCCCGGATAATGCGGCAGATAGCCGCCCGCATGCGCCACGCAAAATTTCAGGCCTGGGTAACGGTCCAGCACGCCGCCGAAAATCAGATGACTCACCGCGAGGGTGGATTCTAACGGATTACCGATAACGTTGTTGAAGTAGTAGTCGACGAAGCGGTCGCCCTTGTCGAAACCGAGCGGATGGATCAGGATCACCACGTCCAGTTCCTGCGCCTTGGCGAAGAAACGATCCAGGCCGAGCCGCTTGTCGGCCAGATCCATGCCGTTGACCTGCGTATTGATCTGCACCCCGCGCATGCCCAGTTTTTTTACGCAACGCACCAGTTCGGCAGTCGCCATCTTGGCGTCCTGCAGCGGCACCGTGCCGAGGCCGACAAAGCGGTCCGGATGCATGGCGACGATCTCGGCGATGCGATCGTTGATTTCGCGCGAGAACGCCAGGCCGATGTCCGGTTCGGCCCAGTAATAATATTGGGACGGCGCGGCCGATACCGCCTGGATATCGATGCCCATGCGATCCATGTCCTTGATGCGGCGATCGACATCGGATAGCTGCGCGGCGCGGTCTTTCATTTGCTTGCGATTGACGTCGTTCGTCATCGCATTGGCGAATATGATGGCCGGCTCTTTCTCATGCGGATGCAGCGGCGCGGCCTTGGCATTGACTTCGGTATTCAGATAGTGGCAATGGATATCGATGCGCAGGCTTTTGCCTTTGCTGCGGGCCATCTTCAGCCCGGACTGGGCCGCTGCGTCGCCGGAGGCGCCCGCTGCATCATGGCCGAAGTGGTCCGGGTGGTCGCATGCGTGACCGTCGGCGATGCCAGAACAGGTATGAAACATGCATATTCTCCGTAATGATAAAAATAGAAAAGGGAAAGGGAAGCCGGGAATCTCCGGCGGAGCGGCTGCCCCGCCCTGCGGGGCAGACCGTCAATGAATGCCCAGATAGCGTTGCAAAATATCCTGGCTGGCCAGCAAAGCGGATGGCGTGCCCTGCCATACCACGCGTCCGGTCTCGAAGATATACACGCGGTCGGCCACCGCCAGCGCGCTGTACAGATTCTGCTCCACCAGCAAAATCCCGATGCCCTGCCGACGCAGCTCGGTCAATACGCTTTCGACCAGCTCCACCGTTACCGGCGCCAGTCCTTCGGTCGGCTCGTCCATCAACAGAATGCGCGGTCCGGTCATCAGCGCGCGGCCGATCGCCAGCAATTGCCGTTCGCCGCCGGACAACTGATTGCCGCGATTACTCTTGCGTTCTTCCAGGCGCGGGAACGCGTCGAACACCTTGCGCACGCTCCACGCGCCGGGCAATCCGCGGTCGAGCATCTCCAGATGCTCCAGCACCGTCAGCGACTGGAACAAGCGGCGCCCCTGCGGCACATAGCCGATGCGGCGGCGCGCGATTTCATGCGAGCGCAGCCCGACCAGGTCCGCACCGTCGAAGCGCACGCTGCCGCCGGTCAGACGCGGCGAACCGAGCCCCATGACCGATCGCACCAGCGATGTCTTGCCCATGCCGTTGCGGCCCAGCAGCGCCACGATTTCGCCTTCCGCAACCTGCATCGACACCTTGTCGAGCACAGTCGCCTCGCCGTATGCGGCGGATATATCGATCATCTCAAGCAACGCGCGGTCTCCCCAGATAAATTTCCTGCACCTGCGGATTGCGGCGGATCTCATCCGGGGTGCCTTCGACCAGTATGCCGCCCTGATACATGCAGATCACCCGGTCCACCAGGCCCAGCGCCAGATCGATGTCATGCTCGATCAGAATCAGCGCCAGCGTTTTCGGCAAACCGCGGATCACGTCCGCCATCACGACCCGTTCGGCAGGCGACAAACCGGCCGCCGGCTCGTCCAGCAGCAGAATCCGCGGCGAACTGGTGAGCGACATCGCCAGTTCGAGCTGACGCTGTTCGCCGTAAGAGATTTCCTTCACCAGCCAATGGCGTTTGGCTTCCAGATGACACCGGGACAGGGCCGAATCCACGACCCCGGACTCATCGCCGCGCGCCTGGCCGGAACGCACCATCGCGAATTTGGTGCGGCGCAGACCGCGCACGGCCAGCAGCAGATTTTCTTCCACCGTCAGGCCGAAAAACAGATTGGTGATCTGAAAGGTGCGGGCGATGCCCCGCTTGGCGCGCCCGTTCGGCGCCGTCTTGGTGATGTCCGCGCCGTCCAGCCGCACCGTGCCTTTCGATGCCGGAATCATGCCGGTAATCGCATTGAACAATGTGGTTTTGCCGGCGCCGTTCGGGCCGAGAATCGCACAGCGTTCGCCTGCGGCTACCGTCATGCTGACGCTATCGACCGCCTTGAGGGCGTCGAAATGGATGCTGACGCCAGTCAGTTCGAGAAATGGTGTATTCATGGCGATAACGGCGCGGCCGGGTTCGATTGCATGCGTTTAGGATTTCTTGATGCCCTGGAACGTGCGCGAATACGAAGGCTGCTTCATGTATTCTTCCGGCTTGTAAGTCCAGAATTGCGACACTTTCGGATAGGTATCGATCGGCACGTTCCAGTAGCGTCCGTCCGGACGCTTGACCACCTGGCGGATAAAGATGTCGTAGATCGGATTGCCGTAGGCATCCAGGCTCACCGCGCTGCCCAATGGCGAATTGGTCAGCACCACCTTGCGCACGGCGTCGAGGAAGGCGGCCCGGTTCGACACATCGCCGTGGACGGCGGTGATCGCCTGAGCAATCCACATCGCGGCGGAGTAATGCGAAAACCCGTACAGCGACGGCAGATGCTTGAATTTGGCGTCGTAATCGGCGACGAATTTTTTGGTCGCCGGGTTCGGATTGCCTTCGGCGAAATGGGCCGAAGTAATGATGCCTTCGGCCTCGGCGCCGACGGTGCGGATCACCGACTGGTCGGTGAAATTCTGCGCGCCCAGCAACGGGATTTTTCCTTTCAGACCGAAGCTCTCCCACTGCTGGATCAGGCGGTTCGCGTCGGCGCCGGTTTCCATCGCAAATACTGCGTCCGGATTGGCGCTCTGGATTTGGGCCAGATACGGGCTGAAATCCTGCGTGTTGAGCGGCGACCAGTGCTGCGCGAGGATCGTGCCGCCGAGTTCGGTGAACAGCTGCGCAAAGCCGCCGCACTGCTCGTGGCCGAACGCATAATCCTGCCCGATGGTAATGACCTTGCGCATGCCCTTTTTCCTGAACGCCCAATCGGCCAGCGGCCGCGGCATCTGGCTGGCGGAGTAGCCGGCGACGCGGATCACGTTCGGGATGCGCTTGCGCTGCGTCAGGTCGTCGGCGGCGATCACCGGAATGAAATACGGCGTGCCGGTGCCTTTGACGTACTCGGCCACGGCCAGGCCGGTATTGGCCAGCAAATCGCCGACCAGGAAATCGACCTTCTCCTGCTCAACCAGCTTGCGTGCCTTTTGCAGCGCCACGTCGGGATTGGAGCCGTCGTCTTCGATAATGACCTTGATGTCGCGGCCGGCGACCTTGTGGCCGGTCTCATCCCAGTAGAGATTGAAGCCCTCGATGATTTCCTTGCCGCCGGACGCCACCACGCCGGTCATCGGCGCCAGCAAGCCGATCTTGACTGGCCCCTTGGTGCTTTGGGCCAGCGCATTGCCGATTGGACCGGATAAGGCCAGGCCGCCGAGTACCGCGGTTTTTTTAACGAAGCTGCGACGATCCATCATGTCATCTCCCGTATCTCAAAAATAAGTCGAAAGCGGGCCCCATTGCCCCTTCCCCATTCGCGTCATTCATTTCCTGCCATGGTCAGCTGCGATCGTTGCGCGATCGCTTCGCCGATCTTCATTCCTGCTTCTTGCCACGGCGCCCCATCATCGCACGCACGCTTCCCACAATGCCTTCCGGCGCAAAGATCATCGTCAGCACAAACAGCAAACCCATCGCCATCGACCAGCGCTCCGTATAAGAGCTCACCACATTTTCCAAAATGACGATCAGCGCCGAACCGACGATGCCGCCGAACAAGGTGCCGACGCCGCCGACGATGGCCATCAGCAAACCCTTGACCGACTGCGCCAGCGCCACGGTCGACGGACTGACGAAGCTGTTGAAGAACGCATACATCGCGCCCGCGATGCCGGCCATGAAACCGGAAAACATGAAGCCGATCAGCAGATGCCGGGTGGTGTCGTAGCCCAGGCTGCGCATCCGCGATTCGCTTTCCCGGATGCCCTTGAGCGTGAGACCGAACGGCGAACGCACGAAGCGCCACATCGCCAGCGTCATCACCAGCGACACCGCCAGGACAAAATAAAAGAAGGTCGCCGGATCGGCCAGCGCTTCGGGCCGCGCGACCCCGCGCAAACCGTTTTCGCCGCCGGAGACCGAGGTCCAGCGCATGCATACGCCCCACACGACCATGCCCAGCGCCAGCGTGAGCAGCAGAAAATAGACGCCGGTGGTGCGCACCGCCAGCAACGCGAAGATCAGCGACACCGCGACCGCGGCGGCGATGCCGAGCAGCACGCCGATCCACGGGCTGCCGCCGACCGTCGTCACGTAATACATCACCACATACGTCGCCACGCCGAAGATGGCGCCGTGGCACAGCGGGGTGCGGCCCGCAAAGCCGGCCATGATATCGACCGACATCGCCAGCAGCGCATAGATCAGAATCTGCGTCGCCAGGCTGGTCTGATAACCCGGAAACACCAGCGGCACCAGCGCCGTCAGCAACACGACGGCGGCGGTGATGGCGTATTTGACTTGCGGTCTTATATACATGCTTAGGCTGCGCCTCTCAATTGGGCCGGCCGAACAGGCCGTGCGGACGGAACGCCAGCAACAACGCCATCGGCCCGAAAATCACGAAATACGCCAGCTCCGGAAACCATACCTGGCCGAAGGTCGACAGCAGCGCCACCGCCACGCTGCCCACCGCGGCGCCGGCCAGACTGCCGCGCCCGCCGATGATCACCACCGCCAGGCTGTACACCATGATTTCGGAATCGGCGGTCGGATACAACGATAAAAACGCACCGCCCAGGGCGCCCGCCACACCGGCCAGCGCCATGCCGAGCATGAAGGTGATCACGAAGACCTTGCGGATATTGATGCCCATCGCCTCTACCGTCTCGGCGTCATCGACGCCGGCGCGGATCAGCGCGCCCAGGCGGGTCCGGTTCATCAGCAGCCACAGCAAGACGAACACCAGAATGCCCACCGCCAGCACAAACAGGCGGTAGCGCGGATACACAAAGCTGCCGATCCGCAGCGGTCCCCGCAACAGCTCCGGCACCGGCACGCTGAAGGTATCGCCGCCGAACAGCATCAGCGCCGCGTCGTTAAGGATCAGCGCCAGCCCGAGCGTCATCAGTACCTGCCGCAGCTCGACGCCCTTGACGAAGCGCAGCATCGATTGCTCCACCAAGCCGAGCAAGGCAACCACCACCGCCGCCGCCGCCGCCCCCAGCAGAAAACTTCCGCTCATGCTGGTGACCGCATACGCCACATAACCGCCCATCAGATACATCGCGCCGTGCGCCAGATTGACAATGCGCATCAACCCGAAGATCAGCGTAAATCCGCTGGCCACCAGGAACAGCAACGCGGCAAAGGTCAGCCCGTTGAATATCTGGAAGACGGTAAACGACATCAGCGGCTCAGCTCGGGCAAGGCCATCACTTCATCGGACGTCATCACGAATCCGAACGCGGTCCGGATGCAGGTCAGCGCGGCGCCGTGCAGGGCCGGCGCATCCATCGTATCGACGCAATCGTCGGGCACGATCACCGCATAATCGAGCGAACAGGCGGCCACCACCGTGGACAGCACGCAACTGTTGGTATTGACGCCGGTGACGATCAGCGTATTGATGCCGTGCGAGCGCAGCACGAAATCCAGATCGGTGGCGGTGAAACAGTTGTAGCGCCGCTTGGTATCGATCACCCAATCGCGCTTTTCATCGTGCAGGCCGGGCATGATGGTGGTGCCCGGCATGCCGGTCAGATTGTGCTTGAGCACGTTCTTGCGCGGATTGTTCGGGTCTTCGGAGCGCGTGCGCCAGAATGGATTGATGCGGATTTCATCGGCATCGAGGTATTTCGTCACCAAATGCACGACCGGAATCTGCTGCGTGCGGGCCCAGTCGAACAGCTTCTTGTTGGCTGCCACCACGCGTGCGGCGACATCCGGCGCGGCCGGCATGGTAGCGACTGACATATCCAGATGGCCGCGATGCAGGTCGATTCCGACCACCGCCGCGCGCACTTGATCAACGCCGAAATTCATACTGTTTCCTTTAGATTAATGGGTTATGGGAAGTTTTCAGCAAGGTGCGCTGGTCGATGCCGAACCGGTCGGCCAGCCAATCGCCCAACAGTTCCTGTCCGATCGTCGGATTGTCATGCTGGCAATGCTCGGCGCCGGTCTCCTCCGCATCGAGCAGTCGTAGCGTGCAATCTATGCCCTTGGCGACGCCGTAGTCGTACACTTTGCGCGCCTGCGACACTGTCAATACATCGTGGCCGCCGTGCATCACCAGATACGGGCAGCGCATATTTTCCAGATGCCCTTCCAGGGTGAAGGCGCGCGCTTTTTCCATCGACGCTTTCATGCTCGGCTGGCCGAATACCCATTTGATATGCATCGCCAGACCGTGATCTTCCGGCGCATCGCCCCACAGATCGGTGATGCTCCAGATCGCGCCATGCGAGATGCAGGCCGCCAGCCGGTGTTCATAACATGCCGCGCGCGCGGCATAGTAGCCGCCGAGGCTGGAGCCGCACACGGCGATGCGGCTGGCGTCAACGTCGGCGCGGGTTTCCAGATAATCGATGCATTTGCCTATCGGCACTTCTGTATCCACACGATTGACAATGTTTTGCCGCCGCAACGCGCCGCCTTGCCCCGGGCCGTCGATCATCAGCACCGAAATTCCGCGCTGCAATGCGCCGTGCGCCTGCATGAACCACATCTCATCCTTGATGGAATCGAGACCGCCCATGCAAATGAGAACCGGTTGCCGGGCCACCGGGAACGGCGCGCGGACGAAATAAGCCGGCAGCGTCGCGCCGTTTTCGTAAGGAATTTCCAATACCTCGCCGGCGGGATTCAAATGCCGCAGAAACCCGTGGCTGGACTGCTCCATCCGCGTGAATGTCGCCAGCCGGCGCGGATCGTCGGGCGGCAGGAAGAATTCCGCCTGACGGTAGTAATCGGCGGCGCGCATATAGCAGTTCATCGCGGTGCGGACATGGCCCGCCTGCTCCGCGGTTTCGGCGCGATCGAAGTTGCGGTCGCCGATGCGCTTCCATTCGACGTGCCAGCTCTCTTCGTCGCCGGGAACGATGCGGGAAGCCGCCTGGAATATTTCACTGACGGCGCCGCCGCCTTCCTGGCTTTCGCCCAGCCCGCGCCGGAATTGATAGGAAAACCACGGCGATTCCGGCCAGTGATGCCATCCGAAGGCCTCATAGTGCGCGCTACGGTTTTCGGTGATCCGCCCGATGGCGTTGTCCTGCGCGGTCTGCATCTGATGTCTTTCAGTCAATTAGCTCAGCGGATTGATTGTATCCAAAATTTCCAAAATGATGCATACGCTACACAGGCCTCGCCGTCCGTGAAAAAAACGGCGTCTGCGTCTGTCCGACACCGCATCAACGCTGCAACGATGCAATACCGACGCTGCGAAGTTTAGGGTCGCCGATAAGGGGTTGTCAACAAATTGTATCCAAAATATAAAACTTATTTTCATTCACAAAATGTGCCGGAGCTGTCCGGCTTAACATGGTGCGCCGCCGCACGATTTGGGAGCGCGAATTCGCCTGTTTGGTGCGGAATTATTTATTATCCGCAAGATCCGAATCCGCTTGTCATATCGCTGATAGCAGCCCATAATTTTTTGGATACAAAGTAAAAGCGGGGCTGTGAATTTTTCATTTTTGTATACAATAAGGACAACTACTTACCATGTCAATGAAGATGCCGGCGAACAAAAAAGCCATGCGCATCCCGAGCGATGCCGCCGTCGAGTTGTTCGCGGGCGCATCCGCAGGCCAAGGCGCCAACGCCATCAAGCCGCCCGCGCCGGCGGTCAAGACCCGTGCGCAAAGCGTCACCGAACGCTTGCGCGAAGCCATTCTGTCGGGGCATTTCGTGCCCAACGAGCGGCTGCAGGAAGTATCGCTGTCGGAAATGTTGAACGTCTCGCGCACGCCGATCCGGGCAGCGCTGCAGCGCCTGGCATCCGAAGGCATGCTGGAATATGAACCGAACTGCGGATACAACGTGCGGCGGCTCGACGCCGAAGAGTTGATCGAGATCTTCGACATTCGCGGCGTGCTGGAAGGCTTGGCGGCCCGTTTTGCGGCCGAGCGGGGGCTGTCCGAGGAGGCGCAAGACATTTATCGCATCGCGCTGGCCGACGGCGATCGCATCCTTGGCAAGGGACGGCTGGTAAAGGGCGATATCGACGCGTTTCGCGAAGTCAACGTGCGAATCCACGACACCATCATCCAGGCCGGCGGCAATCGCATGATTGACGACATGATCCGCATTTGTCACAACGTACCCATGTCGTCGGATCGGAATATTTTGTGGGATGATTACCGTTGGATCGTGCGCAGTCACGACGATCACCATCGGATTTTCGATGCGATACTGGACCGGGAAGGAGGACGCGCGGAGCAATTGATGCGGGAGCATGTCCATACCGTCAAGATGCATTTGAAGCGGCAGCTGGAAACGGATGGAGCACTGCCGGCATAGACGATATCCGGTCGATTGTTGCGCACGATAAACTCAGACAATAATAATCGCGCAGAATAACTATCGGCGCTATCGATTTTTCCAGCGCCCCCTCACAGTGTGGCGTGACCGCACATAGAAATTTTCTGTTGCACGATAAATCGCATAGATAAAAAATTGCGCGTATTATTTTCTTGTAAGACGGAAAACTGCGGCAGCCAACCGATTGCCTGAATGTGTCTGCCACTGACCTGAGTTCAACGCAAAGGACATGCCCACATGACTATCTTCGATAAATATGCAGCAAGGTATGAACGCACCCGCGAGGAAGAATACTCGCTCCAGGAGTATCTTGAATTGTGCAAGCGCGATCGCCTTGCCTACGCCAGCGCCGCCGAGCGCATGCTGGCGGCCATCGACCATCCGGAAATAGTCGATACCCGCCATGACCCGCGCCTGTCGCGCATTTTCGCCAACAAAGTCATCAAGATCTACCCCGCCTTCCGCGAGTTCTACGGCACCGAAGAAGTGATCGAGCAAGTCGTCGCCTACTTCCGCCATGCGGCGCAGGGCCTCGAGGAACGCAAGCAGATCCTGTACTTGCTGGGACCGGTGGGCGGCGGAAAATCGTCGATCGCGGAAAAGCTCAAATCGCTGATGGAAAAAATTCCGTTCTATGCGATCAAGGGTTCGCCGGTCAACGAGTCGCCGCTGGGCCTGTTCAACGAACTCGAGGACGGGCCGATTCTGGAGCAGGACTATGGCATCCCGCCCCGCTATCTGCGCACCATTCCCAGCCCATGGGCGGTGAAGCGTCTGCATGAATTCAACGGGGACATCAACCGTTTCCGCGTAGTCAAGCGCTATCCGTCGATCCTCAAGCAGATCGCGATTTCGAAAACCGAACCCGGCGACGAAAACAACCAGGATATTTCATCGCTGGTCGGCAAAATCGACATCCGCAAGCTGGAGGAATATTCGCAGGACGATCCGGACGCCTACAGTTATTCCGGCGGCTTGTGCCTGGCCAATCAGGGGCTGATGGAATTCGTCGAAATGTTCAAGGCGCCGATCAAGGTGCTTCATCCGCTGCTGACAGCGACCCAGGAAGGCAACTACAAGGGCACCGAAGGTTTCGGGGCGATTCCTTTCGATGGCGTGATTCTTGCTCACTCCAATGAGTCGGAATGGAAAACATTTCGTAACAATAAAAATAATGAGGCCTTCCTCGACCGGATTTACATTGTCAAAGTGCCGTACTGCCTGCGGGTGACGGATGAGGTCAAGATCTACGAAAAGCTGCTGCGCAATTCGTCGCTGGCGCAAGCGCCGTGCGCACCGGGAACCATGAAAATGATGGCTCAATTCGCGATTCTGTCGCGCTTGAAGGAACCTGAGAATTCCAACATCTTCAGCAAGATGCTGGTGTACGACGGCGAAAACCTGAAAGATACCGATCCGAAGGCCAAATCGATGCACGAGTACAGCGACTACGCCGGCGTCGACGAGGGCATGAACGGCTTGTCGACCCGTTTCGCCTTCAAGATCCTGTCCAAGGTATTCAATTTCGACCATGCCGAAGTGGCGGCCAATCCGGTGCATTTGTTGTATGTACTGGAGCAGCAGATCGAGCGTGAGCAGTTTCCGCCCGAACTCGAGGAGAAATATTTCGCCTACATCAAGGAACATCTGGCGCAGCGCTACGTTGAATTCATCGGCAAGGAAATCCAGACGGCGTATCTTGAAAGCTATTCCGAATATGGACAGAATATTTTCGATCGATACGTCATCTTTGCCGACTTCTGGATTCAGGATCAGGAATTCCGTGATCCGGATACTGGCGAGAGTTTCGACCGCAACGCTTTGAATAACGAGCTGGAAAAGATCGAGAAGCCGGCCGGCATTTCGAATCCCAAGGATTTCCGTAACGAAATCGTCAATTTCGTCCTACGGGCGCGGGCGCACAACGCCGGCAAAAATCCGGTCTGGACCGGTTACGAAAAGCTGCGCACCGTGATCGAAAAGAAAATGTTTTCAAATACCGAAGAACTATTGCCAGTTATCTCTTTCAACGCAAAAGCGAGCGCCGACGATGCGCACAAGCATCAGGAATTCGTGTCGCGCATGGTGGAAAAGGGATATACGCCGAAGCAGGTAAGACTGCTGTGCGAATGGTATCTGCGGGTGCGCAAGTCCTCGTGATCGCCGATGCGCGATCCCCGGGCGGCAAGATGGTGTTGTAATGCGAGCGTAAGGGCAGGTGTGGTTGTAGGAGCAGGTGGCAACGGCAAGACGACGCCGACGAATTCGGCGCCGCCCCGTTATACGAGCAGGGAGGCAAATTGTCCTATCTTATCGATCGGCGTCCTCAGGGAAAGAAAAAATCCGCGGTCAACCGTAAGCGTTTTTTACAGCGCCACAAGGCTCAGATCAAGGATGCGGTCAACCGCGCAGTGAAGGAACGTTCGATCACCGACATAGAAAGCGGAGAAAATGTTTCAATCCCGGTCAAAGACACCAACGAGCCCACTTTCGGGCATGCCAGCGGCGGTGTCTGGGAACAGGTGTTCCCCGGCAATTCCGAATATCTCAAAGGCGACCGGATACAGCGGCCCGACGGCGGCGGTGGCGGCAGCGGCAGGGCCGGCAACAATGCACAGGGCGCGGAAGACGATTTCGCGTTCGAATTGTCGCGCGAAGAATTCCTGAACTACGTCTTCGAAGACCTGGAATTGCCGAATATGGTCAAGACCCGCTTGACCGCCACCCCCGAATACAAAAACCAGCGGGCCGGTTACAACATGTCCGGCAGCATGGCCAATATTCACGTACTGCGTTCCGTGCGCGGCGCACTGGGCCGGCGCATCGCGATGGGCGGGAGCTCGCGCAAGCGGCTCGCTCTTGCCGAGCAGGAACTGGCCGGCTTGCTGCTGGTGACGGGCGAATGCGATTCGCGCGTCGTCAAGCTAAAGGCCGAAATCCATCAATTGCGCACGCGGCTGCACGCGATCCCGTTCATCGATCCGCTCGATCTGCGTTATACCAATCGGATCAAGGTGCCGAAACCGTCGAGCCAGGCCGTGATGTTTTGCATCCTGGACGTTTCCGGCTCGATGGACGAAGCCAGGAAGGAAACCGCCAAGCGGTTCTTCATTCTGCTGTACCTGTTCCTGACGCGCGCTTACGAAAAGATCGAGGTCGTATTCATCCGCCATCACACCTCTGCCGCGGAAGTCGACGAGCATGAATTTTTCCATTCGCGCGAATCCGGCGGAACCGTGGTGTCGTCGGCCTTGCGTTTGCTGATGAAGATCATGCAGGAGCGTTATCCAGGCAGCGACTGGAACAGCTATGTGGCGCAAGCCTCCGACGGCGACAACTGGGAAAACGATTCGGTGATCTGCCGCCAGTTGATGATCGACAACGTAATGCCGGCTGTGCAGTATTACGCGTACGTCGAAATCACCGACGGCGTGCCGCAGAACCTCTGGTATGAATATACGAAGATTCTGAACCGCCATTCGCATTTCGCGATGCAAAAGATCGAAACGCCCGCCGATATCTATCCGGTATTTCGCGAATTGTTCAAGAAACAACCGAAATGAGGCCGCCCCATGACCAGCCATCAGCTACACGCACCGCCGCCGTCCAGTCACGCCGCCACGCGTCTGCCGGAGCAGTCGGAATGGACCTTTGACCTGATCGAGCAGGCGCATGCGGAGATCCGGCGCGTAGCCGGGCAGTTCGGGCTGGACACGTATCCCAACCAGCTCGAAATCATCAGCGCCGAGCAGATGATGGACGCCTATGCGTCGGCGGGGATGCCGGTGTCCTACAACCACTGGTCGTTCGGCAAGCATTTTCTGTCCACTGAAAAGAGCTATAAACGCGGGCAAATGGGGCTGGCCTACGAAATGGTCATCAATTCCAATCCTTGCATCGCCTATCTGATGGAAGAAAACAGCCTGACGATGCAGGCGCTGGTGATCGCCCACGCCTCGTATGGGCACAACTCCTTTTTCAAGGGCAATTATCTGTTCCGCACCTGGACCGATGCGGAAGCCATTATCGATTACATCGTATTCGCGAAAAACTATGTGACCGATTGCGAGCGCCGGTACGGGGTGGAAGCGGTCGAATTATTGCTTGACTCCTGCCACGCGCTGCAAAATTACGGCGTGGACCGCTACAAGCGTCCGGCCAGGATCTCGATCCCGGAAGAGGCCGCGCGCCAAGAGGAGCGCGAAGCCTATCTGCAAGCGCAGGTCAACGATTTATGGCGCACCCTGCCGCGCCGCGACGCCGAAGTCGCGCCGGCGACCAAGGAACGCTTTCCATCCGAGCCGCAAGAAAACCTGCTTTATTTCATCGAAAAATCCGCACCGCTGCTGGCGCCGTGGCAGCGAGAAATCGTACGCATCACGCGCAAGATTTCCCAGTATTTTTATCCGCAGCGCCAGACCCAGGTCATGAATGAAGGCTGGGCCACTTTCTGGCATTACACGATCCTGAACCAGCTCTACGATGAAGGCGTGGTCGGCGAAGGCTTCATGATGGAATTTCTGCAAAGCCACACCAACGTGGTCTATCAGCCGCCGGTGACGAGCAAGCATTTCGGCGGCATTAATCCTTACGCGCTCGGTTTTGCGATGATGCGCGACATCCGGCGCATCTGCGAAGCGCCGACCGACGAGGATCGCAAATGGTTTCCCGACATTGCCGGCGGCGACTGGCAGCGCACGCTGGACTTCGCCATGCGCAACTTCAAGGACGAGAGCTTCATCGCCCAGTATCTGTCGCCCAAGCTGATTCGCGATTTCCATTTCTTTTCGGTGCTCGACGACGACCGCAGCGACACGCTGGCGATTTCGGCGATCCACGACGAAGACGGCTACCGTTATATCCGTTCGCAACTGGCCGAACAATACAATCTCGGCAGCCGCGAACCGAACATTCAGGTCTGGTCGGTCAACATGGCCGGCGACCGTTCGCTGACCTTGCGCCATACCGAATTCCATCGGCGGCCGCTCAGCCAGCATACCGAAGAAGTCCTGAAGCACATCGTGCGCCTGTGGGGATTCGACGTCTATCTGGAGACCATCGGCCAGGATGGCCGCGTGCTGTCGACGGCTTACAGCAAGTCTGCGGTGCGTTCAGGACGGGGTTAGCTTTCTGGCAGCGGGTAGATGACAGAAAGGAACAGTATCTCGATATCGCCGAATCCGGATGGCGTAAATTCATGCATTTTCCTTTTCTGCGCGCCGAGATGCGTCGTCATACTGACGAGCTAATGTCATGCACCGCGGACCTAACCCGCGCGCGGACATCGGACATGCGCCGTCAGCGATATCCCGACGCGAAAACCGGTGAATTCATCAATATCCGTCAGTGCGGCTCGAAAAAATTCATTGTTATTTCTGAACGATATAGCCTAATGCAATAGGCCTACCCTATCGGTTTTTCTCGGCATGCATACGATGTGGACACTGTCCCCATTTAGTTGCCGGGGGCATCCAAGCCATGTGATTCCCGGCATCTTTTCCCTATCAGAAAGCCGCAATTTATTTATTCGAATTGCGGGGGATTCGTATTTCAATTTTTTTCTCGATGGAAATTCCAGGGGACGTGAGTTCAGGAATCTTTTCTGTTTTCCCGGCCGGAAAAGCGCTTCATCGTTACTGACGAGCTATTGACTTCACCAAAGATATCGTTTGAAATGTCGTTCATTGCAAGCGAATAATCGCAAATAATTACATCACCGCAACTCACAGTTTTTCACAAAGGGAATGCCTATCGAAGTTCCAATACGCTATGTATTTCCATTATCGAAGTTAGGTCAAGCCGGTCACCAATCGCTCGTCCCACCTCAATAAGAAGTCGGCTTCTTAACTTTTTCGATAAATCACTATATGCGCTGACGTCAAAATCCGCGCCTATGATTACCTCGCGGTAATAACATTCGCCGTAGCAATGACACCTTGGCTGTGCAAGTATTTGCCCGCGCCTGAGCCTCCTTTAAGCCGGCATTAACTTGCCTCCACCCCAATGGAAGAATCCGCGTCAGCGCCTGACCGGCTTCGATAGGGGCATTATTAATATTTCAATCTTAAAATGTTTTCGACAAAATTTATATCGCTCAGGGATAGGCACAACCCCAAATCATCTTTGCCCCGGCTGCAATCGCCGAAGGATAAAAACGGACAACGCAAAGCGCGCGGGTTCACGCTGCTGGAACTGCTGGTGGTCATCGTCATCATCGGCCTGCTGGCGGCTTACGTCGGCCCGAAATATTTCGCGCAGCTCGGCAAATCGGAAACCACCATCGCCAAGGCGCAGATCGACGCGTTCGGCAAGGCGCTGGACAGCTACCGTCTGGATGTCGGCCATTATCCGAGCACGGAAGAGGGATTGAATACGCTGATGACCAAGCCGGCTACGGCCACCACTTGGAACGGCCCTTATCTGGCAAAGAACATCCCGCTGGATCCGTGGGGCAGACCCTATATTTACAAAGCGCCCGGCGCCAAGGGCGAATATGACATCGTGTCCTACGGCCGTGACGGACAACCCGGCGGTACCGGCGAAGATGCCGATATTTCCTCCAGTAATTAATGTAGGACAACGAGTAAAAAGCTTTTCATGATCGGCCGTCGCATAAGCGCTTTCGATCGCCTCACCAGTTAACCTGAGAACGCCCTCATGCAGTTCGACGTCCGCGCTTTGTCGCCCACCCATTTGCTGACGCAGTTAGTGATCGATGCCAACGATGAGGCAGATGCCCGCCGTCAGATCGAATCGCGCGGCCTGTTCGTGGCCGCGATTGCGCCGGCGCGCCGCTCACTGCTGGGCGGCGCGCGCTCGGCGAAGGGCGGCCGTCGCCACTTGCAGCTGGTGCTGTTCAGCCAGGAGCTGCTGGCCTTGCTCAACGCCGGGCTGTCCATCGTCGAAGGCCTGGAAGCGCTGCTGGAAAAAGAAGTCAACGCCGGCACGCGCTCAATTCTGAGTCGTCTGCTGGCGGGTCTGCGGGACGGCAAGCGCTTTTCCGGCGTGCTGGCGGAGCAGCCGGAATTGTTCCCTCCCTTGTATATCGGCATCGTTCGGGCCGCCGAAGGCACCAGCGATTTGCCGCGTTCGCTGATGCGCTATATCGATTACCAGCAACGCATCGACAGCGTGCGCGGCAAGATCGTCAGCGCCGCGATCTATCCGATGATTCTGTTGCTGGTCGGCGGCGGCGTGTCGTTTTTTCTGATCACTTATGTGGTGCCGCGTTTTGCCGAGGTGTATCAGGGCGCCGGGCGTAATCTGCCGTGGATGTCGCAGATATTGCTCGATTGGGGCCAGTTCGCGTCGACCCACTCCGACACGCTGCTGATCGGCGTCGCCGCGACCGTATCGATCGCAGCGTTTGCACTGCGCCGCTTCGTCGGCCGCGGCGGCATCGGCAAACTGCTGGTGCGCCTGCCCGGCATCGGCGAACGCGCGCGCATTTATCAGCTGGCGCGTCTGTACCTGACGCTGGGCATGCTGCTGGAAGGCGGCATCCCTATCGTGGCGGCGATGGGCACGGTACTCGGCATCGTGTCGCCGGATGTGAAGTCCGGCTTGCAACGCGCTACCGAAGCCATCCAATCCGGTGAGCAATTGTCGGATGCATTTTCCGATAATCGTTTGACCACACCGATCTCGCTGCGCATGCTGCGGGTCGGCGAACGCTCCGGCGAGCTGGGCGCGATGCTGACTCAGTCCGCCGCTTTCTACGATGGCGAAATCACCCGCTGGATCGACCGTTTCACGCGTACTTTCGAGCCTTTGCTGATGGCCGCAATAGGCATTGTGGTGGGCACCATCGTTGTGTTGTTGTATATGCCGATCTTCGATCTGGCCGGGAGTTTTTCATGAATGCGCCATCGCATGCAGTTCCAAGTTTTACACCGTTTTTCCCATTCAATCGGGATCTGCTGCAGCAGGCCCGCTCGCTGGCGGCGCTGTCGCGACGTTCCGTCATCGCGGAACTGGAAGCATTGATCGGCGGCGATCCGCGCCAGTTGATGCAACAGATCGCCGCGCCGTTCGCGATGCGCGTGCTGGAGACGGCCGAGATGCTGGCGCTGCGCCCGGCTTTCGATCTGATCTCTCTGCCGCAGGCGATGGCGCGTTCCTGCGTATTCCTGCGCGACACCGACGATCTGCTGGTCGGCGTGATGGCCGATCCCTTCGATCCGGATCTGCAGACCTGGATGGAAGCACAGGCGCCTCCGGGCGCGCCGCCAAGCTTATGCCTGGCGCTGCAGGCCGATATCCAGGCGTATCTGTCGAAGCAGGAAGAAACCACGCGCGCGGTGGACAATCTGGCGCCCACCGCGGCCGACGGCCGGCGCGACGGCAAGACCGCGGCGGTATTGTCGTTCGCATCGGTCAGCGAAGCGGCCAGCCCCGCCGTGAAGCTGATCAACTCAACCTTGTACGATGCGCTAAGGGCCGGCGCCTCCGACATCCACCTGGAGAGCACCGCCGACGGACTGGCGGTCAAATACCGGGTCGATGGCGTGCTCGACCACGCGACATCGGTCAACGGCGCGGAACTGACCCAGCAGGCGATCTCGCGCATCAAGGTGCTGGCCGAACTGGATATCTCCGAACGGCGCGTGCCGCAGGACGGCAGTTTCCGCGTCGAAGCCGGCGGCCGTGAAATCGATTTGCGGGTATCGATCATGCCCAGCATTCACGGCGAAGATGCTGTCATCCGTATTCTGGACAAACGCGCAATGATCGAAGCCTACGGTGCGCTGACGCTGGAAGCGCTGGGCTTCGATCAGGAATCGCTGCTGCGGCTGCGCAGTCTGGCCGAAGAAGCCTACGGCATGCTGCTGGTGACCGGCCCTACCGGTTCCGGCAAAACCACCACGCTGTATGCGGCGCTGACCGAAATCCACAACGGACGCGACAAAATCATCACCATCGAAGACCCGGTCGAATATCAATTGCCGGGGATTCTGCAAATCCCCGTCAATGAAAAAAAGGGCCTGACCTTCGCCAAAGGTCTGCGTTCGATTCTGCGGCACGATCCGGACAAGATCATGGTCGGCGAAATCCGCGACCGCGAAACCGCCGAAATCGCGGTGCAGTCGGCCTTGACCGGCCATCTGGTGCTGACCACAGTGCACGCCAACAATGTGTTCGATGTGTTCGGCCGCTTCACGCATATGGGCATCGACCCGTACTCGTTCGTGTCGGCGCTCAACGGCATCTGGGCGCAACGGCTGATACGGCTGAACTGCGCGCATTGCGCGGTCGATCATGTACCGTCCGACGCCGAACTGGCGCGCGTCAATCTGACCCGCGCCGACACCGCCGGCTACCGTTTCAAACAAGGCAAGGGTTGCGGAGACTGCCGCGGCACCGGCTACAAGAGCCGGCGCGCAATCGCCGAAATCCTGCAACTCAACGATGAGATCCGCGAACTGATCATCGAAAAGCGGCCGATCCGGCAGATCAAGGAAGCCGCGCGTCTGAACGGCACGCGCAGCCTGCGCGAAGCGGCGCTGAATCTGGTCCGGCGCGGTGAAACCACACTGGACGAAATCAAGCGGGTGACTTTGCATGCGTAACTGGAAAGCCGGACATTTGCGCATCGGTCTGTCGAAGACCGGCATGGCAGTGCTGCACGTCAGCGGCGGCTGGCGGCCGCGCACCACGGTGCTGGCCGACCGGACTTTCACGTGCGACGACGCCGACCTGTCGCAACCGATGGCGCAGCAGTGCGAGAACATATTGAGCGAGATCGAATGCGGCGGCATGCCGGTCGACATCACGCTGAGCGACGACTGGACGCGACTGCTGATGGTCGCGCCGCCGCAAAACGTGGGACGGCTGGAGGACTGCAAGGCGGCGGCGGCGATGCGCTTCCAGGCGCTGTACGGCGGCGGTCTAAGCGATTGGCGGCTGCAAGCCGACTGGCAAACCGCCCGTCCGTTCCTCGCATGCGGCCTGCCGCAAACCCTGTTCGAGACCTTGCAGCAAATCGCCAGGGAAAAGCACTTCCATCTGGTCGGCCTGACGCCGCAATTCGTCGCCATATGGAATCGCCGGCGCAAGCAATTGAAAAGCGGCGCATGGCTGGGCGTCGTCCATGGCGATACGTTGACGCTGGGCGCTTGCGCGCGCGGCCGTCTGCAGACGGTGCGCACTGCCGCGATTCCGGCCGCGGCGGACGGCGCACTATGGTTGAAAGAACATCTGAAGCGCGAAGCGATGCGCCTGAATTTACCCGCGCCGCGGCTGTTGCAGCTCTGCGGCCTCTATCCGCCGGACTGGATCAATGCAGCAGACGCCGAGGATGACGACGGCTCCGAGGAAGAACCGTTCGCCTGCGCGGCGCTGCAATACGCGCCGGAGGCCTTGAACGGCCAGCCGATTTCCGCGCACGTGGCGCTGGCGGGAAGCGGGATGTGGCAATGAGCGATATCCACATCGATTTTGCGCCGCCCTCGCTGCACCGCAGCCTGCACCGCACGACCAGATGGACGTGGCTGGCGGCGGCCGCCGGCCTCGCTCTGTGCGTCAGCGCAGGCATCGCGGTGCAAATCACAATGCACCGATACCAGGTGCAGGAAACCGCTGCCGCGGAGCTGCGGGCAAGAATGGAGCGATACGCCGGCATGACGCCCACCGGGTCGAAAGCACCGGTCTCCGATGCACAGGCGAACGCCGTCAATCACGCCATTGCCCAACTCAATTTGCCGTGGCGCGACATTCTGAATGCGCTGGAGGAAGCGACGCCGAACGGCATCGCTCTGCTGGCCATAGAACCCGACGCCAAGAAAAACGTCTTGAAGGCGATGGCCGAAGCGCCCAATAGCGACGCCATGATCGGCTATATCGAAAATCTGAAAAAGCAGCCGCTGTTCGCCGACGCCATACTGACCCGGCACGAGATCAACGACCACGATCCCAACAATCCTTTGCGCTTCCAGTTCGAAGTGCTATGGGTGGAGGCCGCCAAATGAACAGGCCGGGAATAACACAGATCGGTTTGCGCCTGCGGCTGGCCTTGAGCCGCAGCGGCTGGATCGCCAATACTGCCGGCGCGCTGTGCCTGGTGGGCGCGCTCGGCTGGCTCTGGGCCATGCCCCGGCTGCATGAGCAAACCGTGCAGCGGCAATACGCCATGCAGGGGCTGAAAAAAACGATGAACGCCGGAGCGCCGCGGACTGTGCAGCCGAAGATGCAACCGGCCGAACAGCGCCTGCACGACTTCTACGATGCGCTAGGCGAATCACACTACCCGGAACAGCAAGTCAAGACGCTGTTCAGTATCGCCGCAAAAAACGGCTTGTCGCTGACGCAAGCCGAATACACACCCGGCTACGACCAGAACGGCGGCTTCCGCACCTACCGCATCCTGTTGCCGATTAAAGGCCGATATCCGGCGGTCCGCCGCTTTTGCGAACAGGTCTTGATGGCGATCCCTTTTGCATCGCTCGACGAAATCGACTTCAAACGCCAGTCCATCAGTAATCCAATGCCCGACGTCAGGCTGAGCATCACGCTGTATTTGCAGGCGGACGCCCCCGCCATTGCATCCGCCGGCAACGCTGGCAAACCGACGGAGGCGCGGCCATGAAGACACGTCACATCCTCATGGCGCTCAGCGTAGCGAGCACGGCCGGCCTAGCCGTGTTCGGCGACAAGACGCCCAGCTCGGCGATTACCGAAGCGGCGCCTCATTCCGCCTCGCCCTTCAATAGCGCGACCGCCGCCGCTCACAACACCAAAGCCAGACCCGGCACCGCCATCCTTGCCTTGCAGCGGCGCGCCGACCTGCTGGGCGGCGACGCCCAGCACAAGTCGAACGCCGTCCTGTTCGACACGCAAAGCTGGACTCCGCAGCCGCTTGCGCCGTCGACATCGGGACCGCCTGCCCGCCCGACTGCCCCGCCGCTGCCGTTCGAATATCTGGGCAAGAAAAGCGAAGACGGCACATGGGAAGTCTATCTGGCGCACGGCGAAGAAACGCTGATCGTGCATGAGAAATCCGTCATCGACGGCGCCTATCGCGTGACCGCGATCAAACCGCCGACGATGACTCTTACCTACCTGCCTCTGAAACAGGTGCAAACTCTTACCATTGGAAGCACCGACTGATGCCTTTAAAACAGCTATTGAAATTGCCGCGCGATATCGCCGGCCACAGAGTCGCTCATCGCCGTGCCCGCTTGTGCCTACGCCGGAGCGTGCTGTCGTGCGTGCTGCTGCTCACCGCTTGCGCCGGCCAGAAGGCCTACCGCGACGGACAGCAATTGGTGGAAACCGGCAATGTGGAACAAGGCATGGCCAAGTTCCAGGAGGCGCTCAAAGCCGCGCCGACAGACGCGCGTTTCCGGGCCGCTTATCTGCAGACGCGGGAACGCGCGCTCAACAATTATCTGGAGCAAGCGGATCGCTTGGCAGCGTCCGGGCAATACGGCGCCGCCGAAAAGCTGTACCGCAGCGCCCTCGCCATCGCACCGGCCAACGAGCGCGCGCAGGCCGGTTTGCACTCGCTCGACAGCGGTCAGCGCCGTGCTGCGACGATGCTGGAAGCCCGTGCCGCCTACAATAAAAAAGACATCGGAACGGCGCGCGCCAAACTCGCCGCCGTCCTGGCCGAAGAACCCGGCAATCAACAGGCCATCGCGCTGCTGCGCGCGATTGACGAGAATACCGGGAAGCCGGGCGCGGATGCCGTGTTGGCCGCCAAGTACAAAAAGCCGATTTCGATCGAATTCAAGGATGTAACGCTGAAGCAGGTGTTCGAAGTCATCTCGCGTACTTCAGGCCTGAACTTCCTGTTCGACAAAGACGTCGGGACCGATCAGAAAACCTCGATTTACCTGAAGAACAGCACCATCGAGCAAGCCGTGCATGACACGCTGCTGACCAATCAGCTGGCGCAAAAGGTGCTGGACGCCAACACCGTGCTGATCTATCCCGAGACCGCGGCCAAGCAAAAGGATTACCAGGATATGGTGGTGCGCACCTTTTTTCTGGGCAATGCGGATGCCAAAGCAGTCGCCAATACGCTCAAGACCATCCTCAAGACGCGCGACATCGTGATCGATGAAAAACTGAACATGCTGATCATGCGCGACACTCCGCAAGCCATCAAGATGGCGGAAAAACTGATTACGCTGCAGGATGTGGCGGAGCCGGAAGTGATGCTGGAAGTGGAAATCCTGGAAGTCAAACGCACCCGCCTGCAGGATCTGGGCATTCAATGGCCCGACAGCGTGGGCCTGACGCCGCTGTCGATCGGCGGCGCGAGCACTGCGAGCAGCGCCAGCGGGACCACCACCAACAACATCACGCTCAACGATCTGCTGCACCAGAACCAGCGCAGCATCGGCGCCACCGTCGGCACCACCACGATCAGAGCCAATCTGCAGGACTCCGACGCCAACCTGCTGGCCAATCCGCGCATCCGCGCGCGCAATCATGAAAAAGCCAAGATCCTGATCGGCGAACGCGTGCCCAACATCACCTCGACCGCGACCGCCACCGGCTTCGTGTCGCAATCGATCAACTATATCGATATCGGCCTCACGCTCAACGTCGAACCGACCATCTATCTGGACAACGACGTCGCCATCAAGATATCGATGGAGGTCAGCAGCATCATCAATCAGATCACCACCCAGTCCGGCACCAGCGCGTATGAAATCGGCACCCGCACCGCAAGCACGGTGCTGCGCCTGAAAAACGGCGAAACCGAAGTGCTGGCCGGACTGATCGACGACGAGGAACGCCGCTCCGGCAATAAGATACCCTGGCTGGGCCAGATTCCGGTGATCGGCCGTCTGTTCGGCAACACCAACGACAACGACCAAAAGACCGAAATCGTGCTGTCGATCACGCCGCATCTGATTCGCAACATCCAGCGGCCGGCCGCGGCGCAAGCGTCCTTCCAGTCCGGCACCGAAAACAATCTGCGCGTGCGGCCGGAAGGCGGGTCCGCTCCGGCGATGGATACCGCCGTTCCTGCTCCCGCGTCCGCGCCCGCTCCTGCTCCCGCGCCTGCTCCCGCTCCCGCGCCAGCCGCGTACGGCCAACCCGCCGGATCGGCCCCGAATACACCGCCGCCAGACGCTTCTTCTCCGGGAGACGCCAACGGCATGAATACGCCGCCGGCGATCGTCGATCCCAACGCAATGTCAGGCGGCGGCATAGCGCCCACCGCGGGTTCCGCGCACCCCGTGTGGCAAGGTCCGTCGCAGGTAAAAGCCGGCGACGCCTTCACCTTGCAACTGGCAATGCAATCCGATGTGCCGGTCACCACCGTGCCGCTGACGCTGGGCTATGACAACAAAGCATTGCAGGTGACCGGCATCACGGAAGGAGAATTCATGCCGCAGGGCGGCGTGCAAACCAAATTCACGAGCCAGGTCGATCCGAGCGGCACCATCGCCATTTCCGACGCGCGTTCGGATAACAGCGGCGCGTCCGTCGGCGGCAATCTGTTCGCCATCGGCTTCAAAGCGCTAACCGCCGCGCCGGCGTCGCAGGTGCAATTGCTGACCATGACGCCGACCGGGCCGGCCGGCAACACCATCGACGTCTCGATGCCGGCGCCGTACTCGGTGCAGATCGCGCAGTAATATGCCGGTCCAGCGCAGACATGCCGGCCGGCAACGCGGCTTCACCCTGATCGAACTGCTGGTCACGCTGGCGATCATGGCGGTGCTGGCGATGGTGGCGATGCCGGTCGCACAGGTGTCGATACAGCGTAGCCGCGAGCGGGAATTGCAGCATTCCGAGTGGGAAATCCGGGATGCCATCGACGCCTATCATCGCGCCGGCGACGACGGCCGAATCGCCAAACCGCTGGGTAGCAACGGCTATCCGAAAAACCTGGAAATCCTGGTCAACGGCGTACCCGATCAGCGTGATCCGAACCACAGCAAAATATATTTTCTGCGACGCATTCCGCGCGATCCGATGAACCCGGACACCGCCCTTTCCGCATCCGCATCCTGGGGCAAACGCAACTATGCCAGCGAGGCCGACGATCCGCAGGAGGGCGACGATGTCTACGATGTCTATTCGACGTCGACGCAAACCGGACTCAACGGCGAGCCTTACAACAAATGGTGATCGCATGAAACAGCGCCCCCCTCAGCCCCTGCGCCCCGACGCGCAAGCCGGCTTTACCCTGATCGAGCTGCTGGTCGTGCTGGGCATCATCGCGCTGCTGCTGACGCTGTCGGTGCCGCGCTATTTTTCCAGCGTCGAGCGCTCCAAGGAAGCGGTGCTGGTGGCAAACCTGCGCCTGACGCGGGAAACCATCGTCAAATATTACGGCGACACCGGACGCTATCCGGATTCGCTGAATCAGCTGGTGGAAAAGCAATACCTGCGCAGCCTGCCGCTCGATCCGGTCACCGGGAGCGCTGCTACCTGGATCATCGTCGCGCCCACCCCCGGCATTCAGGGCGAAGTCTACGATATCAAAAGCGGCGCGCCGGGCCTGGACCGCGACGGCCACGCATTTGCCGACCTATAAGACAATGGGCGCACGCCTTTGCCATCGGCGGCACCCCCACCGCGCCGGGCGGGCGGGGGGCCAGGACGGCTTTACCTATGTCGCGCTGCTGATCGTCCTTGCCGTCATCGCCATCGCCAGCGCCGCGACCCTGCAAATGGGCGCGCTGCTGCAGCGGCGGCAGGCCGAACGCGAACTGCTCTCCATCGGCCACGAATTCAGCGCCGCGCTGACCAGCTACGCCGCCGCCACGCCCGTCGGGCAATTGACGACGCCGCCGACGCTGGAAGTGTTACTGAAGGATCCGCGTTATCCGAACATCACGCGGCATCTGCGCAAGCTGTATGCGGATCCGATCACCGGCAAAGCGGAATGGGGTCTGGTCAAGGCGCCGGACGGCAACGGCATCGTCGGGATTCATAGTCTGTCGACCACAGCGCCAATCAAGATCGGCAACTTTGAGCCGGAGTTCCAGGCTCTGGCCGGAAGAACCTCGTATACGGACTGGATTTTCAGGGCGGCGGTTCCGCGTTCGCCGCCTTCCGGGCCGGTGAACGGCGCGACTCCGGCCGTCGGCGCGCCGCCGTCCTTATATCCGCCCACCGACGTGCCACCGGCGCCATCGCCCGGTATTGCGGTGCCGCCGGGTACGCCGAATACAGGCTGAACCGATCGGCGCCAGGATTTAATCGAACAGCTTGTTGGCCGTTTTGGCAATCAGCTCACCCTGATGCCGCGCGCCCTGCAGATCCAGTTCGCTCGGTTGCCGCTGCCCCTTGCTGCCGGCGATGGTGCTCGCGCCGTACGGGCTGCCGCCGACGATTTCGTCGAGCGTCATTTGACCTACGTGACTGTACGGCAAACCGACGATAGTCATGCCGAAATGCAAGAGATTGGTGATAATCGAAAACAGCGTGACTTCCTGTCCGCCGTGCTGCGTCGCGGTTGACGTAAATGCGCCGCCGACCTTGCCGTGCAATGCGCCGCGCATCCACAGACCCCCGGCCTGATCGAGAAAGGCCGCCATTTGCGACGGCATGCGGCCGAAACGGGTCGGGCTGCCGATAACGATCGCATCATATGCGGTCAAATCGTCGATGGAAGCTATCGGCGCTTTCTGATCCAGCTTGAAGTGCGCGGCCTCCGCCACCTCCTTCGGCGCGGTTTCCGGCACGCGCTTGACGTCGACCGAGGCGCCGGTGGCGCGCGCGCCCTCCGCTACCGCCTGCGCCATGGTTTCGATATGACCGTACGACGAATAATACAGAACGAGAACTTTCGACATTTGCTTCTCCTTCAGGATGGCCAACGGGCGGCAGGATACGGCGGGATGCCGGTTGCAGCTGCCGCTGAACTTGAATCGGGGCATGTTTTCAGAAGACCTTTGCCGGGCCGCTTTCGTTCAGCCGTAGCGCAAACATTCGCGCATACGCTCACTGGGACATTCTCGGTTGCGGCACGGGACCCGGCATTCATCTAAGCTCGTCTTCACGCGCTCTGTCAGTTCCGTCAGATACAACCGGCGTGAACACTGGTCTTTATCCGATACAGGAGAGGGCTTCAACTGCTTAGTATCTGAACTGTGGTTGCCGCAGCGCCGGAGGCCGCATCCCCTGTTTTTTATTATCTTTCAAGGAGTTCCCCCATGAGTACCCAAGGTCAAGGAAATCAAAACAACACCAGCAATCGCGGTTTTGCGTCTATGGACCAACAGAAGCAACGTGAAATAGCCAGCCAGGGCGGCAAGGCTTCGCACGAAAAAGGCACCGGGCATGAATTCACTTCGGAAGAAGCGCGTGAAGCCGGTCGCAAGGGCGGACAGAACAGTCACGGCGGGCAGGGCCGGAAGTAAGGTAACGAAAAAAAGGGGCGCACAGCCCCTTTTTTTACATCCTCAGCTTTTTCGCCAGTTCGGACAATTGATAAGGCTTGTTCAAAAACGTGAAATTGTCGACGCTGTCATTCTGGGTCTTGAGCGCCGGCAGCGGATAACCGGACGCCAGGATGATCTTGATGTCCGGATAGCGCTCACGTGTCAGGCGCGCCAGTTCGAGACCGTTGATGCCGTTCGGCATCACCACGTCGCTGAACAGAATATCGACCCTTCCGGCCCGTTCCAGCACTTCAATCGCTTCGGTGCCGTTATTCGCCGTCAAGGTGTCGTAGCCCAGCGCACGGAATAATTCGGCAGCCACATCCAGCAGGTCCTTTTGATCTTCCACGATCAGCACCGTTTCGGACTCTGCCGCCGCCACTCTGACGGACGAGCCTTCCTGTTCGACCACCGGCAAATACATATTGATCGAAGTGCCCTTCCCGGCTTGGCTATCGATCGCGATATCGCCACCGGACTGCTTGATAAAACCGTAGACCTGACTCAAGCCGAGACCGGTGCCCTTGCCGACTTCCTTGGTGGTGAAAAACGGTTCGAACGCACGCGCCGCGACTTCGGGCGGCATGCCCGTTCCATTGTCCACCACCGCCACCTTGACGTAGGCGCCGGCCGGCAAGTTGCCGACGTCGGCGTCGCGCAGCCAAATGTTTTGCGATTGAATGGACAGGATTCCGCCGCTCGGCATTGCATCCCGGGCATTGACGACCAGATTGAGCAAGCTGGTCTCGAAACGGGCCGAATCGATCATTACCGGGCTGACCTCCGCGTCGAGATGGACGTCGAACGCGATCGACGTATTGCCGGCGCGGCGCAGCACCGGTTCGAATCCGCGCACCAGATCGTTCAGATTGTATTTTTCGATTTTCAGCGGCTGGCGGCGGGAGAACGACAGCAGTTGCTGCGTCAGCGTGGCGCCGCGGTCGATGGCGCGGCGCATGCTTTCCAGGACTTTCAATTCGCTGCGCGTCGGATTCTGCACGATGATCACGTCAATGCCGCTGGACACCACGGCCAGCAAATTATTGAAATCGTGCGCGACGCCCCCGGTCAATTGTCCCAGCGCTTCCATCTTTTGCGACTGAAACAGGGCGGCGTTGACTTTCTGCAAGGCCTCCTCCGCCTCGCGCTTTTCGGTAATATCGCGGGTTACCTTGGCAAAGCCGATCAAGCGGCCCAGGTCATTGCGGATCGCATCGATCACGACATGCGCCCAGAATCTGGTGCCGTCTTTCCTCAACCGCCATCCTTCATTTTCACAACGTCCTTCCGCCGCGGCGGCCGCGAGCGCCCGTTCGGGCAGACCGTTCAGCCTGTCTTCCCTGGCGTAAAAACGGGAGAAATGGGTGCCGATCACTTCATTGGCCGTGTAGCCCTTGATACGGGCGGCGCCGGAATTCCAGTTGGTCACGATGCCGGCCGTATCCAGCATATAAATGGCGTAGTCGGTCACGCTTTGGACCAGCAATTGAAACTGCCGCTCGCTGGCTTCCAGCGCAGCCTGCGCCATCTTGCGATCGGTGATGTCACGGGTGATCTTCGCGAAACCGATCAGCGCGCCGCTTTCATCGCGGATGGGATCGACGACGATGCTGGCCCAGAAACGCGTGCCGTCCTTGCGCACCCGCCATCCCTCGCCTTCGTATTTGCCCTCTTCGATGACCGTGCGCAAGGTTTTGGCGGGAAAACCGGCGGCCTGGTCTTCGGGAGTGTAGAAACAGGAAAAATGCCGGCCGAGAATCTCAGCCGCGGTGTAACCTTTGAAGCGCTGTGCGCCGGCGTTCCAGCTGCTGATTTTTCCGGAAAGATCCAGCATATAGATCGCATAATCGCTGATTGACGAAACCACCAGTTGGAAACGCTGGGCATCGGTCAAATTATCATCGGCGGAAAAACTTTTTCCGTTCATCATGCTATCCAATAAAAATGCCAAATAAAAATCGCTGCATAGAAACGAAGAGGGCCGTCGTTTTTACCGCTGCGCACTCGCCAGAAACAATCGCGCTTCTGCCCGCCGCTTCGCGTATCGACCGTCACGGCATTACTTCAAATATCTCCCCTTATCCAAGAATTCTTCATCATGCGTTCTCTCGCGTTTTACGCTATCCGTTCGCCTGCCGATTCATTTTTCGCCCGCTCTCGGATATCCGGGTTGCGGCTATTTTAACGTAGGGCTCGAGCAATCCGGCTACGAGGCCCTCGCGCCAGTAAAAAAAAATGCCGCCCAGAGGCGGCAAAGGGGAAAGGAATTGGTATCGGCCGTCACCATTGCGGGATGCATCGGGCATTGCGCCTCAGGCATCGACATCGCTTCGAATTCCTGCCGCTGATCAACGCCCGGGGTCACTCGGCGGCCGTCTCGCGTGCCGCCACCATTGACCGCGCCGAATGTCCATTCGATGTTCGCCGCCGTTAACGGCCTTGCGAACCATCGCCTAAAAGCGAGTCTTCAGAATAAGCATCGGGCGGAAATCGAACTATCGGCGGATGTCTTAAAGTGCTGTAAGCCATTTACTGTCAAAAATTGGCAAAGAAATCGCACAGACTTTTCGGGATTCCCCGTCACTTGCTAATGAAAACGATCAATAAAAGCCCATGCCGGACGGAATCGCATCGCCGTGCGATGGGGGCAATCCGCGGTCCGACCCGGAGGGAAAGGAGATTTCGCCCAGCGTTTCCTCGATCGACGCATCATCGGCCTTGGTCGCCACATCGCCCAGCGAAACGATGCCGACCAGCCGCTGCTCCCGGTCGACTACCGGCACCCGGCGGATTTGGCGGTCGCCCATCGTATCGAGCACCTGCGCCACCGATTGATCTTCAAAGCAGAATGCGACATCGGCGCTCATCACTTCTCTGAGGCAAGTGTCTTTGCCGGCACGCCCTCGCGCGACGCCGCGCAATACGATATCGCGGTCGGTCAGCACGCCGACCAGCAAATTGCCGTCGCATACCGGAATCACGCCTACATCCAATTCATCCATGGCCTGCGCCGCCAGGATGATCGAATCACTGGGTTTCATCGATCGCACATTACGCGTCATTACATCCGCAATTGTTTTCATCTCGCACTCCCGGGATCTACAAGTTGACAATGGCGCGCCGTTCCGACGCGCTCCATCGAATCTAGTCCACTTTAGTGCAGGGCGTTTTGCTTGGCAGTCGGAAGCCGCATGTTCTCAGAGTAGGCGTTTGCCGTCATGTCCGTCAGCCCGCGATGCCTCCATCCGGCTTTATCCGACGGCAAGACGCGTCATGCGCCGACTGCGGGCATGGCCATCCGGCGCTACCCTGTTTTCATTTCTGGCGAGTCCACGGAGATGAATATGATGCGCAACGGGGAAGAGGTAGCCGACTATCTGCGCCGCAACGATCTGCGCCTGTCTACCGCGGAATCCTGCACCGCAGGCTTGATTACGTCGATGCTCGGCGAAATCGAAGGCAGCGGCGAGTGGCTGGAGTGCGGCTATGTGACCTATTCGGCGGAAGCCAAGCAAAGCGTGCTGGGCATCCGGGAAGAGACGATCGAACGCTGCGGTCTGACCAGCGAAGAGGTGGCGACCGAAATGGCGGTGGGGGCGCTCAAGCGTAACCGGGCCAATATTTCCGTCAGCACCACCGGTGTGGCCGGTCCCACGGATGCGCCGGACGGCACCCCCGCCGGCACCGTGTGCTTTGCCTGGGCGCATGCGCTGGGCAAGGCGGTCGTGATTTATGCCAAAACCGAACAGTTCAGCGGCAGCCGCAACGAAGTCCGCAGGCGGGCGGCCGAATATGCGATCTCCGGGCTGCTGGATTTTCACCGTAAATGCATGAAGCCCTAGAGGAAAAAGCACCTACATCGTTATCCGCATTGCTCCGATAGAAGCTATAGGACAATTCACTAAGATAAGTGAAGGTGGCCTCTATTCCCCGAGCGCCGCTTAGCTGTTTTTTTACCGGAGATGATCATGACAGCCCAACAGAACCCGAAATCCACCCAGCCGAATGCGGACCAGTCCGATAAAAAACATGACGGCGATGCAAAAACCCAGCCGAAAGACAATGATGCGGCGGCGGAAAGCAGCCCCGGCGGCGCCACTGCGGCGGAACAATTGATCGATGACCAGAATCTGCAAAATCAGGCGGGCAGCTGACGCTGCGCTCGAACATGCTGTATTTTGAGTATCGCCGTTCGTCCCCTCACCGCATAATGCGGTTCAGAGGCTTTCAGCCAATTTCGATGGGATCGTCATGAGAGAAAACCAACAAAAAACCCCACAACGGTTTCCCGCCGAACTTTCCGATGCCAGCGGGGACGCGCAGCGCAAGAAGCGCTTCAGGCTACCGCAACTGACGCGCCGCTCGTTCCTGGCGTGGGTCGGCGCGGGCGGCGCCGCGACCGCGATGTCGCCGCACGAGGTACTGGCGGCGGCGCCGGCCGCAGAGGCGGTCGAACAGGCCCCCGGCGTTGCCGTCGCCCGCCTGAAAGTCAACGGCGTCATGCGCGAAGCGGATGTGGACGTGCGCACCAGTCTGCTCGACTATTTGCGCGAAACCCTGCAATTGACCGGCACCAAAAAGGGCTGCGATCACGGCCAGTGCGGCGCCTGCACGGTCCATGTCAACGGCCGCCGGGTCAACGCTTGCCTGAGCCTGGCCGCGATGCACGATGGCGATGAGATCGTCACTATCGAAGGACTGGGCACGCCGGATAATATGCATGCCATGCAGGCCGCGTTTGTCGCACACGACGGCATGCAATGCGGCTATTGCACCGCAGGCCAGATCATGTCGGCGGTTGCCTTGCTGAAAGAGCCCTGCGGCGGCACCGACGCCGACGTCAAGGAAGCGATGAGCGGCAATATCTGCCGTTGCGGCGCGTATTCGAACATCGTGTCGGCGATCCAGCAAGTGCGCAAAGCCTAGCCCGCCATGCATACCTTCCAATTAATTCGTCCCGACACCGCCGCCGATGCCGTACGCATCGGCGCCCAAACCGGTCCGCAGCTCGATGCATCGCATCCGATCCGTTTTCTCGCCGGCGGCACTACGCTGCTGGATTTGATGAAACTCGATGTCGAGCAGCCGCAGCAGGTACTCGACATCAATCGTCTGCCGCTGAGGCAAGTCGAACTGACGCCGGACGGCGGTCTGGAAATCGGAGCGCTGGTACGCAACAGCGATCTCGCCAACCATCCGCTGGTAATGCAGCGTTATCCGGTATTGAGTCAGGCGCTGCTGTCCGGCGCGTCCGCGCAATTGCGCAACATGGCGACCACCGGCGGCAACCTGCTGCAACGCACGCGCTGCGCGTACTTCCGCGATACGGCGATGGCCTGCAACAAGCGCGCTCCCGGTTCCGGCTGTTCCGCCATCGATGGCTTCAACCGCAATCTGGCGATCCTCGGCGGCAGCGATCACTGCATCGCCACCAACCCCTCCGACATGAACGTGGCGCTTACCGCGCTGGAAGCGACCATCCATGTGCAGGGCGTCTCGGGCACGCGCGCCCTCGCCATCGATGAATTTTACCTGCTGCCGGGCGACACGCCGCAACGGGAAACGGTGCTCGAGCCGGGCGATCTGATTACGCATGTCACATTGCCCGCCCCGGTCCCCGCGACCCACTCGACTTATCTGAAACTGCGCGACCGGGCGTCGTATGAATTCGCGTTAGCTTCGGCCGGCGTCGCGCTCGGCGCAAGCCTCGGCTACATCACGCATGCCCGCGTGGCGCTAGGCGGCGTCGGCACCAAACCCTGGCGTTCACGTGAGGCTGAAGCCGTGCTGCTCGGCGCCTCGCCCTCCGTCGAGACCTTCGTCCGCGCCGCCCAGGCCGCCGTGCGCACCGCCATTCCACGCAGCGAGAACGCCTTCAAGATCGACCTCGTGCAACGCTGTCTGGTACAAGCCTTACTCACCGTCGCATCCGCCGACCGAAGGAGCGCCTGACATGGCGATACAAGTCCAATCCCCCGAGCTCGGCGGCGTCCAGGCGCCGGTCGGCGCGCCGCTGCCGCGTATAGACGGTCCGTTGAAAGTCACCGGGGTCGCCAAATACACCTCCGATTACCGTTTCTCGGACATGCTGACCGCGGTGCCGGTGTGCGCCACCATCGCCCATGGCGTAGTGCGCGGCATCAACGCCGCGGCCGCGCGCGCGATGCCCGGCGTGCGCATGATCTATACCCACGAAAACATAGGCCGCTTTTATCGCGTCAGCGAAGGCTCCGGCATCCATATCGATGAAAAGCGGCCGCCGATGGAAGACACCACCGTGCGTTATTACGGCCAGTATGTCGCGCTGGTCGTCGCCGAGACCTTCGAGCAGGCCCAAGCCGCGGCCAACGCCGTGAGGGTCGACTACCTCCCGGACCATCACGATGTCAGCAAGCTGCTGTCGAGCGCCGATACGCCGAAAGTCGATACCGAACGCGGCGACCCGGCATCCGCATTTTCCGCTGCGCAAGTCACGCTGGACCGGACTTACACCACGCCGATAGAGACGCATAACCCGATCGAGCTGCACGCGTCGGTAGCCTTGTACGACGGCCATTCGTTTACGCTGTACGAAACCTCGCAGGCCATTGTCAATCATCAGGGCGCCTTGAGCCAGATGCTCGGTGTACCCAAGGAAAACGTACGCGTCATTACCGAGTATCTGGGCTCCGGCTTCGGCGGAAAATTGTGGCTGTGGTCGCATAGTCTGCTGGCGGCGCAAGCGGCGCGCAATCTGCGCCGACCGATCAAACTGGTGGTCTCGCGCGCCATGATGTTTCAAAACGTCGGGCACCGCGCCAATACCCAGCAGCGCGTGCGGCTGTCGGCCACGCGCGATGGCAAGCTGACCTCGCTGCGGCAGGATTATCTGCACCAGATCGCGCAGATCGAATCGAGCACCGAAGATTGCGGCGAAGCCACCGGCCATTTATATGGCACCGACCATTTGCGCGTCACCGCCACGCCGGCCAGGCGCCACATCGCGCCGAATACGGCGATGCGCGGACCGGGCGCGGTGCCCGGACTGTTCGCGACCGAATCGGCGATGGACGAACTGGCCATCGCATTGAACATGGATCCGCTGCAATTGCGCCTGCTGAACGAACCGCCGGTCGACCAAAGCCGGAACGTGCCGTTTTCGTCGCGTCATCTGCGCGAAGCGCTGACCACCGGCGCCGAACGTTTCGGCTGGGCGCAGCGCGATCCCGCGGTCGGCTCGATGCAGCGCGACGGCGAGATCCTGGGCTGGGGGATGGCGGCATGTTCGTGGATGGCCAAACGCGTCGCGGCCCAAGTGCAGGCCACGCTCAATGCAGACGGCACCGTGCGCCTGGCTTCCGGATCGCAGGATATCGGCACCGGCACCTATACCGTGGTGGCGCAAATGGTGTCCGAGCTGACTGGCATTCCGATGTCGCAAGTCGTGGTCGCGCTCGGCGACACGGAGCTGCCCCCCGGCCCTGTTTCCGGCGGCTCGATGGCGACCGCCTCGATGGTGCCAGCGGTGGCCGCGGCGGTGCGCAGCGTGATGTCGCAGGCCTTGTCGGTGGCGTCCGAACACGCGCGATCGCCGTTTCATGGCGTCGGCGCCGATGCGCTGGCGTTTTCGGCGGGATGCGTCCATCGCAAGGGCCAGACGCCGGAGAGCGGCGTGCCGTTCGCCGACCTGCTCGGCATCGCAAAACTGAGCGGTTTCAGCGCCAAGGGCGAATCGGGCGGCAGCGACGATGATCCGGGCGCCGACGGCATCTCAATCCATTCATACGGCGCCCATTTCATTGAAGTGCGCTGGCAACCGCTGATCGCGCGGCTGCGCGTGAGCCGCGTGGTCTCGGTCATCGACGGCGGCCGCATCATCAATCCGCGCACCGGCCGCAATCAGATCGAGGGCGCGGTGGTGATGGGGATCGGCATGGCCTTGTTCGAGGAAACGCATTACGACGAGCGCAGCGGCAAGCCGATCAACAATAATCTCGCCGATTACCTCATGGCGACCAACGCGGACTCGCCTGACATCGATGTGGTGTTTCTGGATTATCCGGACAAGAAGCTGGACGAGCTGGGCGCGCGCGGCATCGGCGAAATCGGTCTGGCCGGGGTGGCGCCGGCGATCACCGCCGCCGTGTATCACGCCACCGGCGTGCGGGTGCGCGATTTGCCGGTGACGATCGAGGATTTGCTGAAAGCGGAGTTTCGCGACGGAACGAGGGGGCTTTGACGGCAAATGGTATGAGGTCTGCTATGACCTCGGCGTCCTTCACATTGTCAACACAATCTTCCCGATATGCGCATTGCTTTCCATCAGCGCATGCGCCTGCGACGCCTGCTCCAGCGGGAAGGTCTTGAACACCACCGGCTTGATTTTTTTCTCTTCCAGCAGCGGCCATATCCGATCGCGCAATTGCGCCGCGATCGCCGCCTTGAACGCGACCGGCCGCGGTCTGAGCGTGGAGCCGGTAATCGTCAACCGGCGCAACAATACCTGACCGAAATTGACCTGCGCCTTGGCGCCGCCGAGCATCGCAATGAACACCAGCCGCCCCTCGTCCGCCAAACAGCTCAGTTCGCGCTGTATATAATCGCCGGCCACCATGTCCAACACCACGTTGACGCCCTTGCCACCGGTGGCGGCCTTGACCACCTCGACGAAATCTTCCGTGCGGTAATTGATGCCGCGTTCCGCGCCCAAGGTTTCGCAGGCGCGGCATTTTTCGTCGGAACCGGCGGTGGCGAATACGCGATGGCCAAGCGCCTTCGCGATCTGGATCGCCGTCACGCCGATGCCGGAGGTGCCGCCCTGCACCAGCAGGGTTTCATCGCCGCACAAACCGACGCGGTCGAACACATTGCTCCAGACAGTGAAAAAGGTTTCCGGCAGCGATGCCGCTTCCACCGCCGTCAGTCCGCGCGGCACAGGCAGGCACAAGGCGGCCGACGCGACGCAATATTCGGCATAGCCGCCGCCTTGCAGCAACGCGCAGACCAGATCGCCCTTTTTCAATTGCATGCCGCCGAAATCGCCATCGACGATTTCGCCGGCCACTTCCAGACCTGGCAGCGGCGACGCGCCCGGCGGCACCGGATAGTTGCCGCTGCGTTGCAGGACGTCGGGCCGGTTGATGCCGGCGGCCTGTACCTTGATCAGTACTTCGCCGGTCTTCCACGTCGGTATCGGCTGTTCGGCGATCTGCAATACTTCCGGACCACCGGGGTGTGTGATTTCTATGACGCGCATGGATGTTCTCCTCGATTGATATTGGGTAGGGGGAAATTGCTTTGCGAAGTGCGTTCCCATGCCGGCCGCAGCGGTTTCTGGGTCAATAAGCCGATGATTCTAAAGCAATTCGGGAAACACCAGCGGGCTCTATCATGTGGTTTCGGCGCGCTGAGCGGCGCATCGTCGTCACGATGCGGATCGCGACAGCGCTCAGTTCGAAATATCTTCTTTCGCCTTCTTCGGCCGGCCCCCCAATTTGCCGTTGCGGCGCGCCGCCGCCGCCTTTGCTTCGCTGGACGCCTTGCCGCCGATCTTGCCGATCTCGGCCGCCATCCAGCGCCGGGAGCCGAGAAACCCTTCCAGCAACGCCGGCAGATAAATATCCGCGTCGAGTCGCGCAAAATGGATGCCCAGGCCCGACGGCGTGATTTCCGCATCGTCCAGATCGGCAGGACGGGCGTTTTCCAAACCTTGTACCAGCTTCGGCGGAAATGCCAATTCCAATCCGGAAGCCAGCGCAATCACGACCCGCGCCACGCGCCGGTCGTAGTACACCGATACGGCGGCGGGACACGCCGCTTTCCTGGCGACCGCGCGCCGGTTGGCGGCATCGAATGCGTCATCCGTGATGTCCATGTATTCGTCTCCATTCAAAACATTGGACCGCCAGTCGGGCGGCAAGCCTGTCGATGATTCTGATGATGTCTTTACGAGAAAAGCCATGATTCTCCCTTAATTCCAAAGGCCCCAAAGGGCAATGCAAATTGAAGACGGCTTCGCAGCCATTTCCAATGACGTGAACGTGCGCGGGACGATGATCGTTCGGATAAATCACTACGCGCAGGCCAAAAAACATATCGATAGTCGGCATTTTATACAAACCTAATCAGCTTGGGTTAATTAATTTTTACAGTTATTTCCACAGGCTGGCTAGGACGTTCGGGCAGGCGCGGGCATTACGATCGTGTGGGTAGTCGGTACCAACGAAGAACCATCATTTTCGCCATAAAATTTTCAACTTATTTTTGTGAATTTTTACTAACTTCCAACACTCACACTAAACATTGGCTCTGCCGATCGCTTACAAGGAAGCAATGAAGAATTCAATCGCGGTTGAATCGAAAAAATCCATCGATACGTCATGGCTGAAAAAGCTGGGCCCCGGCCTGATCACCGGCGCCGCCGACGACGATCCCAGCGGCATCGCCGCCTATTCGCAGGCCGGCGCGCAATTCGGCTTCAATATGCTGTGGACGCTGTTTCTCACCTATCCGCTGATGGTCGGGATTCAGACCATCAGCGCCAGAATCGGGCGCGTCAGCGGTCACGGCCTGGCCACCAATATCCGCCGCCACTATCCGCCATGGCTGCTGTATGGCATGGTGGGACTTCTGCTGATCGCCAATACCATCAATATCGGCGCAGATGTGGCGGCCATGGGCGATGCGGCGAAATTGCTGATCGGCGGCTCGTCCCATCTATATTCGATCGGCTTCGGCATTGCGTCGCTGCTGCTGCAGATCTTTATTCCGTACGCACGCTATGTGCAGGTATTGAAATGGCTGACGCTGGCGCTGCTGGCGTATGTCGGCACCGTGTTCGTGGTTCACGTGCCATGGTCGGAGGTCGCGTATCGCACGGTGATTCCCCATCTGTCGTTGAAACCGGCATATATCACCACAGTGGTGGCGATATTCGGCACCAGCATCAGTCCGTATTTATTCTTTTGGCAAGCTTCGCAGGAAGTCGAAGAACAACGCAACCAACCGGAGGCAAAAGCGCTGAAGAAAGCGCCGGATCAGGCGAACGCCAATTTTCACCGCATCGGCATCGATACCGGCATCGGCATGGGGTTCTCCAATCTGGTGGCGTTTTTTATCATGCTCACGACTGCGGCGACACTGCATGCGCATGGCATCACCGACATTCAATCGTCGGCGCAGGCGGCATCGGCTTTGAAGCCGATTGCGGGGGAATTCGCCTCCTGGCTGTTTGCCGCGGGCATCGTCGTCACCGGTTTGCTGGCCGTGCCGGTGCTGGCGGGCTCGGCCGCCTATGCGACGGCGGGTGCGTTTCAGTGGAAAAACAGTCTGGAAGATAAGGCCCGATCGGCAAAAAAATTCTATGCCGTCATCGCCGTCTCGACCCTGCTCGGGGTAACGCTCTGCTTTGCGCCGGTCGATCCGATCAAGGCCCTGTACTGGGCCGCGGTCATCAACGGCGTGATATCGGTGCCGATCATGGCGATCATGATGCTGATGGCTGGACGCGCCGATATCATGGGGCGCTTCATCATCGGCGGCGGTCTCAAAATACTGGGCTGGATGTGCACCGGCGCGATGGCGCTGGCGGTCATCGCCATGTTCGGGACCAGCCTGACGTAAACCCGTCAGGCCGACGGCAGCGTCTGCCGTTCTTCCCGTTGCTCCGACCTGCTCAGCCTATAACAGATCGACAGCGCGCACACCAGCGCCGCCGACACCATCCCGACCACGCCGGGCCAGCCGGCATGGCTCCAGAAGCCGCCGCCCAGCGAACCGAGCACGCTGGACCCCAGGTAATACGCCAGCAAATACAGCGACGCGGCCTGCACTTTCGCGCCGCGCGCCCATTTGCCGACAGTGCCGCTGGCGACCGCGTGCGCGGCGAAAAATCCGAAGGTCAGCATCACGATGCCGAGCATGATCCCCCACAGCGAATTTGCCAGCGTGGTCAGGGCCCCGATCAGCATCAGGAGCACGCCGACCGTCAGCATCCTGATGCGGCCGTGCCGGTCCGCCAGCCGGCCGAACAGCGCCGAAGCGCCGATGCCGACCAGATACACCGTGAAAATGACGCCGACGGAGGCCTGACTCAGCCTATATGGCGGCGCCAGCAGGCGATACCCGGCGTAGTTATAGACCGTCACGAATCCGCCCATCAATAAAAAAGCGATCGCAAACAATCCCAGCATCGCACCGCGCGTCAAATGGTTCATCAGGTCGCCGCGGACCGACCGCAGCGTGGCCCGGGCGTTCGGCACGAAGCGCACCGATTTCGGCAGCCACAGCACAAACAGGGCGGCCGAACTCAGGCCGACGATGCCGATCGCGGTCATCGCCACCCGCCACGAATAAAAATCGGCGAACAGACCGGTAATCACGCGTCCGGCCATGCCGCCGAACGCGGTGCCGCCGACATACAATCCCATCGCCAGCCCCAATCCGTCCGGATGCATTTCTTCGGCCAGATACGCCATCGCCACCGCCGGCACGCCGCCCAGCGCAATGCCCAGCAATGCGCGCAGTACCAGAAATGACGTCCAATCCGGCGCCGCGGCGGCGATCAGCGTCAGGCCGGCGGAAATAAACAGCGAAACCGCCATCAAGGGTTTGCGCGCCAGGCGCTGCGCATTGATGCCGACAACGAAAATGGACAAGGCCAGCAAACCGGTGGTCAACGATACCGACAGACTGCTGCGCGTGGGCGAGATCTTGAAATAGGCCGAAAAAATCGGCAGCAGCGGCTGCGCGCAATACATCAGCGAAAAAGTGGAGAAACCGGCGCAAAACAGGGCCAGATTGGCGCGACGGTACAACTTGGTGCCCGCGATCAGGCCGCCGGCGGCGGCGGAAGCCCGGCTGTTTCCGTCATGGTTTTCGCTATCGCCGACGCTGGATGAAGACATAAGGAACTCCGAAAATGGGTGTGATATCGTATTTCTTTTGCGCGGTAAGGGACCGCTATTGACCGTCGTACAGATGCAGTGTATCTAACTAAGCCATTTCTCGATTTAACAAAATCCATTCTCCAACGGTGCACCGATGACCAACGCCTCTCCCGACTTGTCCGCTTACTGGATGCCTTACACCGCCAATCGCAATTTCAAGGCCGCGCCGCGCATGCTGGTGTCGGCCGAAGGCATGTATTACCGCGACGACGCCGGCAACCGGATTCTGGACGGCACCTCCGGCCTGTGGTGCGTGCCGCTCGGCCATGCACAGCCGAAAATCGTCGCGGCGGTGCAGCAAGCCGTGACGAAGCTGGACTTTGCGCCGTCTTTCCAGATGGGTCATCCCGATGCGTTCGAGTTGGCGTCGCGGCTCAAGCAGTTCAGCGGCGATCGCTTCAGCCAGATGTTCTTCACCTGCTCCGGCTCGGAAGCGGTCGACACCGCGTTGAAGATCGCGCTGGCTTATCATCGCGCCCGGGGCGAGGGCACCCGCACCCGGCTGATCGGACGCGAACGCGGTTACCACGGGGTCGGCTTCGGCGGCATGTCAGTCGGCGGTATCGGCGGCAACCGCAAAACCTTCCATTCGTCGCTGTTGCCGGGCGTCGATCATCTGCCGCACACCCATTCGGAAAAAAATGCTTTTTCCGTAGGCGAACCGGCCTACGGCGCGCATCTGGCCGACGAACTGGAGCGCCTGGTCGCCTTGCACGACGCGTCCAACATCGCCGCGGTGATCGTCGAACCGGTGGCCGGCTCCACCGGTGTGCTGATCCCGCCCAAGGGCTATCTGCAGCGTCTGCGCGAGCTCTGCACCAAGCACGGCATTCTGCTGATTTTCGATGAAGTCATCACCGGGTTCGGGCGTCTCGGCACGCGCTTCGCTTTCGATTACTTCGGCGTCGTCCCGGATCTGGTCACCGTCGCCAAGGGC
This sequence comes from Herbaspirillum sp., assembly GCA_028292625.1. Lineage (GTDB taxonomy): Bacteria > Pseudomonadota > Gammaproteobacteria > Burkholderiales > Burkholderiaceae_D > Herbaspirillum. The sequence goes on along the minus strand of JAQGLY010000010.1, from coordinate 13,387 downwards.
CTCACCAACGGCGTGGTGCCGATGGGTGCGGTGATGGTCAAACCGCATGTCTACGACGCATTCATGCAGGGGCCGGACGGCATTGAGCTATTCCACGGCTATACCTATTCCGGCCATCCGCTGGCCTGCGCCGCAGCGCTGGCGTCGCTGGATATTTTCGAACAGGAAGGTGTGCTGGAACAGGCGCAAAGCATCGACGCTTACTGGCGCGACGCCGCGCATGCGCTGCGTGGGCTGCCGCATGTGATCGACATCCGCGCCATAGGCATGATGGTCGGCATCGAACTGGCGCCGATTGCCGGCAGCCCCGGCGCGCGCGCCTTCGACGCTTTCCGCCGCGCGTTCGAGGACGGCGTGCTGATCCGCGTCACCGGCGACGTCATTGCGCTGTCGCCGCCGCTGATCATCGACAGGCGGCAGATCGACGAATTATTCGGCAAACTGAGCGCTATCTTGAAGAAACTGGATTAGAAACGGGATTGGCGCCACGCAAAAAAAAACCGCAAGCCCGTAAAGGCATTGCGGTCACGATGACGGAAGATGAAAATTTGTGCGCTTCATTCCGCATCGAAAGGAGGGTAAAGCGCACGCTGAGAACCCAGGCTTCGAAACGTTTCTTTTCGCTAACGTTGTCAAAAATTCAATCACCACCGACTCATCGCCAACCCCGGCGGGAATGGCGGCTATCGGCGATGCATACACTCCGACGGCCGAGCTTCCGACCTCGTCTGTACATCATGGAAGCCATTCTAGAATCCGGCGTACGACGTCAACATTACATCTGGATTACATTTTTGTTATCCAAGTCGGCGGGTAATCGACGAAAATAACGCTTGTCGAAATGGTCGTAGAATCATTCCGTCCTTCCCGCCCACTTCCCACGCACCACAACAAACTATGCGCATATTGCTGGTAGAAGACGAACCGAAAGCCGGCGATTACCTGCGTCGCGGCCTGACCGAATCCGGTTTTGTCGTGGATTGGGTGCAAAACGGCACGGACGGCCTGCATCATGCGTCTACCGAACAATATGAGCTGATTGTGCTCGACGTCATGTTGCCCGGCATGGACGGCTGGGAAGTATTGCAGCAATTGCGTCAGACGCGCGATACGCCCGTGTTGTTCCTGACCGCCCGCGACGAAGTCGAAGATCGCGTCAAGGGACTGGAGCTGGGCGCCGACGATTACCTGGTCAAACCCTTCGCTTTCACCGAATTGATGGCGCGCGTGCGCACATTGTTGCGCCGGGGCCCGCACCGGGAATCGGAACTGCTGAAAATCGCCGACATGGAAATCGATGTGCTGCGCCGGCGCGTCACCCGCGCGGCGATCCGCATCGATCTGACGGTCAAGGAATTCCTGCTGTTGCACATGCTGGCCAAGCGGCCGGGCGAAGTACTGTCGCGCTCGATGATCGCATCGCAGGTATGGGACATGAATTTCGACAGCGACACCAACGTGGTGGAAGTCGCCGTGCGGCGCCTGCGCGCCAAGATCGACGAGCCCTTTCCCAACAAGCTGATTCATACCGTGCGCGGCATGGGTTACGTGCTCGAAGAGCGGGCATGATTCGCTGGCATCCGCGTTCGCTGACCGGCCGGTTGGCCCTGCTGTTTGCATTGGTCGCCGGACTGACCTTCATCGGCGTGGGCACCTATCTGTACCGCTCGCTGTCGAACCAGTTGGAAGCGCGCGACGACGCCGATCTGATCGAAAAGATCGACATCATCCGGCTACTGATTTCGCAGGCCCCTTCGGCGCAGGCGATTAAAAACAGTCCGCAGATGTTTGTCGAAACCGTTGCCGGCGGCGACCGCCTGAAGCTGGTGGTCAAGAGCGGCAAAGGCGACATGCTGTTCGACAATAGCCGCAGCGGCGATCACATGCCCCGCGCGGAACATATGGCCACGCTGCCGGTGATCCGGGTGCCGGCGGGTGACGTGCCGACGCGCGACGAGATCCGCACCATCATCACCGACCACGGCCACACGATCCGCGCGGTAGCGGCCTGGAGCCGCATTGCCAAATCCGGGGAACCAGTCGAAGTCATCGTCGCGCGCACCCGCTCGGACCGGATGCGGCTGCTGAGCACCTATCGCGACGAAGTGCTGATTGCGATCCTGGCCGGCGCCCTGCTGGCGGCTGCGCTTGGCTACGTCATGGTGCGGCGCGGATTGCGTCCGCTGCGCATGGTCGCCAGCCAGGCCGGCTCAATTACCGCCTCCAAACTGGAAACGCGTCTGAACGTCGCCGAAGCGCCGCAGGAATTGCAGGAAATGGTGCAGGTCTTCAATGAAATGCTGGACGGCCTGCAACAGAGTTTTCAACGCCTGTCGCGCTTTTCCGCCGACATCGCGCACGATCTGCGCACGCCGCTGAACAACCTGATGATCCAGACCCAGGTGGCGCTATCGCAACCGCGCACCCTGGACGAATACCAGGCCCTGCTGGCGTCGAACGTCGAGGATTACGAACGGCTGACGCGGATGACCGAAAGCATGCTGTTCCTGGCGCGCGCCGAACACGCGAATCTGGCCGCGGCCAAGACCACACTGGACACCCACAAACAACTGGAGCGGATCGCGGAATATTTCGAAGGCGTGGCCGAAGACGCCGGCGTTTCGCTACGCGTGCAAGCCACCGGCAGCGTCAGCGCCGACCCCCTGCTGTTTCGCCGCGCGGTCGGCAATCTGGTCGTCAACGCGATCCGCTACACGCCGCCTGGCGGCGAAATTCTGCTGAGCGGGCGCCGTGTCGGCGACATCACGACAGTCAGCGTCAGCAATCCCGGCCCCGGCATCAACGAGCGGCATCTGCCGCGCATCTTCGATCGCTTCTATCGCGCCGACGCATCGCGCCAGGACTCCGCCAGCTCCGCCGGACTGGGTCTGGCGATCGTGAAATCGATCATGAGCCTGCACGGCGGCCACGCCGAAGCGGAAAGCATTCCGGATCGGATGACGCGCTTTCATTTGATTTTTCCGAATGAGGATGGGGTGTTGTTGGGGCAGGAATAGACCGCTTAGTCGTGCCGATGCGGCTGCCCCAACCGCCGTTCCAGATAGCCCTGCAGCCGTTCGAAGCCGATACTCAAGATCCAGTACAACAGCGCCGCGGTCAAATACAGCGGCAGCGGCCGGAAGGTGGTGGCGATGACTTCCTTGGTGCTCAGCATCAGCTCGGTCACCGTGATCACCGATACCAGCGACGTGTCCTTGATCAGGCTGATCAAGGTGTTGCTCATAGCCGGCACGGCGATGCGGACCGCCTGCGGCAGCACGACGTAACGCAGCGTTTGCCGGTAAGTCAGCCCGAGGCTGAAACTCGCCGACCATTGGCCGCGATCGACACCGAGTATCGCGCCGCGCAGGCTCTCGGACAGAAACGCGCCGGCATTCAGACTCAGCGCCAGCACGCCGGCGGTCAGCGGCGAAAAGCTGATGCCGATGCTGGGCAGGCCGTAATAAATCACGAAAATCTGCACCAGCAGCGGCGTGCCGCGCATCAGGCTGACGTAGACATCGGCCGGCCAGCGCAGCATGCCGCGCGGCAGAATCCGGATCATCGCCAGCGGAAACCCGATCAGCAAACCGCCCAGCATCGACGCCACCGCAAAAATCAGCGTATAGCCCAAGCCGGTGAGCAGCGTCGGCGCGGCGTCCCGCAGTATGTCCAGAATCTCGGTGATGTCCACGAATCTATCTACGCGGCAGCGGGCTCGGCGGCTGGCTGACGTCGACGCCGAACCAGTGCATCGAAATTTTCTTGAAACTGCCGTCTTTCAGCACGTCTTCGATCGCCTTATTCAGCGCGGCGTGGAATTTCGGATTGTCTTTGCGGAAAGGTATGCCGATTTTGTCGATGTCGCCGAGCGGCGCGCCCGCTTTCACCGGCAGCTTGGTGTTTTTCAATAGATAGGCGACCTGCAGGCTGTCGTTGAGCGCGGCATCGAGGCGGCCGGCCGCCAGATCGGACAGATATTCCGATGCGCCCGGATACGTTCTGACATCGATGCCCGGCACCGCCTTGGCCTTTTGTTCGAAATTGGTGCCCTGCCCCAGGCCCAGTTTCTTGCCCTTCAGATCATCCAGACTTTTGAACTCGCGGGTCTCGTCCTTGCGCAAAATCAATTGCGCGCTCGACAAGGTATACGGCATCGAGAAATCGAAGGCTTTCTGGCGTTCCGGGGTAATGCCGACCTGATTCATGATCACATCGAATTTGTCGGCGCCCAGTCCGGCCAGAATGCCGCTCCATTCGGTGGTGGTGAATACTGCCTTCACGCCCAGCCGGCTCGCCAGCAAATTGGCGACATCGACTTCAAAACCGGTCAGTGCGCCGGTCTTCGGATCCTTGAAATCGAAGGGCGGATAGTTGCCCTCCAACGCCACGCGCAACGTACCGCGCGCCTTGACGGTGTCGAGCAGATCGGCGGCGGCGGCCTGGGCGGCGATGCCGGCCAATGCGGCGATAACGACGGCATAGCGCCATGCGCGCGGCGATTTTTTGATAGACGATGTCATAGTGTTCCTTGCTTGGATTGGCCGTATCGGCGGAAGCGCCGGCGATGCCTGCGCGGCAGCCGGCAAGCTGGCGGCTTTGTATTTTAACTGACACGGTTCAACGGTCCGTGCATAATGACGTCGACTTGGCGCCGGCCGCTGGCGCCGGCAGAATACAGGATGATCGCCGATGCCTTCAGAAAACAAAGCGCCGCGCAGCAGTCCCCACGCCGGCAAATTCAAGGCGCGTTTCGTCGCCATTTCGTGGCGTGATGCCGCGGTCAGCTTTGGACCTATCCTACTGGTGGTGCTGATCGGAATGTGGTTGGCGGTCAAGCTGATCCGGCCGGCGCCGCCCACCACGCTGACCATCATCACTGGGCCCCCGCAAAGCAATTTCTGGAATACCGCCGAGAAATACAAAAAAATCCTGGCGCGCGACGGCGTGACGCTGAAGATTCTGCCGTCCGACGGCTCGCTGGACAATCTGAACAAGCTGCTGGATCCCAACGTCAATGTCGATATCGGCTTCGTACAGGGCGGGCTGGCGACCGACGCCGCGGTCAGCCAGTTGATGTCGCTAGGCAGTGTCGCGTATGTGCCGGTGACGGTGTTTTATCACACGGCGGCGACGGTCGACAGCCTGGACGACCTGCGTGGCAAACGGATTGCCATCGGCCTGCCCGGCAGCGGCGCGCGCGTGCTGGCGCTGGCCCTGCTGAAATCGAATGGCATCGTACCGGGCGGCAACACCGCGCTGCTCGATCTGGGCGGCGACGAAGCGGCGCAGGCATTGATCGACGGCAAGATCGACGCGGCCTTCCTGATGGGCGATTCGGCCTCGCCGCCGACCATGGGCAAACTGCTGCGCACACCGAACATACGGCTGGTCGACTTCGCCCAGTCGGAAGCGTATACGCGCCGCTTCGATTATCTGAACGAGATCAAAATCCCGAAAGGCGTATTCGATTTCGGCAAGAATATTCCGCCGCAGGACCTCCACCTGATCGCGCCGACCGCCGAGCTGGTGGCGCGCGAAGATCTGCATCCGGCCTTATCGGATCTGCTGATCGAGGCTGCCAGGGAAGTGCATGGCAAAGGCGGCGTGCTGCAAAAAGCCGGCGAATTTCCGGCGCCGCTGGCTCACGAGTACCGGATCAGCGACGATGCTGCGCGGTATTACAAATCGGGGAAAAGTTTCGTCTATCGGATGCTGCCGTTCTGGCTGGCCAGCCTGGTCGATCGCACGCTGGTGATTGTGCTGCCGGTTTTCCTGCTGTTGATTCCCGGCGCGCGGCTGGTGCCGATGCTGTACGGCTGGCGCATCAAATCGCGGATCTATAAATGGTATGGCGCGCTGATTTCGCTGGAGCGCGGCATCTCGGGCGACGCCGAGGAAGAAGAGCATGCGCAGATGTTGAAGCAGCTGGACCAGATCGAGGAATCGGTGAACCGGATGAAAATGCCGCTGGCGTTCGCGGATCAGTTTTACGTGCTGCGCGAGCATATCGGATTTGTGCGGAATCGGCTGATGCAGCGGCACTAGTACGCTTCCTTCGATACGCTGCGCTACTCAGGACGAACGGAGTTTCTGAAAATTCAAAAGAAAACCGTTCGTCCTAAGTAGGCGTGAAACGCCGTCGAAGGACTTACCGCCGCATTCAAGCCCTGCACCGATCCCTCAAATCTCAAAAAACCCGCTCACATCCAGCGGTGCCCCGGTCTTCTGCACGATTTCCGTCGCCGTCACCCCGTCCGCCAATTCCACCAGCTTCAGGCCCTTCTCCGTGACGTCGATCACGCCCAGATCGGTGATGATCCTGTCCACCACTCTCACGCCGGTCAACGGCAGATCGCAAGTCGGCAGGATCTTGTGCGAAATCGTGCCATCCTTGGCCTTGGCGACATGGTCCATCAGCACCACGACGTGCTTGACGCCCGCCACCAGATCCATCGCGCCGCCCATGCCCTTGACCATCTTGCCCGGAATCATCCAGTTCGCCAGATCGCCCTCGGCCGATACCTGCATCGCCCCCAGGATCGCGATATTGATCTTGCCGCCGCGAATCATGCCGAACGAATCGGCAGAGCTGAAAAACGACGAGCCCGGCAAGGTCGTCACCGTCTGCTTGCCGGCGTTGATCAGGTCCGGATCGACCTTGTCGTCGGTCGGAAACGGCCCGATGCCCAGCAAGCCGTTTTCCGATTGCAGCCAGACTTCGATATCCGGCGGCACGTGATTGGCAACCATCGTGGGCATGCCGATGCCCAGATTCACATAGAAACCGTCCTGCAATTCCTTGGCCGCGCGCGCGGCCATTTGATCACGAGTCCAGGCCATGATTACGCTCCTCGCACTGTACGTTGTTCGATGCGTTTTTCCGGCGTCGCGTTGACCACGATGCGGTGCACGAAAATGCCCGGCAGATGGATCTGGTCCGGATCCAGCGTGCCGGTCTCGACCAGTTCCTCGACCTCCACCACCGTGATCTTGCCGGCCATCGCCGCATTCGGATTGAAATTGCGCGCGGTTTTATTGAACACCAGATTGCCGGATTTATCCGCCTTCTGCGCCTTGACCAGCGCAATGTCGGCCACCAGCGAGCGTTCCATCACATAGGTTTCGCCGTCGAATTCGCGGGTCTCCTTGCCTTCGGCCACCAGCGTGCCGACGCCGGTCTTGGTGAAGAAGGCGGGAATGCCGGCGCCGCCGGCGCGCAGTTTCTCCGCCAGCGTGCCTTGCGGCGTGAATTCCAGTTCCAGTTCGCCGGCCAGGTATTGCCGCTCGAATTCCTTGTTTTCGCCGACATAGGAAGCAATCATCTTCTTGATCTGGCGCGTGTTCAGCAACACCCCCAAGCCAAAGCCGTCGATGCCGGCGTTATTCGAAATCGCGGTCAGATTCTGCACGCCGGAATCGCGCACCGCGGCGATCAGCGCTTCGGGAATGCCGCACAGGCCAAAGCCGCCGACGGCCAGAATCTGCCCATCCTTGATGATATCGGCCAGCGCGCTGCGGGCGTCGTGAAATACCTTATTCATAGATATCCTTCCGTTCGGGAAATCGTTATCAATGCATGCCGATGATAGCGCCAACCGGCTCGTCCATACACCATGGCTTTCGCGGGAATTCCATAATGCCTACTTTATACCTAAACGCCTCGCCGCAGCTTCGATATTCGGCGGCCCAAGGCCAGCAATTCACCCACCAGCCCACGCCGGAACGCCAGCACGCAAACAATAAAAATGAAGCCGATGACAATCGTCACCGAATCGCCCAGCGTCTGAAACCAGGCGATGCCGGTGACCGAGGCCAGCCAGTTGCCGATATCGCCCAGCTTGTTTTCCAGCACCACGATCAGCACCGCGCCGGCAATCGGCCCGACAATGGTGCCCATGCCGCCCACCAGCGTCATCAGCACCACCATGCCAGACATGGTCCAGTGCACATCGGTCAGCGTTTCGAACCCGAGCACCAGCGTCTTGGTCGATCCGGCCAGACCGGTCAGCGCGGCCGACAGGACGAAGGCCAGCAGCTTGTATCTGGGCACGTCGTAGCCCAGCGACACCGCGCGCGCTTCGTTTTCCTTGATCGCATTGAGCACCTGGCCGAACGGCGAATGCACGATGCGCACGATCAGCGCAAAGCCCGCCACCGCAATCGCCAGCACCACGAAATACATGGTCAAATCGTTGCTCAAATCGAGCACGCCCAGCAATTTTCCACGCGGCACGCCCTGCAAACCATCCTCGCCGCCGGTAAACGGCGCCTGCAGGCAAACGAAATACAGCATCTGCGCCAGCGCCAGCGTAATCATCGTGAAATAGATGCCCTGCCGCCGGATCGCCAGCAGGCCCATTACCAGGCCGATCAGCGCGGCCGCGGCGGTACCGGCGAGAATGCCGATTTCGCTCGGCAGGCCCAGGCTGGCCAGCGCATAGCCGGTCACATAACCGGCCATGCCGAAGAACGCCGCATGCCCGAACGACAGCAGGCCGGTGTAGCCGATCAGCAAATTGAATGAACAGGCAAACAACGCGAAGCACAGCATCTTCATCAAAAACACCGGGTACAGCATGAACGGCGCGATCAGCAGCACAATCAGCACCAATCCGCAGGCGATTTTCTTGTTCATTGGATATACCTTAAAGATCTATTTCTCTTTGCCGAACAGGCCTGCGGGACGAATCATCAGTACGATCGCCATCACGATAAACACCACGGTCGCCGACGCTTCCGGATAAAACACCCGCGTCAGCCCTTCGATCACGCCCAGCGCCAGACCGGTGACGATGGCGCCCAGGATAGATCCCATGCCGCCGATCACCACCACCGCGAACACCACGATGATCAGATTCGATCCCATCAGCGGCGACACCTGGATCACCGGCGCCGCCAGCACCCCGGCAAACGCCGCCAGCGCGACACCGAAGCCGTAGGTCAGCGTGACCATCAGCGGCACGTTGATGCCGAAGGCTTCCACCAGTTTCGGGTTTTCGGTGCCGGCGCGCAGATACGCGCCCAGCCGCGTCTTTTCGATCACGAACCAGGTCGCGAAACACACCACCAGCGACGCCAGCACCACCCAGGCACGGTAATTCGGCAACACCATGAAACCCAGATCGGTGGCGCCCTGCAATGCATCCGGCACCGAATACGACTGGCCCGACACGCCGTAGATCGAGCGGAAAATGCCTTCCACCATCAACGTGATGCCGAAGGTCAGCAGCAGACCATAGACGTGATCGAGCTTGTACAGCCAGCGCAGCATGGTCTTTTCAATCACGATGCCGAACAGACCGACGATCAGCGGGGCGGCGATCAGCATGGTCCAGTAATTCAGGCCGAAGTAGTTCAGCCCCATCCAGGCCACGAACGCGCCCAGCATATATAGCGCGCCGTGCGCGAAATTGATGACGTTGAGCAGGCCGAAGATGATCGCCAGCCCCAGCGACAGCATCGCATAGAACGAGCCGTTGACCAGGCCCAGCAGCAACTGGCTCATCATCGCCTGCAACGGAATACCGAAAATATCCATGTGTGCCACGCAATCAGACTGATTCAAAAAACGGGATGCAGCGGACCGGAATCCGGCCCGCGACATCCCGCCCGCACATCCTTATTTCCACAACGCGCACTTGGATTCGGCCTTGGTGGTGAACGCTTCGTCGCCCGGGATCGTTTGCACCAGCTTGTAATAATCCCAAGGGTATTTCGAATCGGCCGGCGTCTTCACCTGGAACAGATACATGTCGTGCACCACGCGGCCGTCGGCGCGCAGATAGGCGTTCTTCATATACATGTCATTGAACTTGGTCTTGCGCAATTGCGCCATGACCTTGTCCGCATCGTCGCTGCCGGCCGCTTTCACCGCCATCAGGTACTGCAGCGCCGACGAGTAATCGGCGGCCTGCAGGCTGGACGGCATTTTCTTCTGCTTTTCGAAATAGCGTTTGGCGAATTTGCGCGTTTCGTCGTTGGTGTCCCAATACCAACTGTCAGTCAGATACATGCCTTGAGTCAGCTTCGGCGTGAGCGAATGGATATCGTTGATGAACACCAGCAGACCGGCCAGTTTCGCGGTCTTGGTGATGCCGAACTCATTGGCCGCCTTGACCGAGTTGATGAAATCGCCGCCGGCGTTGGCCAGGCCGATGATCTGCGCCTTCGACGATTGCGCCTGCAACAGGAACGACGAGAAATCGGACGCCGACAGCGGATGCTTGACCGAACCCAGCACGGTGCCGCCGGCCGCCTTGACCACCCGGGCGGTATCGTTTTCGAGCGAATGGCCGAAAGCATAATCGGCGGTCAGGAAGAACCAGGACTTGCCGCCCTGTTTCACCACCGCGGAACCGGTGCCCTTGGCCAGCGCCACCGTGTCGTAAGCGTAATGAACGGTGTACGGCGAACATTCCTCATTGGTCAGGCGCGCGCTGCCAGCGCCGATCTCGATGAACGGCTTTTTCTTTTCCGACGCCACTTTCGCCATCGCCAGCGCGGTGCCGGAATTGGTGCCGCCGATCAACAGATCGACGCCCTGCTGGTCGAACCATTCGCGCGCTTTGCTGGCCGCCACGTCGGCCTTGTTCTGATGATCGGCGACCACCAGTTCGATTTTCTTGCCATTGATCGCGCCACCCATGTCGGCGATCGCAAAGCGGATCGCCTCGGCGCCGCCCTGGCCGTCGATATCCGAATACAGGCCTGAAATGTCGGTCATGAAACCGATCTTGATGACATCACCGGAAATTTGCGCCGAAGCGGGAGCCGCAACCCCCATTGCCGTCACAGCGCCGACCGCCAAGGAAACCGCCAATGACATTTTTTTCAGATTCATGTTTATCTCCAATTTTTTTTGAACTACACGATAAAACCCAGCATACGACCTGTAACGGCACAAAAAATTTCTCGGTATCGCTAAACCCCCAGCAGCGTATGCAGCGTTGGCGTCTTCGCCTCAAGCTCGGCGGCGGCGAAGGCTTCGACGATACGGCCGTGCTCCATCACGTAGAAGCGGTCGGCCAGCGGTGCGGCGAAGCGGAAGTTCTGTTCCACCATGACGATGGTGTAGCCCTTGGCCTTCAGGGTCAGGATCATGCGCGCCAGCGTCTGCACGATGACCGGCGCCAGTCCTTCCGAAATTTCGTCCAGCAGCAGCAGGCGCGCGCCGGTGCGCAGGATCCGCGCCACCGCCAGCATCTGCTGCTCGCCGCCCGACAGCCGGGTGCCCTGGCTTTGCTTGCGTTCCGCCAGATTCGGAAACATCGCGTAGATTTCATCGAGCGACATGCCTTGCTCGGTCTTCGACACCGAGGGCGGCAGCAGCAGGTTTTCTTCCGCCGACAGCGACGAGAAAATGCCGCGCTCTTCCGGGCAGTAACCTACGCCCAGATGGGCGATTTTGTAGGTCCGCATGGCAATGGTCTCGGTGCCGTTGATGCGGATCGAACCGCGGCGCGTGCCGGTCAATCCCATGATCGCGCGCAGCGTGGTGGTGCGGCCGGAGCCATTGCGCCCCAGCAGGGTCACCACTTCGCCGCGCCCGACGGTCAGGCCGACCTTGTGCAGGATGTGCGATTCGCCGTACCAGGCCTGCAGATCGGCGATGGCCAGCGCCTCGTTGCCGCTCGCGGCCGGGGTCGCCGGCAGCGGCGCATGTTCCGCTGCGACGGTATTCATCGCGGACCTCCGTCGAGAACATTGGCGGTGGTTCCCATATACGCCTCCATCACCTGCGGATCGTTCGACACTTCGGCGTATGTGCCTTCGGCCAGCATCGCGCCGCGCTGCAATACGCTCAGGCGGTCAGAGATGCCGGCAATCACGTTCATATTGTGTTCGACCATCAGCACCGTACGGCCGACGGAGACCTTTTTGATCAGCGCCGTGACGCGATCCACGTCTTCGTGACCCATGCCCTGGGTCGGCTCGTCGAGCAGCATCAGCTCCGGCTCCATGCCCAGGGTAGTGGCGATCTCAAGCGCGCGTTTGCGGCCGTACGGCAAATCGACGGTCATGGTATCGGCGAAAGCGGCCAGATCGACTTCGGTCAGCAAGGCCATTGCGCGGTCGTTCAATTGCGACAGGCTGGCGCCGCTCTTCCAGAAATAAAACGATGTGCCCAGCGTGCGCTGCAAACCGACGCGCACGTTTTCCAGCACCGTCAAATGCGGAAACACGGCTGAGATCTGGAACGAGCGGATGATTCCCTGACGCGCAATTTGGGCCGGCGCGGCGCCGGTGATGTCGCGGCCGTTGAATAGTATCTTGCCCGACGTCGGCACCAGGAATTTGGTCAGCAGATTGAAGCAGGTGGTTTTACCGGCGCCGTTGGGGCCGATCAATGCATGGATGTGTCCGCGGCGGACTTTCAGATTAACCGCACTGACCGCGGTAAAACCTTTGAAATCCTTGGTCAGGTTTTCAGTTTCCAAAATGAACTCTGTCATATCCTGTCATCCTCCCGGCCTGCCTGAAGCAGACCTTTGTTTTTATGTTCGTCACCGTTGCCGTGCGGCTACTATCATACGCAGCTGCCTGCGAAATACTCAGGCACTTGATTTTCGCTTATTGTTCGCCAAATTTTGAACAAACAGGATGTATTTTTTCTAAAAATCGATGCTGAAAAATTTCATATATTCGGATAATAAACCGTCGATTATTTTCAAGTATTTGTTTTTACAAGTTATTTTCGAAATTTAAGATTTTTTATATCGGACAAAGGCATCCGCATGCAAGATAACGCCCGGTTTAACAACGGCGGCCGGGCACCGTCATCGGATTGTATTCGCAACAATTGGTTTCGAATCACATTTTGTAAAAAACAACGGTTTAACGGTATTCGATCGTTGCTGCCGAGGCTGCGAGACCCGCCAAGAACGTGCAGGCCGGCAGGGTTGAACTTATCGTTCGGCGGGGCATTCCTATTCTTGCTAAGGGCGGCGCGGTTGATTTGCCGGTTCCTGCCGCTCGGGGGGTGTATATGCTTGAATTTCGTGTGGATGATATGAAGGAGTCGCATTGCATCGATGCGATTACCAAGGCCGTGCTGGCTGCGGATCATAATGCGGTGCTTGAGTTCGATCTGCCCAGGCATTTGGTGCGGGTTATGAATGCGCAGGATGTGGCTGCGCTTGAGGGGGCTATGCGGGATGCGGGGTATACGCCGGTTTTGACTCGGGCTTAATTTTGCTGGCTGACTGCTCTCTCTGACGAGATTCGCTTTCGGGCCGGCTTGCCTGGTTTAGTGGGTGCTTGTTGGGTTTGTGCTCCGTGGGTAGTCGCCGGGGGCGGCCCGGCAGCCGCTCACTTTTTTTGCTCCGCCAAAAAAAGTAAGCAAAAAAAGGCGGCCGCAAGCAGTTGCCCCCTTCGGGGGTTCCCA
>JAQGLY010000018.1 GCA_028292625.1 Herbaspirillum sp. | reverse complement strand
GCGGCTCGATCTTCAGGACCACGTGGCCGTACTGGCCGCGGCCGCCCGATTGCTTGACGAACTTGCCTTCGCTCTCTTCGCAGACCTTGCGGATCGTTTCGCGGTAAGCCACTTGCGGCTTGCCGACGGTCGCTTCCACGCCGAATTCGCGCCGCATGCGGTCGACGATGATGTCCAGATGCAATTCGCCCATACCGGCGATGATCGTCTGGCCGGATTCTTCATCGGTACGCACGCGGAACGATGGATCTTCCTGCGCCAGACGGTTCAGCGCCAGGCCCATTTTTTCCTGATCGACTTTGGTTTTCGGCTCGACGGCTTGCGAAATCACCGGCTCAGGGAAGACCATGCGCTCCAGGATCACGAATGCGGTAGGGTCGCACAGCGTATCGCCGGTTGTCGTATCTTTCAGGCCGACCGCGGCGGCGATGTCGCCTGCGCGGACTTCCTTGATTTCTTCACGCTGGTTGGCGTGCATCTGCAGAATACGGCCCAGGCGTTCTTTCTTGCCCTTGACCGAGTTCAGGATGGTGTCGCCGGAGTTGACCATGCCGGAATAGCAGCGGAAGAAGCACAATTGGCCCACGAACGGATCGGTGGCGATCTTGAACGCCAGCGCGGAAAACTTCTCTTCGTCCAGCGCCTTGCGTTCGATGACTTCGTCGTCCTGGCCCAGGCCCTTGACCGGCGGGATGTCCGACGGCGCCGGCAGGTACTCGATCACCCCGTCCAGCATCGCCTGCACGCCCTTGTTCTTGAACGCGGTGCCGCACATCATCGGGATGATTTCGCCGGCCAGCGTACGGGCGCGGATCGCGCCCTTGATCTCTTCTTCGGTAAGATCGCCTTCTTCCAGGTACTTGTTCATCAGCTCTTCGCTGGATTCAGCGGCGGCTTCGACCATCTTTTCACGCCATTCGGCGGACAAGGCGGCCAGCTCGGCCGGGATCTCGCGATAGTCGAACTTCATGCCCTGGCTGGCGTCGTCCCAGTAGATGGCTTTCATCTTGACCAGGTCGACCACGCCTTCGAACTTGTCTTCGGCGCCGATAGGCACCTGCATCGGGACCGGGTTGGCCTTCAGACGCGCACGCATCTGCTCGTAGACCTTGAAGAAGTTGGCGCCGGTGCGGTCCATCTTGTTGACGAACGCCAGACGCGGCACGCCGTACTTGTTGGCCTGACGCCAGACTGTTTCCGATTGCGGCTGCACGCCGCCGACCGCACAGTAGACCATGCAGGCGCCGTCGAGCACGCGCATCGAACGTTCGACTTCAATGGTGAAGTCAACGTGGCCCGGGGTGTCGATGATATTGATGTGATGCGGCTGGAAATTGCCGGCCATGCCTTTCCAAAAGCAGGTCGTCGCAGCCGAGGTAATGGTGATGCCGCGCTCTTGCTCCTGCTCCATCCAGTCCATGGTAGCCGCGCCGTCATGCACTTCACCGATTTTGTGATTCACGCCGGTATAGAACAGCACGCGTTCCGTCGTCGTCGTTTTACCTGCATCAATGTGAGCCGAAATACCGATATTGCGGTAGCGCTCAATGGGGGTCTTGCGGGCCATAATTAATCCTAAGTCTTTAATGCACGAAACCGAGCGCTTCTTTTATCAAGATAGACGCTCGGCTCGAACAAATTTCAGATACATCCCTCTTGTAGAAGGTGCCTTTAATTTCGTTGGAAACGTGTTGGTACGGGTTAGAAGCGGAAGTGCGAGAACGCCTTGTTCGCTTCGGCCATGCGGTGAACTTCGTCGCGCTTTTTCATCGCGCCGCCACGGCCTTCGGCTGCTTCCAGCAATTCGCCGCCCAGACGCTGCGGCATCGATTTCTCGCTGCGCTTGTTGGCGGCTTCGCGCAACCAGCGCATCGACAACGCCATGCGGCGCACCGGACGCACTTCGACAGGGACCTGGTAGTTGGCGCCGCCGACACGGCGGGACTTGACTTCGACCAGCGGCTTGCAGTTACCGATGGCGGCCGCAAACACTTCCAGCGGATCTTTGCCGGATTTGGTCTGGATGTGCTCGAATGCACCGTAAATGATGTTTTCGGCAACCGATTTTTTGCCCGACAGCATCAACACGTTAACGAACTTGGCTACATCCACATTGCCGAATTTTGGATCCGGCAGGATTTCCCGTTTGGGAACTTCGCGACGACGTGGCATTTCAATTCCTTTTCATTCTTCAGTTGAGCGCCCTGCCTGATGCGGGCGCGCTCACGGACGGCCATCATGGCCCCCCACTTACTCGGTCTAGTCGAGACCGACACCTATTTGCCTGCATGACGTCGTCCGCATGGCGGCCGGGTCCTGCGTGCAACAATTATGATTACCGATTTACTTCTTCGCGGCCTTGGCACGCTTCGCGCCGTACTTCGAACGCGCTTGCTTACGATCCTTGACGCCTTGCGTATCCAGAGCGCCGCGCACCATGTGGTAACGCACACCCGGCAAATCCTTTACACGGCCGCCGCTAAACAGCACAAAACTATGCTCTTGCAGGTTATGGCCTTCACCGACGATGTACGAAATGACTTCGAAACCGTTGGTCAAACGCACCTTGGCGACTTTACGCAGCGCCGAGTTAGGCTTCTTCGGAGTCGTCGTATAAACGCGGGTGCAGACGCCGCGTTTTTGCGGGCTGTTTTCCAGCGCTGGCGATTTGCTCTTGACGCGTGCGGAAACACGCGGCTGACGAATCAATTGGTTGATGGTTGGCATCGTTTTATATCCAACAAAATTACAACATTAATAACAATTATCCCGGATGCGGTTGCCCGGGATTAACACGGAAATACGTTGAACATGAGCCTGAACGACTGCTGACAGCCGGTTTCGGGCACGGGTTCTATCGAGCTCTAGTAGGGAAAAGCGTTGCCGGATGCAAAAAAAGACCAAAGAACGCTTAAGCCGAGAAAGCTTAAATTCGAGAACTCGCGAGTATATATGGCGATTCTGTGTCAGTCAACCGCTCTTTTGGCGCTTCGACCAGGAATGACACACCGCCCGCATTCATCGCGCCGGCCGGCCCCGCCGGCAGGCCTGAAAGGCATAAAAAGCGGCGCCGACATACGTCCAGCGCCGCCTTTCAAACACTGCTGACAACCGACTGCTACATTACGATGCGTTATCGTCCGAAGATCCGAACACCGCCGCCGCCTGGGCTTCGATTTCGCTGGCCCGCGCCTGCTTTTCCGATTCCAGCAAGGCTGAGCGCTCTTCGGCTTCCCAGGTCTCTTTTTCCTTGCGCGCCCGGTGGAACGCCAGACCGGTGCCGGCAGGAATCAGACGGCCGACGATGACGTTTTCCTTCAGGCCGCGCAAACCGTCGCGCTTGCCCATGATCGCCGCTTCGGTCAGCACGCGGGTGGTTTCCTGGAAGGAAGCCGCCGAGATGAACGAATCGGTCGACAGGGATGCCTTGGTGATACCCAGCAGCACGTTGTCGTAGGTCGCAGGGATCTTGTTTTCGGCCAGCACGCGATCGTTTTCGTCGAGCAGTTCCGAACGTTCGACCTGTTCGCCGATGATGTACGCGGTATCGCCGGCATCGACCACCTGCACGCGACGCAGCATCTGGCGCACGATCACTTCAATGTGCTTGTCGTTGATCTTCACGCCCTGCAGACGGTACACGTCCTGCACTTCATCGACGATGTAGCGGGCCAGCGCTTCGATACCCAGCAAACGCAGGATGTCTTGCGGATCGGCCGGGCCGTCCACGATCATCTCGCCCTTGTTGACCACCTGGCCGTCATGCACCAGCACCTGCTTGTCCTTGGTAATCAGGAACTCATGCTTGGCGCCGTCCATGTCGGTGATTTCCAGACGTTGCTTGCCCTTGGTTTCCTTACCGAACGCAACCGTACCCGTGACTTCGGCCAACATGCCGGCGTCCTTCGGCGAACGTGCTTCGAACAGTTCGGCAACGCGTGGCAGACCGCCGGTAATATCGCGTGTCTTTTGCGATTCGGTCGGGATCCGCGCCAGCACTTCGCCGACGTTGACCTGCTGACCGTCTTTCACCGTCAGCAGCGCGCCGACCTGGAAGCCGATCGTCACTGCGTGCTCGGTGCCGGAGATCTTGACTTCTTCGCCCTGTTCGTTCAACAGCTTGACTTGCGGACGCAGCGTCTTGGTTACCGAACCGCGGCGTTTCGCATCGATCACCACCAGTGTCGACAGACCGGTTACATCGTCGATCTGCTTGGCGACTGTCGAACCTTCTTCCACGTTCTCGAATTTCACCGTACCGGTGTATTCGGTAATGATAGGACGGGTCAGCGGATCCCAGGTCGCCAGTGCGGTGCCGGCCTTGATGACCAGACCGTCCTTGACGATCAGCGTTGCGCCGTACGGTACTTTGTGACGCTCGCGCTCGCGGCCGTGGTCGTCGGTCACCAGCACTTCGCCAGAACGGGAAATGACGATCAGTTCGCCCTTGCCGTTGGTGACGTAACGCATGGTGGCGGTAAAGCGCACGGTGCCGTTCGATTTCGCTTCCACCGACGACGCCACCGCTGCCCGCGAAGCCGCACCGCCGATGTGGAAGGTACGCATGGTCAGCTGTGTGCCCGGTTCGCCGATCGACTGCGCGGCGACCACGCCGACTGCTTCGCCGGCGTTGACCATCACGCCACGGCCCAGATCGCGGCCGTAGCACTTGGCGCACAGGCCGTAACGCGTGTCGCAAGTCAGCGGTGTGCGGACCTTGACTTCGTCGATGCCCAGACGTTCGATTTCCTCGACCGAATCTTCGTCCAGCAGCGTGCCGGCTTCGTACAGCGTCGCCTGCGTTTCCGGATTGACGATATCGTTGGCGGCAACGCGGCCCAGGATGCGGTCGCGCAATGCTTCGATCACTTCGCCGCCTTCGACCAGCGCCTTCATCGATGCGCCGTTGGAAGTGCCGCAGTCGTCTTCGATCACGACCAGATCCTGGGTCACGTCGACCAGACGGCGCGTCAGGTAGCCGGAGTTCGCAGTCTTCAACGCGGTATCGGCCAGACCCTTACGGGCGCCGTGCGTCGAAATGAAGTACTGCAACACGTTCAGACCTTCGCGGAAGTTCGCGGTGATCGGCGTTTCGATGATGGAACCGTCCGGCTTCGCCATCAGACCGCGCATACCGGCCAGCTGGCGAATCTGCGCCGCGGAACCGCGCGCGCCGGAGTCGGCCATCATGTAAATCGCGTTGAACGATTCCTGCGTACCCTTGGTGCCGTCGCGGCGCACCACGTCTTCGACCTTCAACTGGTCCATCATCGCCTTGCCGACGTCGTCGCCGGCCTTGCCCCAGATATCGACCACTTTGTTGTAGCGTTCGCCGGCCGTCACCAGACCGGACGAGTATTGCTGTTCGATCTGCTTCACTTCCTTTTCCGCGGTGGCGATGATCGTCACTTTTTGCGGCGGCACCAGCATATCGTCCACGCAGATCGAGATACCGGCGCGTGTCGCCAGACGGAAGCCCGACTGCATCAGCTGGTCGGCGAACACCACAGTGGCGCGCAGACCGCACTTGCGGAACGAAATGTTGATCAGGCGCGAGATTTCCTTCTTCTTCAGCGCACGGTTGAGCACCGAGAACGGCAGTCCCTTAGGCAGAATTTCCGACAGGATCGCGCGGCCGACGGTGGTTTCGTAACGGGTAATGGTCTTGACGAATTCATCGCTGTCGACATCCTTCGGAAACTCCGTGATGCGCACGGTAATCCGGGTCGACAGTTCGACTTCCTTGTTATCGTAGGCGCGGATCACTTCGGACACGTCGGGGAACATCATCCCTTCGCCCTTGCCGTTGATCTTTTCGCGTGTGGCGTAATACAGACCCAGCACGATATCCTGCGACGGCACGATCGACGGTTCGCCGTTCGATGGGAACAGGATGTTGTTCGACGCCAGCATCAGCGTGCGCGCTTCCATTTGCGCTTCGATCGACAACGGCACGTGGACCGCCATCTGGTCGCCGTCGAAGTCGGCGTTGAACGCGGCGCAGACCAGCGGGTGCAGTTGAATCGCCTTGCCTTCGATCAGCACCGGCTCGAACGCCTGGATACCCAGACGGTGCAGCGTCGGTGCGCGGTTCAGCATGACCGGATGTTCGCGGATGACGTCTTCCAGGATGTCCCAGACCACCGGCTCCTGCGCTTCCACCAGTTTCTTCGCGGCCTTGATGGTGGTCGACAGACCCATCAATTCCAGCTTGTTGAAAATGAAGGGCTTGAACAGTTCCAGCGCCATCAGTTTCGGCAGTCCGCATTGATGCAGCTTCAATTGCGGGCCCACCACGATTACCGAACGACCGGAGTAATCGACGCGTTTGCCCAGCAAGTTCTGACGGAAACGGCCGCCCTTGCCCTTGATCATTTCAGCCAGCGATTTCAGCGGACGCTTGTTGGCGCCGGTCATCGCTTTGCCGCGACGGCCGTTGTCCAGCAGCGAATCGACCGCTTCCTGCAGCATGCGTTTTTCGTTACGCGTGATGATTTCCGGCGCGCGCAGTTCCATCAGGCGCTTCAGACGGTTGTTGCGGTTGATGACGCGGCGATACAGGTCGTTCAGATCGGAGGTCGCGAAGCGGCCGCCGTCCAGCGGCACCAGCGGACGCAGTTCCGGCGGCAGCACCGGCAGCACTTCCATGATCATCCCGTCCGGCTTGATGCCCGAACGCTGGAACGCTTCCAGCACCTTCAGGCGCTTCGCGTATTTCTTGATCTTGGCTTCGGATTTCGATTCCTTCAGATCCTGGCGCAGCGTTTCGGCGTCGCGGTCGATATCGATCGAGCGCAGCAGATCGCGGATGCCTTCGGCGCCCATCAGCGCGGTGAAGTCGTCGCCGTATTCTTCATACTTGGCGGCGTAGTCGTCTTCCGACATGATCTGGCATTTTTTCAGCGGAGTCATGCCTGGATCGGTCACGACGTAGGCTTCGAAGTACAGCACGCGTTCGATGTCGCGCAGGGTCATGTCGAGCACCATGCCCAGACGCGACGGCAGCGATTTCAGGAACCAGATGTGCGCGGTCGGCGACGCCAGTTCGATGTGGCCCATGCGCTCGCGGCGCACTTTGGCCAGCGTGACTTCAACGCCGCATTTTTCGCAGATCACGCCGCGATGCTTCAGGCGCTTGTACTTGCCGCACAGGCATTCGTAGTCCTTGATCGGGCCGAAGATCTTGGCGCAGAACAGACCGTCGCGTTCAGGCTTGAAGGTACGATAGTTGATGGTTTCCGGCTTCTTGACTTCGCCGTAGGACCACGAACGGATTTTTTCGGGCGATGCAAGACCAATCTTGATCGCGTCGAATTGTTCATTTTGCTGAACTTGCTTGAATAAATCGAGCAGTGCTTTCATGTATCACTCCAGTTGGCGTGAAAAAAAATTTTGATGACGATTTGCTCGCCGCATCATCCCGGCGTCAGCCGATAGAGGCGGTACACCGGAACGCGCCTGCTTGCGGATTATCTGAGCCGCAGCGGCGAATTCCGGCGATTTCCTGGCCTTAGTCGCGTTCCAGATCGATGTCGATACCCAACGAACGGATTTCCTTGACCAGCACGTTAAACGATTCCGGCATGCCGGCATCGATCACATGGTCGCCCTTGACCAGGTTTTCGTACACCTTGGTCCGTCCGTTCACATCGTCCGACTTGACCGTCAACATTTCCTGCAGGACATACGAAGCGCCGTAAGCTTCCAGCGCCCACACTTCCATTTCACCGAAACGCTGACCGCCGAATTGGGCTTTGCCGCCCAGAGGCTGCTGCGTCACCAGCGAGTAAGGGCCGGTGGAGCGCGCATGCATCTTGTCGTCGACCAGATGGTGCAGTTTCAGGTAATGCATGTAACCGACCGTGACGCTGCGTTCGAACGCTTCGCCGGTGCGGCCGTCGTACATCGTGACCTGATTCTTGGATGGCGTCATGCCCAGCTGCTTGGCGACCGCATCCGGATACGCCAGATCCAGCATACGGCGGATTTCCTCTTCGTGCGCACCGTCGAACACTGGGGTCGCAAACGGCACGCCCTTCTTCAGGTTGTTGACCAGCGAAACGATCTCGTCGTCGCTCAGCGAGTCGAGCTCTTCCTTCTTGCCCGATTCGTTGTAGATCGTGTCCAGGAACTTGCGCAACTCGGCGATCTTGACCTGTGCCTGCAGCATTTCGCCCAGACGCAGACCCAGACCCTTGGCGGCCCAGCCCAAGTGAACTTCCAGCACCTGCCCGATGTTCATCCGCGAAGGAACGCCCAGCGGATTGAGCACGATGTCGGCCGGCGTACCGTCGGCCATGTGCGGCATGTCCTCGATCGGCAGGATGCGCGACACCACACCCTTGTTACCGTGACGGCCGGCCATCTTGTCGCCCGGTTGCAGGCGGCGTTTGACGGCCAGATACACCTTGACCATCTTTTGCACGCCCGGCGGCAATTCGTCGCCCTGGGTCAGTTTCTTGCGCTTTTCTTCGAACGCCAGATCGAACTGGTGACGCTTCTCGGCGATCGATTCCTTGATCGCTTCCAGTGCACTCGCCATGTCGTCGTCGGCCGGACGAATATCGAACCAGTGATATTTGTCCAGATCGTCCAGGTATTCCTTGGTCAGCTTGGTGCCCTTGGCCAGCTTCTTCGGACCGCCGTTGGCGATCTTGCCGATCAAGGTCTTTTCCAGACGCTGGAATGCATCG
The DNA here is from genome assembly GCA_028292625.1 of Herbaspirillum sp. Classification (GTDB taxonomy): domain Bacteria; phylum Pseudomonadota; class Gammaproteobacteria; order Burkholderiales; family Burkholderiaceae_D; genus Herbaspirillum. Next base: position 7,175 of record JAQGLY010000018.1, on the reverse strand, counting down.
CCTTCGACGATGCGCAGCTGGTCGTTCAGGTCCAGGCGGTAACGCTTCAGTTCATCGTCGATGATCTGTTGCGCGCGCTTGTCGCGCACGATGCCTTCGCGGGTGAATACCTGCACATCGATGACGGTGCCGACCATGCCCGACGGCACGCGCAGCGACGTATCTTTCACGTCGGAGGCCTTTTCGCCGAAAATCGCGCGCAGCAGTTTTTCTTCAGGCGTCAGTTGCGTTTCGCCCTTCGGCGTCACTTTACCGACCAGCGTGTCGCCGGCGGTGACTTCGGCGCCGATGTACACGATGCCGGATTCATCCAGACGCGCCAGCTGGTTTTCCGCCAGATTCGAGATGTCGCGGGTGATTTCTTCGGCGCCCAGCTTGGTATCGCGGGCAACGACCGACAATTCCTCGATGTGAATCGAGGTATAGCGATCGTCTGCCACCACTTTTTCGGAGATCAGAATCGAATCTTCGAAGTTGTAGCCGTTCCACGGCATGAACGCGACCAGCATGTTCTGACCCAGGGCCAGTTCGCCCAGATCGGTCGATGCGCCGTCCGCGATCACATCGTGTTTGCCGACGCGGTCGCCGACCTGCACGATAGGACGCTGGTTGATGTTGGTGTTCTGGTTGGAACGGGTGTACTTGATCAGGTTGTAGATGTCGACGCCGACTTCGCCAGCCTGCGCTTCGTCATCGTTGACGCGAATCACGACACGGCCCGCATCCACATAATCGACCACTCCACCGCGCAACGCTTGCACTGTGGTGCCCGAGTCAACCGCAACAGTGCGTTCGATGCCGGTGCCGACCAGCGCTTTTTCCGGACGCAGGCAGGGAACCGCCTGGCGTTGCATGTTGGCGCCCATCAATGCGCGGTTCGCATCGTCGTGTTCGAGGAACGGAATCAGCGAGGCCGCGACCGACACCACCTGACCGGTGGCGACGTCCATGTACTGCACACGTTCAGGCGAGACCAGAATGGTTTCGCCGGCTTCACGCGCCGACACCAGCTCGTCGGTCAGCGTGCCGCCCGCGCCGATGGCCGCATTGGCCTGGGCGATGACGTAGCGGCCTTCTTCAATCGCGGACAGATAATCGACCTGGTCGGTGATCTTGCTGTTTTCGACCTTGCGATAAGGCGTTTCCAGGAAGCCATATTCGTTCAGGCGCGCATACAGCGCCAGCGAATTGATCAGGCCGATGTTCGGGCCTTCCGGCGTTTCGATCGGGCAAACGCGACCGTAGTGCGTCGGGTGCACGTCGCGTACTTCGAAGCCGGCGCGTTCGCGCGTCAGACCGCCGGGACCCAGTGCGGAAATGCGGCGCTTGTGCGTGATTTCCGACAGCGGGTTGGTTTGATCCATAAACTGCGACAGCTGCGACGAACCGAAGAATTCGCGGATCGCTGCCGAGATCGGCTTGGAATTGATCAGATCGTGCGGCATCAGGTTGTCGGCTTCGGCCTGACCCAGACGTTCCTTGACCGCGCGTTCCACCCGCACCAGGCCGGCGCGGAATTGGTTTTCGGCCAGTTCGCCAACGCAACGCACGCGACGATTACCCAGGTGATCGATGTCATCGACTTCGCCGCGACCGTTGCGCAGCTCGACCAGGATCTTGATCACGGCCAGCACGTCGTCGTTGGACAAGGTCATGGCGCCGGTCAGTTCATCGCTGCCGATGCGGCGGTTGAACTTCATGCGGCCGACGGCCGACAGATCGTAGCGGTCTTCGTTGTAGAACAGGCCGTTGAACAATGCTTCGACCGAATCTTCGGTCGGCGGCTCGCCGGGACGCATCATGCGATAGATGGCAACCTTGGCGGCCATCTGATCGTTGGTGTCGTCCACGCGCAATGTTTGCGAAATATACGAACCCTGGTCCAGATCGTTGGTGTACAAAGTCTGGATGTCGGCGACGTCGGCTTCGCGCAGACGGGCCAGCAATTCATCGGTCAGCTCGTCGTTGGCGTTGGCAATCACTTCGCCGGTATCGGAGTCGACGATGTTCTTGGCCAGCACGCGGCCGATCAAGTAGTCTTCCGGCACCGAAATCTGCTTGATGCCAGCGACTTCGATATCGCGTACGTGACGGGCGTTGATCCGCTTGTCCTTGGCCACGATCACCTTGCCGGCCTTATCGGCGATATCGAAACGGGCGACTTCGCCGCGCAGGCGTTCGGCCACGAATTCCATTTGCGCACCATCGGCGTGCAAAGCGAAATTGTCGAACACGAAGAAATTCGCCAGAATCTGTTCCGACGTCATGCCGATGGCTTTCAGCAGGATGGTGACCGGCATTTTGCGACGACGGTCGACACGGAAGAACAGAATGTCTTTCGGATCGAATTCGAAATCGAGCCATGAACCGCGGTAAGGGATGATGCGCGCGGAGAACAGCAGCTTGCCCGACGAGTGCGTCTTGCCGCGATCGTGTTCGAAAAACACGCCCGGCGAACGATGCAGCTGGGAAACGATCACCCGTTCGGTGCCGTTGATCACGAACGAACCTGTGGTTGTCATCAAGGGCAATTCGCCCATGTAGACTTCCTGTTCCTTCATTTCCTTGACGACCGGCTTGGTCGGCGATTCCTTGTCCAGGATCACCAGACGCACCTTCGCGCGCAGCGGAGACGCGAACGTCAGGCCGCGCTGTTGGCATTCCTTGACGTCGAACGGCGGCGTTCCCAATACATACGACAGGAACTCGAGCCGGGCGAAGCCATTGTGCGAAACAATCGGGAAAATCGATGTGAAGGCCGATTGCAGACCCTCGTTTTTGCGTTGCGACGCCGCTTTGTCTTCTTGCAAAAAGCTGTGGTAGGACTCGAGCTGCGTCGCCAGCAGGAACGGAACGTTGTGGACGTTAGCGCGCTTCGCAAAGGATTTGCGAATGCGTTTCTTCTCAGTAAATGAGTAGTGCATGGACACTCCGTGAAGTGACAGGAAGGATAGAGAATTCAGGATACACGGATTGTCAAGCTATCCATTTTTGCGTACCCTCAAGTCTCAGCCCTTCTTCAGACTTGACTATGACATCTTGTCGAATTGAAGCGATCGAACTGAAGCGATATCGATTCATCCGGCGCCGCAACTGCGTAAAATTTTAAAACGACAAAGGAGCCAAAGCCGAATCCTTTCACAAGGACTCTGCACTTTGACTCCGGTGGCATAAATTGCCCAGACAGCGGGAAAAAATTACTTAATTTCCGATGTCGCGCCTGCTTCATCCAACTTCTTCTTGGCCGCTTCTGCATCTGCCTTCGAAATGGCTTCCTTCACTGGCTTCGGTGCGCCGTCAACCAGGTCTTTCGCTTCTTTCAAGCCCAGACCGGTGATTTCGCGAACTGCCTTAATGACGCCAACCTTGTTCGCGCCGAAACCAGTCAGCATCACGGTGAATTCGGTTTGCTCTTCAGCAGCAGCAGCAGCACCGCCGCCGCCGCCGGCAGCAGGAGCCGCCATTGCAGCTGCCGACACGCCGAATTTTTCTTCGAACGCTTTGACCAGATCGTTCAGTTCCAGGACAGTCAGGTTGCCTACGGCTTCCAGGATGTCGTCTTTGCTAATTGCCATTTAAAACTCCTAAATATTTTTAATGATTACATCTGATTGGTATTGACGCGAAACATTGCAGCAGGGAATCCGATCGGGCCGCATCGAATGCGGCCGCTATCAGGCCTCTGCCGGCGCTGCTTCGGCGCTGTCTGCGACGACCGCAGGCGTTTCGCCTTCAGACTTTTTCGCAGCAAGCGCAGCCAAACCACGCGTAAATCCGGAAACCGGCGCCAGCATCATGCCCAGGACTTGGGCCAGCAGGACTTCACGGCTTGGGATATTGGCCAACCCGGCAACACCCGCTTTATCAAGCGGTTTGCCAGCGTAGCTGCCCGCCTTGATGACCAGTTTGTCGTTGGTTTTGGCAAAGTCGTTCATGACTTTGGCAGCGGCAACGGCGTCCTCGGAGATCGAATAGATCAACGGGCCGGTCATTTCGGAAGAAAGGTTGGCGAACGCGGTACCTTCAACGGCGCGGCGAGCGAGTGTGTTTTTCAACACGCGCAAGTACACACCCTGGTCCCGCGCTTTTGCGCGCAGTTGTGTCAATTGACCAACCTGGATGCCACGATATTCGGCCACGACGATTGTCTGCGCATTTGCTACTTTTGCAGAGATTTCGGCGACTACGGCCTTTTTGTCATTCAGATTGAGACTCAAGATCACCTCCAAAAATGATGTTCGGTACGGACATAACCCTCCATGGGCTACTTACCTTGCATCGGTTCGAACACGGCGTCCGAAGTTAGGAGTTCATTACTGACGCATGAGAAAAACGCAGCTTGGACTACAAAACTTGTTCGGGTTCACCATCTGCGTTGGGCATCGAAACATTGCTATTTCGACATTTACCTTTGCGCACTGCCTGCATGCACGCCGCCCAACGGTCTTTGATTGTCCGAATCGCCCATCCCGCCATCAGCCTTGCGGCAAACTTGACGACGAACGACCCGGCCCAAAGATTTGCCCCGCGCCTAAATGCCGGCGCGGGGACGAATACGATTACTGTGCCGCCAGCGTGCTTTGATCCACGCGTACGCCTGCGCCCATGGTGGACGACAGCGAGACTTTACGCAGATAGATGCCCTTGCTGGTGGCAGGCTTTGCCTTGTTCAGCGCTTCGATCAGCGCCAGCAGATTCTTCTTCAGATCTGCATCGCTGAACGACTTGCGGCCGATCGTGGCGTGAATGATGCCGGCTTTGTCGGTACGGTATTGCACTTGACCGGCCTTGGCGTTTTTCACCGCGGTGGCGACGTCGGGGGTCACTGTGCCGACCTTCGGGTTAGGCATCAGGCCGCGCGGTCCCAGGATTTGACCCAGGGTACCGACGATACGCATGGTATCGGGCGACGCGATCACGATATCGAAAGGCATGTTGCCGGCTTTGATCTGCTCGGCCAGGTCTTCCATGCCCACGATGTCCGCGCCGGCAGCCTTGGCTTGCTCGGCCTTTTCGCCGGAAGCGAACACCGCAACGCGAACGTCCTTGCCGGTGCCGGCGGGCAGAACCACCGAACCGCGCACCACTTGATCGGATTTCTTCGCGTCGACGCCCAATTGGACGGAGACGTCGATCGATTCATTGAACTTTGCAGTCGCTACTTCTTTGATCAATGCAACGGCGTTATCGAATGGATAAGCCTTGGTACGATCAACTTTTGCCTTGAACGCTTTAACGCGCTTGGATAACTTAGCCATTACAGTCCCTCCACCGTGATACCCATGGAGCGCGCGGAACCGGCGATTGTACGCACGGCTGCTTCCATGTCAGCAGCCGTCAAATCGGCCTTCTTGGTTGTAGCGATTTCTTCAGCCTGAGCGCGTGTCAGCTTGCCGACCTTGTCGGTATGCGGCTTCGGCGAACCCTTTTGAACGCCGGCGGCCTTTTTGATCAGGTAGGTTGCCGGAGGAGTCTTCATCACGAAAGTGAAAGACTTGTCGGCAAAAGCCGTAATCACGACCGGAATCGGCATGCCAGGCTCGACGCCTTGGGTCTGGGCGTTGAACGCCTTGCAGAATTCCATGATGTTCAGACCGCGTTGACCCAAAGCCGGGCCAATCGGAGGGGATGGATTTGCTTTACCAGCCGGCACTTGCAGCTTGATAAAACCGACGATTTTTTTTGCCATGTTTGGCTCCTGTAGTTGAGTGTTAGCGCCTGTTTATCCGTTGAACGACGAATTACTGGGGCTCCTCTTGTTGCTGATTGTGCTGATATTACCTGCATTACATCCGCCGCCGATAAATGTTCCTCACGGCAACGGTGGCGGATTGGATCCGGTGACGGACCGCGCTCCAGCCTGGCGCTTATACTTTTTCGACCTGACCGAATTCCAGCTCGACCGGCGTGGCGCGCCCGAAAATCGTGACCGAAACCCGGACACGGGATTTTTCGTAATTGACTTCTTCCACATTGCCGTTGAAATCGGTGAACGGGCCATCCTTGATGCGCACCTGTTCGCCCACTTCGTACAATACCTTCGGCCGTGGCTTCTCGACGCCTTCCTGCATCTGCAGCTTGATGCGTTCCATTTCCTTGGTCGGCAGCGGCGTCGGGCGGTTCGATTTTCCGCCGATAAAGCCGGTGACCTTGCTGGTGTTTTTGACCAGATGCCAGCTATCGTCGGTCATTTCCATTTCAACCAGCACGTAGCCGGGAAAGAAACGACGTTCGGCGACCGATTTCTGGCCGTTCTTGACATCGACCACTTCTTCGGTCGGCACCAGTATCTCACCGAACAGGTCCTGCATGCCGGCGCGCTCGACGCGCTCCATGAGGGCGCGCTGCACACTTTTTTCCATGCCCGAATAGGCATGAACGACATACCAGCGCTTTTTTCCTACAGGCGCAACGTCCGGCGTTCCGGTCGGCTCGTCCTGCGCGCCGTCTTTGGTCGCATCGCTCATGTTATTTCCAGCCCAAAATTAAGTCGTAAAACACAAATTCGAGCAACTTGTCCGCGCCCCACAGGAAAAGCGCCATCACCAGAACGAAAACAAACACAATGGCGGTCATCTGCAGTGCTTCTTTACGTGTCGGCCAGACAACTTTCTTTGTTTCACGCACGGACTCCCTGGCAAATCCGAGAAAACCGCGTCCTTGCGTCGATGTCCATGCCAGCAACAGCGCGACCAACAATCCGGCGACCAGCGCACCGGCGCGCACTGCGGTCGGCTGACCCGCCAATACATAAAAACCGGCAACACCGGCAAGCGCCGCGACAATCGCTAATGCGATCTTGATCCTGTCGCTGGAGGTATTAACGGTCTGTACTGGTTGGTTAGACATGCTTTTCTTTCGGTGCCTTACCTAAACGGTGGCAGGGGCGGACGGCATCGAACCGCCAACCTTTGGTTTTGGAGACCAACGCTCTGCCAATTGAGCTACGCCCCTACTGCTACAACAACACTAGACTAAAACTATACTGGATTGAAACAACAACGCCGCGATACCGGAAAAATCCCGTATCGCGGCCATCACAACCTCTTATTAAGCGTGAATCTTGGCAACCACGCCGGCGCCGACGGTACGGCCGCCTTCGCGAATCGCAAAGCGCAGACCTTCGCTCATCGCGATCGGGTTGATCAGTGTCACTGTGATTTCGACGTTATCGC
>JAQGLY010000072.1 GCA_028292625.1 Herbaspirillum sp. | reverse complement strand
TGCCGAGGTGGCGCTGCCCGTGCGCGACCTCGGCAGCTCGCCGCGCTCGCTGGCGGCGGCCTTGGCCACGCTCGAGGCGCACGCCGATCACGCCAACGCGCTGCAAGCGCGGCTCATCGCGGTGCGCAGGCTCTTGCTGCTTGGCCGCCTCGACGAAGCCGAGACCGCGCTGGCACGGCTCGATGCGCGCGGCCTGCCGCCGTCGCTGGCGGCGGTGGCCGAGCTGACCGCGGCGGAGCTGGCGCTGCGCTCGCTGCGCATCGACCCGGCGCGGGCGGCGCTCGCCCGCGCGCACGAGGCGGCCTGTCAGGCACGCGTGCCGGCGCTTCTGGCCGAGGTGGCGGAGGCGAGAGCGGCGCTCGAGCGTCCTGCTGCCCGGCGCCTCTTCGCCGGCGGCGAGCAAGTGCTGCGCCTGGACGAGGTCGCGGCGCTCATGGCGTCCGACGCGCTGGTGGTCGACGCCTGCCGTCGCGGGCTGGGCGTCGGCGCGGGCAACGCTTGGCGGCCGCTGGCGCGCCGGCCGGTGCTGTTCGCGTTGGCGCGCGCGCTTGCCGAGGCGTGGCCTGGCGATGTTGATCGGGAGGCCTTGATCGCGTGCGCGTTCCGCACCCACCGCCCCAATGAGTCGCATCGGGCGCGCCTGCGGGTCGGGATCGGCCGTCTGCGCGTGCTCGTCACAGCGCTGGCGCATATCGAGGCCACCGCGCGCGGCTTCGTTCTCAGGCCGCTCGACGAGCGCGCCGTGGTCGTGCTGGCGCCGCCCATCGACGGCGATCAGGCATCGCTGCTGGCGCTGCTTTCCGACGGCGCGGCCTGGTCGACCTCGGCCCTGGCGCTGGCCCTGGGGGCCAGTCAGCGCACCGTCCAGCGCGCGCTGGTCGAGCTTGAGGCCGCCGGACAGGTGCGCTCGATCGGGCGGGCGCGGGCCCGTCGCTGGCTGTCGCCGCCGCTGGCGGGATTCATGACAATCTTGTTACTCCCCGCTGCGCTCCCGATGGAATAGAGTTGTCTTGCGCCGATCCGAGGCGCGTCACAGGGAGCCAGCGATGACCAGCAAGAAAAGCAAAGACAAAACCCAGGCAACGGCGCGCGCGGCCGAAATCGTGCGCGAATATGGCCCCTTCGCCGGCGCCGAGCGCGTGCACGGCGTGACCCACGATGGCCAGCGCGTCTGGGCCGCCACCGGGGACAGGCTGATCGCCTTCGATCCCGGCAGCGGCGAGCCCACGCGCACGCTCGACCGCGCCTGCGACGCCGGCACTACCTTCGACGGCACCTATCTTTATCAGATCGCCGAGGCGCGCATCGACAAGATCGATCCCGCGACAGGCAACGTGGTGGCATCCATCCCGGCGCCCGGCCAGGGGTACGACTCGGGGCTCACCTGGGCCGAGGGCAGTCTGTGGGTGGGCCAGTACCGCGATCGCAAAATCCACCAGATCGACCCGGCGACCGGCGCAGTCATCCGCACCATCGATTCCAACCGTTTCGTCACCGGCGTGACCTGGGTCGACGGCGAGCTGTGGCACGGGACATGGGAAGGGGACGAGAGCGAACTCCGCCGAATCAACCCGGAGAGCGGCGCCGTGCTCGAGCGGCTGGAGATGCCGGCCGGCACCGCCGTCAGCGGGCTCGAGTCCGACGGGGCAGACCTCTTTTACTGCGGCGGCGGAGCCAGCGGAAAGGTCCGCGCCGTGCGACGTCCGAAAGCAGCCGGGTCGTGATCACGCACAGCTCGGCCGCCGCATCGAACTCAGCGCGCAAGGCGAAAATACCTCATTGAAAAACTTCGAACGGCTCATAGGGCCAAGGAGCACATCATGAACACCACCATTGCCGAAGCACATACCGTGAACCATCCCGTGGTCTCCAGCGACCGATGGGTGAGCGAGCGCAAGGCGCTGCTGGCGCGCGAAAAGGAACTGACGCGCCTGCATGACCAGATTGCCCGCGAGCGCCGCGCGCTGCCCTGGGAGCGCGTCGAGAAGGGCTACGTTTTCGACACACCCGAGGGCCGGCGCACGCTCTCCGACCTGTTCGGCGGCCGCCGCCAACTGCTGGTGCAGCACTTCATGTTCGGCCCGGGGTGGGAGCAAGGCTGCCCGAGTTGCTCTTTCATGGCGGACCACACCGACGGCATGAACGTGCACCTGGCGCATCGCGATATTACGCTGGTGGCCATTTCGCGCGCACCGCTGACCGACATCGAGCGCTTTCGCCGGCGCATGGGCTGGCAGTTCAGCTGGGCGTCCTCGAATGACAGCGATTTCAACCACGACTTCGGCGTCAGCTTCACGCCGGAAGAACTGGCCAAGGGCGAGGTCTGCTACAACTACGGCATGCGGTCCTTCCCGGTCGGGGAGGCGCCCGGCATCAGCGTGTTCTACCAGGACGATGCGGGCGAAGTCTTCCACACCTACTCAACCTACGGTCGCGGTTTGGAGGTCATGATGGGCGCTTACCAACTGATGGACCTCACGCCCAAGGGCCGCGACGAAAACGACGTGCCCTACAAAATGGCGTGGGTACGCCACCACGACAGTTACGAGCCGGCGCCGACGGCCGGTTCTTGCTGCGATGCGCGCGTCTGAAGCGCGAGCGGCCTGAGCGAGTGAGCACGTCATGTCTGGCCTTTGGCCATGGCTGGTGGTCGCAGGGGTCGGCGCCCTTCACGGGCTGAACCCTGCCACCGGCTGGATGTTTGCCGCCGCCTGGGGCGTGCAGTCCCGCGATCGGACGCAAGCGCTGCGGGCCTTGGCGCCGATCGCGGCGGGGCATGCCGCATCCGTCGCGCTCGTGGCCGCCGGGGTTGCGCTCGGCCTGTCGATGGAACGCGGCGTGCTGCAAGTGCTGGCGGGCATGCTGCTGGCCGTCGTCGCGGTGTATCACCTGTCGGGCCGCAAAGCCAAGCGGGCCCGGACGCCGGCAGGTCATGCCGGGCTGGCGCTCTGGTCCTTCATGATGTCCACCGCGCACGGCGCCGGATTAATGCTGGTGCCGGCGCTGATCCCGCTTTGCATGGGAGACACGCCGGCCCGCGAGATCACCGCATCCGGCTCGCTGACGCTGGCGCTCGCGGCCGTGGGCGTTCACACGGCGGCGATGCTTGCCGTCACCGGCGTGATCGCCTGCGGGGTTTGCCGCGGCTTCGACGCCGGCGCCGGCCTGCTTCAAAGCATCAGGCGCAAGCCGCCGCCAGCCGGCGTAGCGGTGCCGGATTCAGGGAGCGGCGCACCATGGGTTAGTTAGTTGCGCCGGAAAACCCCAGCGCTTTAGAAAGATGTTCACTCTCGCGTTTTAGCAGCGTACCCAATTGATCGATTCTTTCTTCATTCATTCTGACAGTGGGACCAAAGACGCCGATTGAGCCCGCAGCTTGACCGTTTCCACTGAAAAACGGAGCTGCAATCGCTACCGCTCCTGCGATGAGTTCCTCACGGCTAATTGCGTAGCCGCGTTGTCTGGTCAGCCCAAGTTCCTTTTCGTATTCGGTAAGGCTTATTTTTATCCCTTGAATCAATCCCTTAATCTGAACCGGGTCCTGATCTCCAAATGCCAGGATGGCGCGGCCGCTGGCGCCTAGTGCAAGCCGCTCCTTGTACCCAACTCCTCGTTTGAAACTTAACGGTTGCAGGCTGGGAATTTCCGCGACACACAGACGGTCGGCGCCCTGAGGCACGAACAATGCGACCGTTTCGCCCGTTGTTTCCCAAATACGGCGCATCATTGGCTGGGCAATTTCGTTTATATCAAGACTGGCGGTCCAGACATGCGCCAGATGAGCCACTGATGGGCCGAGGCGGAATTTTTGAGGCTCACCCTCCGAGATGAGGAATTGGCTCTGTTCCAGCGTGGACAGGAGCCGGTACAGAGTCGGGCGACTAAGATCGACTCGCTTGAGGAGATCACCCGCCGTCAGCTCGTAATCCGTGGCAGTGAATGCCATCAGGATATTCAATGCCCGGTTGACAGCACGCACGCTGTCGCTAGATTTTTCAATTTCCAATTCGCTCCCCCTTAATTAAACCGACTGCCGCCCCGATAGGTTCTGGACGGTCGTCATTCGTTCACGCCAACCAGCACGGCAGCGATAGCAGTCTTTACTTTGCAAACGCCGTAATTTTACCGCACGCCCACTGATTTTGTCCATCAGGCGGACAGCTGTTTTATTTTTTTGCGAAAGATATTGACATCGCGCTCTAGCCAAATATACTGAATACAAATCTCACCTCGCGGATAACAGTCTCTTCAGGCGGACACAAGAGGGGCATAAAACTAGAGACATGAAACTATTTTTCACGGAGAACAGTAATGAACAAGGAAACCTCGGAAACGCTAGTGCGTACCGGCCGGGACACCCCCATGGGCAATCTGATGCGCCGTTACTGGGTGCCAATATTGATGTCGAGCGAAATCGCGGAGCCGGATGGTTCGCAAGTGCGGGTGCAAATTCTGGGCGAAAAGCTACTCGCATTTCGTGACAGCGAAGGGCGTCCTGGGCTGATCGATGAGTTCTGCTCACATCGAGGCGTCTCTCTGTATTTCGGCCGCAATGAAGAAAATGGCATCCGCTGCGCTTATCACGGCGTGAAATTCGATCGCAACGGCAAATGCGTCGATGTGCCATCGGCCCCGCAGTCCTGCGCTCGGATGGACATCAAATCGTATCCATGTATCGAACGTGGCGGGCTCTTATGGGCATATATGGGTCCGGTTGAAAAAATGCCCGAACCTCCCGAGCTGGAATGGGCCACTCTGCCGCCAAGCCACGTCTTTATTTCGAAACGCGTGCAGGAGTGCAATTATTTGCAGGCGATGGAAGGCGGAATCGATACCGCCCATGTTTCTTATGTACATCGCTATGAGGTCGATCACGACCCAATGCACAAGGACACCAAGGCGCTGGATTACATCAAGGCCGACGGCAATGTGATTTTCGAGATCGAGAAGCAGCCGTTCGGGCTGACCTTGTTTGGCCGGCGCAACGGCGAATCCGATTCCTATTACTGGCGAATCACGCAGTGGCTGTTCCCATGGTTTACGCTGATCCCGCCGTTCGGCCAACATTCCCTGGCCGGACATGTCTGGGTCCCGATCGACGATTACAACTGCTGGTCCTGGGCCATCAACTTCCATCCAGACAAGCCGCTGTCGGAACAGGAACGCCGCGAACTAGAACAAGGGAAAGGCATCCATTGCGAATATGAGCCCGGCACCTTCCGGCCAAAAGCCAACAAGGATAACGATTACCTGATGGATCGTCAGGCTCAGAAAGATAAGCGTGCCTATAGCGGCATCGTCGGCTTTGCCATGCAGGACGCATCGCTGCAGGAAAGCATGGGTGCGATCCAGAACCACGAGGCGGAACGCCTGCTTCCAACCGACAAGGCAATCGTGATGGCGCGCCGGATGCTGCATGAGGCGGTATTGGGACTCGAGCAGGGGATAGAGCCGCCAGCGTTATCTGTCTCCGCGCAGCATGTGCGGGCCGCCGGCGTCTTGCTCGATCACGCGGCCGATCCGACCGAATGGGCGAAGGAACATCTTGCCGATAGTCGCGTGCATCCCGTCTACTCAATCTAAGCCCATAGCCATGCCGCCGGCGGCATGGCCGATGAAGGAAATGAAAATCATGACAAGACTTGCTGGAAAATCAGCGCTCATCACTGGCGGCGCGGCAGGAATCGGTAAGGCCTGCGCACTACTGTTTTGCACGGAGGGAGCAGCGGTGACCTTGGTCGATACCGATGCGCAGGCGCTGGAGCAAACCGTGGCGGCGATTCGTGCTCAGCTGCCGTCCGCGAAGGTGACACACTTCGTCGCTAATGTGACGGACAAGGCATTGGCCGAGGCAGCTGTGCGGCAAGCAGTGGAAATGCACCGCACTCTGGACATTCTCGTCAATAACGCCGCTATGCGTAATTACTCGCCCGCCTCCGAAGCGACTTTGGAGGAGTGGCAAACCATGACCGCGGTCAATCTGTTCGGCGCAGCCAATTACTGCCGCGTCGCGCTGCCGCAGCTGCGTCTGTCGGGAAGCGGCAGTATCGTCAACATTTCTTCCTGCTACGCGGTGACCGGCCGCAAGGGCATGGGGCTCTATGATGCGACGAAGGCGGCACAACTTGCGTTGACCCGCACGCTGGCGCACGAAGAAGCGTCCCATGGCATCCGGGTCAATGCCGTCTGCCCGGGAGCGACACTGACCGATTTCCAGCTCGCGAAAGCCAAGGCGGGCGGGAAGAGCGTTGAGCAATTGATGAGCGAGCGACAGGACACGTCCTTGCTGCGCCGCTGGGCAACGGTTGAGGAGGTGGCTTATCCGGTGCTCTGGCTGGCGTCCGGCGAAGCGTCGTTCATGACAGGCACCACTGTGATGGTTGATGGTGGCTTGCACATCATGTGAACCATTTGCGCCGCCTTGCCCGGATGCCGGCGTCGACTTTTCTACAATCGAGATACGTGAAAGCCATGAGCATGCCTTGTCCTACCCTCACTACTCTGGTCCACAGCATGCGCGACGAGGCGGACGGCGTCATTAGCGTCGAACTGCGCCCTGTCGAAGCTGCGCCGCCTTTGCCATCCTTTACCCCTGGCGCGCACATCGACTTGCATTTGCCCAACGGGCTGATGCGTAGCTACTCCTTGCTCAATCCTTCCACGGATGGCCACCGGTATGTGATCGCCGTACTCAATGACCGAAACAGCCGGGGCGGCTCACGCTACATTCATGAGCAGCTTCGGGCAGGGATGACGGTTCCGATCTCTGCGCCGCGCAATAATTTCGCCCTGCGCGAAGATGCCGTTCGCACCGTGCTCCTGGCCGGCGGTATCGGAGTGACACCGCTTTTAAGCATGCTCGACCGCTTGGCCAGTTTGGGCAAGCCGGTCGAATTTATTTATTGCGCGCGATCTCGCAGGGAAGCCGCGTTTGCGGAACAGATCAGCGCGGTCGCCGATGCGGCGGAGATTCGGGTGTCGTGGCACTTTGATGAAGAACGCAGCGGCCCTCCCAATCTCAAGCAGTTGCTCGCGGGCCGTCCGGCCGATACCCACCTTTACTGCTGCGGACCGGGACCCATGCTCGATGCGTTCGAGCAGGCATGTGAAGAACTCGGGTACGCCAACAGCCATGTCGAGCGTTTCGCTCCAGCACCGATCCGGGCGAACGCCGTAACGCCCGACACAGGCTACAGCGTCGAGCTTAGCCGCAGCGGAGTGACCATCCAGGTACCCGCCGGCGGCTCATTGCTCGATGCCTTGCTCGATGCAGGCGTGGCTCACGACTATAGTTGCAGAGAAGGGGTGTGCGGCGCTTGCGAAACCAAGGTGCTGGCCGGCGAAGTAGATCACCGGGACAGCATCCTTAACAAAGCCGAGCGCGCGGCAAACAAAACCATGATGGTGTGTGTATCAAGTTGCAAACGGGGGCCGCTTATTCTAGACATGTGAGATGACGGAGCGCCGAATATAAATCTGCAAGATAAAGCCACAAAGACATGTGGCATCAAGGATGATCATAATGGAGACAAGCACCAAACTGACGGCGACTGCCGTCGAAGCCCGAGCCTTTGCGGCAAAACGGCCTGACGCGGACACCCCTCCGGCCTATCGCTGGGTCGTGCTGTTCGTGACGTGGGCCGCTTTTCTGCTGAGCTATATTGACCGGGTGGCGTGGAGTACCGTTGCGGCACCGGTGGGCCATTCACTGGGATTGTCCTTGAGCATGTTGGGCGCGTTCATCACCGCCTTTTATATAGGTTACGTCGTAGCGAATGTGGTGGGCGGCTTTCTCACGGACACATTCGGCGGGCGGCTTACCATGACCTTTGCGCTGGTTCCGCTTGGGATTGCGACCTTTTGTTTCAGTTATACGCATTCTTTAACAAGCGGGGTGGCGATCCAACTGGCGATGGGAGTGGCGGCAGGCGCCGACTATTCGGCCGGAGTAAAGATACTGACCGCCTGGTTTGGCAAGGAAAAAGGCCGGGCAATGGGGATCTACACGACAGCGACGTCACTGGCGGTGGTGATTGCGAATGCGACCGTGCCGCTGATGTCGCAGCAATATGGCTGGGAGATTGCGTTCCGCATATTGGGCGGTATCACGCTGTGTTGGGCAATCGTCTCCTTCCTTTTGCTACGCGACAGTCCCTTGCGCGTGCCCTATGTCTCCATTACCCGCGCCGAAATACGCGATCTGATGAAGAACCGCAATCTGATCCTATTAGCCTTCGCAGGCTTCGGCGGGCTCTGGGGGACGGTCGGATATGGCGCATGGAGCAATGCGCTGATGACCAAGCAGTACGGCATTTCCCCTATCGTTGCCGGATCCATCGCCGCCTGGTTTGGCGTGGGCGCCGTGCTGGCGAAGCCCACACTGGGCTGGATATCGGACCTGAACACTCGGCTGCGTAATCCCATGTCCATAGCGTGCCTTGCGGGCTTTGCCATATTGTTGGTGGTATTTGGCCAGTGCTCGACAACGGCCCAGTTCTATCTGATCGCCCCCATCCTTGGTGCGTTTGCTTTCGGCTATACCCCGCTCTTGATGGCTGAAATCACCAATGCATCGGGCAGCAAATCGGCAGGTGCGGCGGCTGGTCTGACCAACGCCGTCTGGCAACTGGGTAGTGCGATGTCGCCGTTGATGGTCGGACTGGTTTATGGCCAGACAAAATCGTTTTCGTTGGCGCTTGTCACGCTGGCAACCGGTCCGGTTGTCGCGGCGATCATTCTGCTTTTCTTGCGCACACCGAGGAATGCCGTAGCGAATTAATTCACTACCGGCCCGCTTCTGCAGGTGCGTCGGCGCATGCACTCAGGCATGGCTCAACAGGTCCGCAGGGATCTGCGGGGGCGGCCCCCGCGTCAGAGTCTGTGCCAGCCGATCCTGCAACAGGGCGCGGGCTGCTGACGAAATGGATTGCCAGCCACGTCAGCACGAAACCATATCGCCAAAATTCGCTCAACTGTTCCAGCGTCAGGGCCTCGGCATGGAGAAGCCGAAGCTGGGCGCTACGCTGATGGTGCATTTTTTTGGTAAGCATTTGATGCCACCGGAATAAATGCTATCTTTATCGGATAGTTTCTGTACCACCCCCCGGGGCCGCCGTTTCATGAAAAATTTGCAACTATGCATGTGGCGGGCCAGTGCTAATATCCAAAGGGAACGGCTTTTACTAGATTCTTTACATTCCGAATTACATATTAAATTAAAGTAAACAAGAGACATGAGCGCGATTCATCCGAGCATTACAAGCAATTCTGAGACGCTGGAAAACAGCATTTACGCCAAAGTCGCATGGCGCTTGATGCCTTTCCTGTTCATTTGTTATGTCGCCGCGTACCTCGACCGCGTCAACGTCGGCTTTGCCAAGCTGCAGATGCTGAGCGACCTGAAATTCAGCGAGACCGTTTACGGTCTCGGCGCCGGTATCTTCTTTATCGGCTATTTCCTGTTTGAAGTACCGAGCAATATCATCATGCATCGCGTCGGCGCCCGGGTCTGGATCGCCCGCATCATGATCACGTGGGCCGTGCTGTCGGCCGCCACAATGTTTGTGACCACGCCGGCCATGTTTTATTTCGTACGCTTTTTACTCGGCGTTGCGGAGGCCGGCTTCTTCCCGGGCATCGTCCTGTATCTGACTTACTGGTTTCCCGCCGCCCGGCGCGGCCGCATGAATGCGCTGTTCATGATCGGCATCCCGATTGCCGGCGTGGTCGGCGGCCCGTTCTCGGGATGGATCATGACGCACTTTGCCGGAATGCACGGCTGGAACGGCTGGCAATGGCTGTTCCTGCTGGAAGCCATTCCATCGTTGGCGCTCGGCCTGCTGACCCTGCTCTATTTGCCGAACAACATCCGCACGTCGAAATGGCTGTCCGATAGCGAAAAAGAGCTTCTGGCTAAAAACATCGCGAATGACAGCGGCAGAAACAAAGGCCAATCCGTCGCAAGCGCGTTTTCCGATCCTAAAGTGTGGCTGATGGCCGCGATCTATTTCTGCTGCATGATGGGCCTGTATGGCATCAGCTTCTATCTGCCGACGCTGGTGAAGGCGTCCGGCGTCAAGAATGCGATGGATGTCGGCATGCTGACGGCGATTCCCTATGCTTGCGGCGTGATCGCCACATTGCTGGTTGCGCGCAGCGCCGACCGCATGCGCGAACGCCGCTGGCACTTTGCCATTGCGAGCGCGCTGGGCGGCCTCGGTCTGTTTTTGAGTACGGTATATGGCGACAATGTGACGCTGGCGTTATGCGCGCTGTCGCTCGGCACTGCCGGCATGTTGTCGACCATGCCGGTGTTCTGGACGTATCCCAGCGCCATCCTGAGCGGCGTCGCGGCGGCCGCCGGCATCGGCCTGATCAACTCTGTCGGCAATCTTGCCGGCTTCGTCAGTCCATCGATTATCGGCTGGTTGAAAGACGTGACCGGCAGCACCAATGCGGGGATGTATTTCGTTGCCGGGGCATTGGTGCTGGGCGCGTTGCTGGCGTTGCTGCAGCCGCGCGCACTGGTTAACCGCTAGCGCGAAGCCGCGCTGGTTCACGACCCGGGCTTGCGGATACTGCCGACGCCCTGGTCGAAAAGGACATGGCGATGAAAAACCTGTTCGCATTCGCTACCTTGACTGTCGCCGCATTGAACATACATGCAGAAACCGTCGGCGATGTGTCGACCACTTTCCGATGGGTTGGCGCAAATAATAAGATCGTCGTTGACGTATTTGACGATCCCAAGGTGAATGGCGTGTCCTGCTATCTGTCGCATGCGAAAACCGGTGGCGTCAAGGGCAGCCTTGGCATTGCCGAGGACACGTCCGATGCTTCGGTGGCGTGCCGCCAAGTGGGACCGATCGCTTTTATCGGCACCTTCCCGCGTGAGGAAGAAGTGTTTTCGGAACGGTCCTCGTTTCTGTTCAAGCATGTGCGGGTGGTGCGCATGGCTGACAAAAAGCGTAATACGCTGGTCTATCTTGTATACTCCGACCGGCTGATCGAGGGCAGCCCCAAAAACAGCGTCACTGCCGTTCCAGTCCCGGCTAATCAACCGCTTCCGGTGAAATGATCTTCGTACCACGGCACCACCATCCTCTGTAGCTTTATGGAAAATAAGAGGGGGTGGCTCGTAACGGCGCCCGCTGCATGCCATTGTTAGGCGCATGATGTCCACTCAGACCGGCTTGATGTTCTGGTTCATCCGGAAGAAGTTGGTCGGGTCGTATTTTTTCTTGAGCTCTACGAGTTGGTTGTACGTCGCACCATAGGCGAACACGATGCGGTCGGTCTCGTCTTGGGTGAGGAAGTTGATGTACGCACCGCCGCTGGCGAACGGCTGCGACTTGGCGAAGAACTCGCGCGCCCAGGCGATGCAGCGCTGGTCCTCGGCAGACGACTCCCAGCGTCCGTGTACGTTCATCACGTAATTGGCATCCCGGCTTGAATAGGCCATGGTCCCGGGCGCAACGCGCGCGGTCTGGCCTCCAATCGTGCCGATGAAGATCTCGCACTGTGGCGATGGCAGCTTGGCGGCGAATTCAAGGATGACGTCGATTGCGTCGTCGTTGAGCTGCGAGAAGTTGTGCGACTTCCAGTAGTTTCGCGCACCCGGTGCCAAGAGTGGATCGAAGGCTTGCTGCCAGGCGGAGTACGGCTGCACGCCGATGTGCTCGCCGTGCGCCGTGCCGAATCCGCGCAGCGGCTCGATCAGCTTCATACCCTCCGCGGGATCACCCGCATAGCACAGTGCAAGTGCGACGATTTCTTTGCCGTGAACGTTCGCGGGCAGGAAGGGCAGCGGGGGTGCCTTCCGCGTCACCATCCAGACGTTGAGCTCGTCCGGCATTGTCTTGGTGAAACGGGCGAACTGCGTGAGCACGGACTTCGCTTGGTCAAATGGGAAGACGATAAGCCCACTCAGCACGTCCGGCCCGACCGGATGGAGCAGGAACTGGAAGCTGGTGACAATACCGAAGTTCCCACCGCCACCACGCAGCCCCTAGAAGAGGTCGGCGTTTTCCGCTTCGCTGGCGCGCACCTGGCTGCCATCCGCCGTGACGACATCTGCGGACAGAAGGTTGTCAACAGTCATACCGTACTTCCGGCTCAGCCAGCCGAAGCCGCCTCCGAGCGTCAGGCCGGCCACGCCCGTAGTCGAGTTGATGCCCAACGGCGTGGCGAGGCCGTGCGCCTGCGCGGCCTTATCGAAATCGGCGAGGGTGCAACCGGGCTCCACAGTCGCCCGGCGGACATTCGGATCCACCTGGACGCGCTTCATCAACGAGAGATCGATCATGAGGCCGCCGTCGCAGACCGCATTGCCCGCAATATTATGTCCGCCCCCTCGGATCGAGACTAGGAGCTCGTACTTGCGCGCGAACTCGACCGCTTGAACGACATCCTCCGGCGAGGTGCAGCGGGCGATCAGCGCGGGCCTGCGGTCGATCATGGCGTTCCAGATCTGACGCACCTCATCGTAAACCGCGTTGCCAGGAAGAAGCACCTCGCCCCGGAAGTGGGCTCTGAACTCGTCGACATTTGCTTGTTGTAACTGCTTCATGCTGGCCTCCCTTGTTTGCGCCTAAGGGCGCTGAGAATGACACGGCCGTCCAATAAACGCAGTAGCTGGAGGGATAAGATAAGTCGTTCGATCCTCCACATGCCACTCCGGTTCCACGGTTGGCACGCTGCTGCATGTTTATATATGCAGCAATAAATAGTCGTGAAAGACGTCACTTCCGAATCGGTCTCGCGGTACCGTGCCGGAATTGCTCGACCCGCGAAGATGCTGCACTTGTAATAGTCATTGCCACGAGCGAACGGAGCAGGCATATGGCTACTGGACACGAGGGTATATCCGCCGACACCGCATCAGCGCTCATCTCGACCGTCGGCTTGTGGCCGATAGTGGACAAGATAGTATTCCCGCGCGTTCCTGATTGAATATTCGCATTAATGGCCAGACTTCATTTCCAATCCCGTATCACATTCACAGGGGCGGCTATGGGAGTGCCTGGGTCAACAAGAATTTCGTTCCGCGACTGATTGGAGACCTAAACAGCCGACGCAATTCGTGGTTGCTGCAGCCCAACGCCTTCTAGGCTTGGAGGAGCTCGCGGCGAGTCTGAGATTGGCCTGGTACCTCAAGTTCGCGAGGCAGAAGGTCGAATAAGTCAGTAAGGACATTATGTCCTAGGGCTTTATGTCCAATGTTGATCCCGGTTTGCTTAACCTAGAATAAGCCGACTTCGATTGAGATGTCATGCAGCGTTTTGAGGTAGTGCTCCTCACGATAGATAGCGTCAAGTAATAGCCTGGAAATACTCAAAATGATGGATTGGATCCCTGTAGTCTTCGTTACGTTCAAGGTTCTCGTGTTCGGCACGGGCATGTTCTTCGCCATCAAGTGGCATTACGATCAAGGGAAGAAGGAGAAGCAGATGGAGAAGCGCGCGGTGCTACGCGCGGGCGGCAAGGTGGCCGCAGTCTTCGTGCTATCGCTCCTGGGCCTGGGGCTCGGCACCTTCGTCCTTGCCAGGATGCTCGGTTTGGACTTGACCCTCCCATGATGGAAAAGAATAGTCCGCCGATATCCAGTGATGCGGCAGCAATTCCCCGATGCGGCTATTGGGCAGCGTCGGCGAGTCATTGCACATTCATGCTATTTACATAGCCTTTAGTGTTCTCAGCGATTGAATCCGTCTTCGAAAGCGGACATTCATATACCCCTAGAGATCAAGTGAAAACTTGGATGCGAACGGGTGGCAACTTTGTGGTGCGATTTAGCGGCAACATTAGTGCGAATACCCACTTGATCTTTGATCTTTCGCAACCCAAGATTTCACGATTCATGCATATTGGCGAGTCGAGAGGTGTAGCGATGTGGAAATTTATCTAGGCACGAGAACCGACAAGGGTTCGGCGCGAAGGCATTCGATTAACTGTTGAAGACCGGGCGGCGGCTGGCGGCGGCTAGGGTAGTACATGTAAAACGGCGCACCCATGACGGACCAATCCGGCAGCACGATTTCCAGCAGTCCACTACGCAGTTCCTGTTCGACCCGGCTTTCCAGACAGTAGGTAAGCGCCAAGCCATTGATCGCCGCCAGCACGGCGCTTTCGGTTTCATTGGCGCTGATCGGCCCGGGAACGTCGAGCTCGATCGCGCGCGATCCCTCACCCAATTCCCATTTATATGTAGAGTTATCGCCAAGGCGCATGCGCACGCAGGCATGGCTCAACAGGTCCGCAGGGACCTGCGGGCGGCCCCGGCGGTTCAAGTATTCCGGCGCGCCCACGACCACCCAGCGCAGCTTCCCGGTCAGCGGTACGGCGACCATGTCCTGAGGCACCGTTCCGCCATACCGGATGCCTGCATCGTAACCCTCCGCAACGATGTCAACCGGCCGGTCCTCTACCGTCAAATCCAATTCCAGGTCGGCATATTGCGCAAAGAATTTTGGCAAAGCCGGGCTAAGCAGCAAGCGCGCCGCATCCCGCGGTACGTTGATGCGCAAACGGCCTGCGGGCGTGCCGCGATAGTGGTCGAGATCCCCCAGCGCTTCACTAATGGTCTGAAAACCTTGTTCGAGTCTTTCCGCCAGCGCGGCGCCGGCCAAGGTCGGCACCACCGAGCGGCTGGTACGATTGAGCAACTTGACATCCAGCCGTGCTTCCAGATGCCTCATCGAATGACTTAAAGCGGAGGTGGTGAGCTCCAGTTCATTGGCCGCTTCCCGGAAGCTGCGTCGTCGAACGATCGTCATAAAGACGTTCAGGTCGGCGAGTGAAGTGCGATTTAAAGTAGCCATCGTGAGTCCGTGTATGCAATTAAGTCACTATTCCATTGAATTTATCTCAACATCTTCTGAGCTATTATCATCGATCTGATCGAGCGACGTTTACTTAGGAAAAATATGAGCATTGAAACAATCAACATTCCCGGCATTGAGCTGCCGGTTTCGCGTATCGGTCTCGGTACCTGGGCAATTGGCGGATGGATGTGGGGCGGCAGCGATGAGGCCCGTTCCATCGAAACGATCCGCGGCGCCGTACAATCGGGCATCAACCTGATCGACACCGCTCCGGTATACGGCTTTGGCAACTCCGAAGAGATCGTCGGCAAGGCATTGGAAGGCATCCGTGACCAGGTGGTGATTGCAACCAAAGTGGCGCTGGATTGGCCGAACGAAAAGGTAAGGCGCAACGCCAGCGCGGCGCGGATTCGCCAAGAGATTGAAGACTCGCTGCGCCGGCTTCGTACCGACCGTATCGATCTGTATCAGGTGCATTGGCCTGACACCTTGGTGCCGCATGAGGAAACCGCCGTCGAGCTGGAGAAGCTGCGTAAGGAAGGGAAGATCCTGGCAATAGGGGTAAGCAACTACAGCACCGAGCAGATGGACGGTTTTCGCAAGCACGCTTCGCTGGCGACGATCCAGCCGCCTTACAATCTGTTTGAACGGGCGATCGAAGCCGATGTTCTGCCCTACGCCAAGCAGCATGGATTGACGGTATTGGCTTACGGTGCGTTATGCCGGGGGCTGCTGTCGGGGCGGATGCGTTCGGATACGACTTTCGATGGCGACGATCTGCGTAAGGCCGATCCTAAATTCAAGGCGCCGCGCTTCACTCAATACCTGGCCGCGGTCGAAGACCTGCGACAATTGGCGCATGACCGGTACGGGAAATCGGTCCTGGCTTTAGCGGTTCGCTGGATACTCGACCAAGGGCCGACCATCGCACTGTGGGGCGCTCGCAAGCCGGAGCAATTGGCAGGTATCGACGAGGCTTTCGGCTGGAAGCTGAGCGCCGGTGATCTGCTGGAAATAGACGCGATTCTTGGCCGCAACGTCAAGGATCCGGTTGGGCCTGAATTTATGGCGCCGCCGACACGGTAAGTGTTTGGCGGTTGATTCGCACTTAGCACCAATTGGCGTATAGAACCGACCGGACGTCTCCATGCCTGCGGTACTCTGACGCCTCCCTCATCAGCGGAGAAGAAAATGCAAAAACATACCTTAGGAACCTCGGACCTTCAAGTCGCGCCGCTCGTCTTCGGCGCCAACGTCTTCGGCTGGACCGCCGACGAGCGCACCTCGTTCTCGCTTCTCGACACCTGCGTCGACCACGGCTTGAACTTCGTCGATACCGCCGACAGCTACTCGCACTGGGCCGACGGCAATCAGGGCGGCGAGTCCGAAGCGATCATCGGCAAGTGGTTCAAGCAAAGCGGCAAGCGCGACAAGATCGTGCTGGCGACCAAGGTCGGCATGTGGAAGAACCGGCAGGGCTTGTCGGCGGCCAACATCGAGGCCGCCGTCGAGGATTCGCTGCGCCGGCTGCAGACCGATTACATCGACGTCTATTTCTCCCATTGCGACGACGAGAAGACGCCGTTCGAAGAGACGCTAGGCGCGTATCAGAAGCTGATCAAGGCCGGCAAGGTCCGGGTGATCGGTGCATCGAACTTCACCGCTGCGCGGCTCGAGGCGGCGCTGAAGGTGTCGAAGAAACTGAGTCTGCCGGCGTATCAGGTGCTTCAGCCGGAATACAATCTTTACGACCGGGCGGGTTACGAGACCGATCTCGAGCCTGTCGCGCAGGCGCACAAGCTGGCGGTGGTCACGTATTTCAGCCTGGCGAGCGGTTTCCTGAGCGGGAAATACCGTTCCAAGGCGGACGCGGCAAAGGGTTCGCGCGGCGCGCTGGTGGACAAATACTTCAACGACCGCGGGCTGCGGATCGTCGATGCGCTCGTCGAAGTGGCCACGCGCAATAGCACGACCCCCGCAACGGTGGCGCTGGCCTGGATCATCGTACGGCCGAGCGTGACGGCGCCGATTGCAAGCGCAACGTCGGTGGAGCAGCTGGAAAGCCTCACTGCGGCCACGCGGCTGCAACTGTCTGCCGAGGACGTCAAGCTGCTTAACGACGCCAGCGCGCCGGCGAAATAAGGGTCTGAGCGGGACGGCGGCCGGGCCGTCAACGGTCGTGTTCTGACCGAGTGCGCCAGAGTCGCCGCCCCATACCAGGCATGCGCGCGCGTGACGGCACGGCAGGATGCGCGCCGTCGAGCGCTGCGCCATATTCCGTGGCCGACTGGCGCATGCGCCAGGATGCAAGCGCGGTGTTCCCGCCGTCATTCATCCTTTCGATATGGCGCGGATCGTTATCGTCCGGAAAATAAGGCAGGGCCTCGCCCACACGTTTGGGATGCCGTGCCCTCCCACTCCAATACCGTTCATCCGTAAATGTGGCAAAGCCGGCCGGAATGGCTGCGTATTCGCCGGCACATGCGCATCGACATCATTCTTCATTCACCCTGGTGAGCACACGCTCGGCAACATGGAACGCGTCGCCGGTGACATCCAATTCCGCAGCTAAAACGCGCCACGTGCGTATCAGGTCGCCGCTTGTCTGCCTTGCGAGGGGACTGCGGGCGTCCGATGACGCTGCCAGATATAGGCGTCCCGCGTTAGCGGCGGCGATGGTAGAGTGCAGGCGTTGAGCAAGAAGGGCGCCATAGCGAGAAGCGGCCTAGCCGCCAGGAGATCGCGTATACGCGAATGTGGCCGGTCATAAAAAATACTCAAAATAATTCTGTAAAATTCCGTCCGGCCAGTTACATTAAATAAATTCGGTTCATAGCGGAAATTAAACCAGTCATGAAAAACATTATTACCAGCATCCTCATTGGCATCGCGCTCTATTTTCTGTATCCAATCGTCAGCAGATTCATTCCGCATCATCATTTGCTGGTGCTGGCCATTTTCGGCGGACTAATTTCTTATCTCGTATTGTTGATCATGGCTAAAGTTAATTGATGATTTTAATCATTGGATTCACAGGGAAAAACATCATGCGCGCAGCGTTGAAAATAGCAACAGTGACAGCACTCGCATTGGCCACGGGCGGGGCCTTCGCCGGAGACTTGGTCGCATTCTCGGCCGCAGCGGTCAAATCGTCCTTGGCCGATTTGCCAAGGGCATTCCAGGAGCAAACCGGCCGAGCCGTCCACTTCGAATACGACACCGCCGGGGCGATGAAGGACAAAGCGGTGCAAGGAGCCAGCTTCGACGTGATCATCGTGACGCCTTCCGCGATGAAGGAGCTAGAGGCCAAGTCGCTGGTGGATGCCAAATCCGAGCTTACGCTTGGGACGACAAGCTTGGGGGCCGGCGTCGCCAAGGGGCATCCGGCGCCTGACATCGGCACCGTCGAAACCTTCAAAAAGGCTCTGCTGTCGGCGTCCACCATCGGAATCGCCGATCCCGCACGCGGAGCCACCACAGGCATTTATCTGGCCAAGCTCTTTGAAAGACTGGGGCTTTCCGATCAGCTCAAAAACAAGGTCAAAGTCTTTCCCGATGGGCAAAACGCGATGGAGGCCGCAGCCCGGGGCGAAGTCGATATCTCGCTCGGGCAAATCAGCGAAGCGGCGCCGGTGAAGGGACTTGGACCTTTAACCCTGTTGCCCGACGAGGTTCAGCTACGCACGGTTTACGTCGCCGCCATCGCCGCGAAGGCGCCAAACCCGGAGGCGGCGGCGATGTTTCTTGAAGCCATCAAGTCCGCCCCCATCCAGAAGGCGCTTCAGGCCAACGGATTTGTCACCCCGCGCTAGGCGCGGCCCGGCAGCCGCCATTCCTGAATGCCATTAATTCGATCATCCGACACTATTTCAATGGCAAATAGATGTCGGTAATCAGCTCATGCTCAGGGGTCTCCGGCATCAAGTTCAGATAGCGAAAATACAGCGGGAAATCACGTAGCTCCTCGCCGCTTTAATAAATACGCTGGCCGAATCATTGACCAATTCGGGCGGCCCGCGATGCTCCAATGCCGCCACCTTGGTCTGTTCGCAATCGACTATTCTGACTTCCATGCTCTGTTTCCTTTCTCTGGATAAAAGTTTATATCGCTCGTTCCATGGTTTCCATGCCGGGTTCCTGCGAAACTCGGTAGGCGATTGCCCGAAGGTGTTCTTGAATGCCCGGGAAAATGACTCCGGATTTTCAAAACCGGCATCCAATGCAATGTCGGTGATTCGGTCAAGGCGGTTGAAGACGAGTCGATAGGAAGCCCGTTTGAGCCGCATCAGTTGGACATATCGAATGACACTGATACCGACATACTCGGAGAACTGCCGGTGAAAATGGTATTTCGAAAAGTTCGCGACTTCACTCAACTGCTCCAGAGTCAGCGCCTCACCAAGGTGTATATCGATGTGATCGAACACCTTGCTGAATTTCGCCGCATAAGCCCCTGTCTTCGACATATTTCCCCTCGCATCCTTCACCGATGCAAACTATACGTTTTTGCGAAGGACGTGTCCTGACTGAGATTGCGTTATTTGGCGTGTTGGTCTTATGTCGGTTCCCGTGCCTTGATTGCCAACTGCTCGCCCGAAATCTTCCGTATATTTGGGTGAAAAGCCGCGATGTCATACATAGTTAGCTACTGCTGCTCAATTTCCAGTAAATTGCGGTAAGCATTGAAGTTTTCCCTGCACACCATGAATCTCGGAGGATCTATCTTTAGTCTGAATGCCTTGCTCAAAATGTCGCTCTACGGATCGCTCGTATTGATGCTGCCAGGGCCTACCAATACCTTGCTGCTTTCATCGGGACTGAAAGTCGGTATTCGTAGAACACTTCCCCTCGTGGCGGCCGAAGCTCTTGGGTATGTAACCGCCATTTCACTTTGGGGGTTTTTTCTACTTTCCTTTGCCACCAGTGCGCCGTGGTTCCTGGATGTGGTCAAGCTGCTTTGTTCGGTTTATATACTGTGGCTGGCAGTGAAGATGTGGACGCAGAGCCGGATGCTTGACGACCGAAATGCGGGACCGGTGAGCATCAGGGAAATCTTCGCGGTGACGGTCATGAATCCCAAAGCGCTGCTTTTTGCGAGCACGCTATTTCCGTTAGAGGCTTTCAAGTCCGCCGAATATTTCGCCTGCGCGGTTATTGCATTCCTGATGATCCTCGCCCCAATCAGTATCGCGTGGTCAAGCCTCGGGGGCCTTCTGACGTCCAGACCATCATGGGCAAACCATACATCGACGTATTTGCGATCCGGGTCGTTAGTGCTGGTCGTATTTTCCGGATCATTGGCGTATTCGATTTTCAGGCTGTGAGGCGAGGCTCCCGGAAGAGACCTTAAAAGCCATGGCGAAAGGGCCGGCAACGATTCTCAGGGAGCAGGTCAAGTGCAGCCTCATTGCCGGCGAACACCGCCGGCAAGCTGTTGCTGATCGCGGTGAACCTTCATCATCGAAAGAGGGCAGGCTGGGCGGCATGCCCCCCTTCTGAACCATGACATGCCCAATCAGGGCAAGTTCGAACGGCCGCCTCAGTGCTGCGCCGTCTCCCGCATGAAGGCAGCAAGTTGCTGGGCGTAGAACGTCGCATTGAGTAACGTTCCGTGTCCCCGGGTTTCGGCGCTGGCAGGAATCAACAGCAAGCGGGCGCGCTTCAATTTTTTGAGCGACGCCTGCATCGTGCCGGTCTCCGGCGGGTTGCGCTCGTCATCCGCGGAGTTGATGGCCAGCAAAGGCGCGCGAATGCGATTCAGGCCCGGCTCGGCGTTATAGTCGGCCGCCGAAGCCCATTGATAGATGACATCGTTGGCATCGCCCTTTGGCGCCGCCAGCATATCATCGACCATCTTGTCCGCTTTCGCATGTGTTGGAGCCAACGCCTGGTAAGCGAGCGTGCCGCCGCTGGTCGCGATCCCGAACATCGTGCCGGCGAGGCGCAACGACGGAGGCTGCACCGAATAGTTGCCATGGTCCCAGGCCGGATCCTGCTTGATCGACTCGACGAGCATGCGGCGCATCATCCAGTTGCGCGCGGCCATCTCGGTAGGCTGGGCCGCCATCGGCACGAGCGCATCCATCATGTCCGGATACTGTTCGCCCCAAATCCAGGTCTGCATTCCCCCCAGAGAGTAGCCGATGACGAGGCGAAGATGATGAATGCCGAGTCCTTCGGTCACCATGCGATATTGCGCGGACACCATATCGTTGTAGTCGTATTGAGGAAAGCTCGCGCGCAGACCGTCGGATGGCTTGGTGGACTTTCCGAGACCGATTCCATCGGGCAGGATGATGAAATACTTCGTCGCATCGAGCGGTTGACCCGGTCCGAACAGCTTGCCTGCAAAGAGCGGTTTCAACATCCCCGCAGCGGGTTCGTTCGTGCCGTGCAGCACGAGAATCGCCGGCTTCGTGGGGTCGCCAACGGTCACATAGTGAAGGCGAACATTGTTCAGCGTTTCGCCTGTGTGGAATGTGAAGCTTGGCGCGGTCCAGTCGCCTTCACGCGGTGCGGGATAATCTTGTGCCGAAGCGAGAGAGGGGAGTAATGCAACAAGAACGGAAAAACAGGCATTGCGTAAAGCTGTCGAAACTTTCATGAATGGAATCCTCGAGTTAGACTTGAACTTCCGAAAGGAGGCTCGATTCTACAGAACAATGTCATCGACTGCTCTGGCCAACATAACGCATGTGATGGAGATCGCCCGCATCTCTTTTTCTGCATGGAAGGCGAAAATTGCTTCGTTGGGGCAACGGTCGGCCAGGAGCGGTCATTTGCCAGCGCGACGTGCAAGCGCTTCCGGATTCGGCAAGTTGATCATCTATAATTCGACGGTGTGAGATTGGCGATGGATAAGCGACTGGTGATAGAAGGACGAGTACAGGGTGTCGGGTATCGCGCTTCCTTTGCAGAAAAGGCGATTGCTTTAGGCCTCTACGGTTGGGTGCGCAATCGCCGAGATGGCTCTGTGGAAGCCTGCGTTAATGGAGATGCGCTGGCGATTGAGGCCATTATTCTCTGGGCAAAACGGGGCCCACCCGCCGCCCAGGTAGGTAATGTCACCATCGAGGATTTAGGAGCGCAGGCGTCTTCATCTGGGACATTTAAGATTTTGCCGACGCAGTAAGCGTCTCCGGCGGCATTCGGCCGACTCTCTACGGTGAACCGCTGCCGTGACAATTGGTGTATTTACCGTTTCGGCAAGATGGTATCCTCTGCCCGCATTGGACCGGATTCGGCCAAAACCGGTCGTTCGATCGGTGACTGCTGTATGGCGCCGAGACAGTGCGCCAAGCCGAAGCGTTGCTCGATCGCAGCGAGCGTTTCTTCGGGGTGCAAACATTGGGCGCGGACATGCAAGGCAGCGCAATGCATCAGACGCTGCTGGCGGCGTACGACAAGTTGTTTAACGTTTGACATCAGCGGGGGGGCCCGGCTTGCCGGGGCGCGTCCGCTCGATGGAAGGGTTAGGCGCTTGCCTCGCGCCGGCGCCGCTTCGGTTTGGGTGGAAAGTACCACCACGTTGCCGCGACTGCCAGACCGAAGCTTGAGTATGCCGTTGTGAACACCCATGAGGGCGCTTCCCAGAACAGGACTGATTGCAGCCAGTGTTCGATGAAACCACCTGAGTAGGCAGTAACTCCGGCTTGGGCTCTAAGCCACATTTCCAGCGTAGTGAGGGGGCAGACAAGGCCAAGCCAGGCCTCCACGACAACGATGAAGATCGTGGCGAGGTGCAGCAGCCTGAACCAGAATGCATTGACCCAACGCCAAGAACGAAGATTGCCGAGGACCACGAGAAGCAAGCCGCCGATCACGAAGAGGACGACCAAGGCGTGCAGTGAAAGCACCGCATTGGCAAGGAATCCGTATGGCAGTGAGCGGGCGATGAAAGGGTTAGTCGGCATTCGCGGTTGGCGGGCGCCTACGTTGGTTGGCGTGCATAGCTGACTGTAAGTATCTCCCACTGGTGGCCATCGGGCTCGTTCCAGTAGATCATGCTTCCGCCGTATTCAGTATTGATCTGCATGTCCATTGGCCCATGGACAGAGCTTCGGTATTGGATGCCGGCGGCTTGAATGCGTCCAAGGATTGCGTCGAACTCCTTCTGGCTGACGCGGAAGCAGAAGTGATAGATGGGAAAGGACTCCGCCGTCTCAATGAAGTCAAGGGTGAGCCCTTCATTGACGTAGACGGGTGAGAACGGGCCAAGTCCGGCTTCCGCCCAGGGCACGTCAAGGAGCTCTGCCAAGAGCTTCGCCGACACAACTTTGTGATGCGACGGAACAATGGTGTGATCCAGTTCGACCGGCATAACGTTCTCCCCCGAAGATGGCAGCCTTCGGCGCGCTATTGTGTCCGTACAGTCTAACTGCTGAGTTATACGTACACGATTATCCGGTATGCACGGCGCCTATCACATATGCATGTCGGCAGCAGCCATCATAACAAATCTACTAAGCTATACTGCGAATTCAACCGGCGAAGGCAACAGATTGATGAGATCGTTCGGCCGTTTGTGGCGCAATCCGATTACCTAATTACTTCAACTCTATTGCGCCCGCCTTGCTTGGCTTGGTACAAGCCTTGATCCGCCTTTTGGATCAGGACGGTCAGCGATTCGGTGCCTGCAGCCAATGTAGTGGCAACGCCAATACTCACACGATATTCGGGAAGTTCCGGATTGGAGCTGATGCTGCTGCGAATACGTTCTGCAATCAGTGCAGCATCCGCGGCATCCGATTCGGGTAGTACGGCAACAAACTCTTCGCCCCCGTAGCGAGCCAGGAGGAAGGGGCTGCGTAGCATGCTTTGCGTACGTTCCGCGAAGTCTCGGATCACGGAGTCGCCCACATGGTGTCCGTAGGTGTCGTTGATTTCCTTGAAGTGATCGAGGTCTAGCATCAAGACCGACAAAGATGCGCCGCGACGCCGGCAACCAGCCATCTCTCTTTCACCGAACTCGATCAGGGCGCGACGAGTCAGCACACCGGTCAAGCTGTCTCGCATGGCCAGGTTCTCAAGTACAAGGTGCAATTTCTCGGAGATCATCAGGATGGCGCAAATGGGAATCAATACATCCGTGGATGAGAAACCAATGGCGTAGACTCCCTGGATTATCCCCAGGGAGTCTACGCCATCGCCGTTGGGTAACAGGTACCCCACAATAGTACGAACAAAAATCAGACCGACAAGCGTGGCGACAATGCTCACTGTGAGCCATCTTGCAAAAGTGTGTGGCTGCCGATAGACCACCCATGCAAGATAAGCGTAGAGCAGGATGAGAAGTGTCCGCGCGAAGAGTCGACGGTCTATGTCGGCTCCTGCATAGCCACTGAACAACCACATGGCGAACACCGAAACACCGATCAAAAGAGGAAGGAAGCGACGCGGCAGCGGTCGTTCAAAAAACTGGCAGGTACCCATAAGAAAAAGCCCCGAGGTCGTTATGAGGCATACGTTCTGCGCGCCTATGGCAACGCTGTCGGGGAAAGCGCTTCGTAGCCACAAGCGCGCTGCCGTCGCCAAACCAGCAATCAGCGGCGCGATCGTCCAGCACTTCAATCCTTTGATATATGTTGGGTAATTCTTTCCCATGGAGTGCAGGATCAACCCAATGATGCATGCCATCACCCCCGTATAGGCGATCACCGTCGGGAGGTCAAAGTGGGGCATCAATTTTTACGTTGTCTCTGGGAGCTATAAAGCACGGCACTTATGCTTGCAACGTGGATGTTGCCCTGCGTTTTTTTCATTTGAGACTCTGGGTCTTATCGCTTATGGACTACAGATGGGCTAACGCATTATCGTATCTTTTTCAGAGCCGTAATAAGAAAAATGTTATTTTTTAATTGAAATGGATCGATTTTATTTTCCATTTGGCAATATTCGAATGATTGCTACACTCGTGATCACCACATTTTAAGACGCTTATTTTTACATCTTTCTCTCCCATTTTCCTCCGTTACACACCGTCATCTGGGGGGCTCGGGATTAATGGACGGACTGGGAGTTAATCGCCACTAGCAAACTGAACGTCAGTTCCGCCTCAACAGCAACATTCCCGTTCGTGCATGTCCTTTCAAATTACGGCTCAACCATTCGAAAACTAATTGAACCCAAACCGCATACTCCTACAGCTTGATCCGCGGTACATTCCTCATTAAAGTCAACGGCGGTGTTAAACACGCCCCATTACCGGAGTCCTCGCCCGACAGCCGTGGTTTTTTAACGTCTATGGTTTTTATGGCCGGGCAACGGGCAGTGATACAAGACCTTCGGGAAAAGCTGCAGACCGTGTAATGGCGGTGTTTAAGTGCCTGGCCACCTTTCTGAGTTTAGACAAGGTGGATTTCACGATCTGACCGGAGTCCTCCATGACCACACCACCTCGCCCGCCCGACCCTTCAAAACGCAAAAAAGCCCCCGTAGTACGCCTCAACCCCACCGTCACCAAACCCCTCAACGCCAATTGCAGCGACGTCGCCTATAAACTAAAACGGGCGCTGAATACCGCGCAAGCGGGCGGCACGGCCGGCGCGCTCGTGATCGCCATCGATCAGAAGGGTGGTTGGACTGTGGACGTGGCGGGGCAGTTGGCGGATGACGATGACACGATGTGCGTCATTGCCTGCCGGATTCTAGGGGCTTGTCTGACAAGCTAGCGGACGATTCATTCCGCTAATCTCAAACTTTCTGGAACGCGTTTCGTAATCATCTACGCTATGAAACGAGTTCCAGTTTTCATATTTACCTAGCCAGAAAACTGTCATTGCTTCCCGTTACCCTTCACATTCTCAAGCTTATCGAACTCAACGTTATAAAGCGCCCCGCCAACCTTTTCCACCTTGCGTATATACATGGTCTGCACGATATCCCGAGTCTGCGGATCGATCATGATCGGCCCACGCGGGCTGTTCAGTTTCATGCCTTTCAGGATCGCCATCGCCTTGTCGCCGTCGATATTACCGTTAAGCTTCTGGCTGACCTCATAGATCGCCGCCATGCCGTCATACGCGCCCACCGCCATAAAGTTCGGACGCCCGCCG
This sequence comes from Herbaspirillum sp., assembly GCA_028292625.1. Lineage (GTDB taxonomy): Bacteria > Pseudomonadota > Gammaproteobacteria > Burkholderiales > Burkholderiaceae_D > Herbaspirillum. The sequence goes on along the minus strand of JAQGLY010000072.1, from coordinate 31,446 downwards.
TTGGGATTGGCGGCGGCGAACTGTTGCAGGAAGATTTTGTTTTCCGGCGAGTTATGCGCGGCGGAGTAATGGAAGCTGGTGATCACGCCCAGCACAGGATCGCCCAGCGCCGCCAGGATATGATCGTCAGTCAGGTCGCCGGTGGCGATCACCTTGATGCCGGCCGCAGCCAGTCCACGTTCGCGATAAGCCTTCATGAACGCAATCCCTTGTTCGCCGGCGGGCACGAACAGGAACACGGCTTCCGGCTTCGCGTCCTTGATGCGCTGAATGAACGGCGCGAATTCAGGATTGTTCAGTGGCGTACGGATCGATTCGATAATCGTGCCGCCGCCAGCCGTCAACGTGTTCTTGAACGCAGTTTCCGCATCGATGCCCGGGCCGTAGTCGGCCACCAGCGTGACGACTTTCTTGATATTGTTTTTCAGCGCCCAGCTGGCCAGCGGCGCCGAGACTTGCGGCAGCGTCATCGAGAAGCGGGCGATGTAATTCGATTTGCTGGCGATGATTTCGGTCGCCGCGTTCATGATGATCATCGGCTTTTTCGCCTGCTCGGCGATCGGCGCGACCGCCAGCGCTTCCGGCGTCAGGCCGAAACCGGCGAGAAAATCCACTTTGTCGCGCACCACCAGTTCCTGCGCCAGGCGCTTGGCGATTTCCGGCGACGGGCCGGTGGTGTCTCTGATGATCAGTTCGATTTTTTTGCCGGCCACGGTATCACCGTGCTGTTTCATATACGCCTTGATGCCGCCTTCCATCTGCTTGCCGTAATCGGCGAATGGTCCCGAGAACGGGGCGATCAGGCCGATCTTGATGGTGCCGGCCGCTTGTGCGGCGGTAGCGGTGATCAGTGTGGCCGCGGCCGCGAACAGCAGGGCGGATTTTTTTAGATTCATTTTTATCTCCGTTATTAAAATTGTCCGGCTATCGATATGTTAAGTCGATGCTGCTGCGATGGTATTGCATTTCAGGGCAATAGGATGGACAGCTCTTCCGATCCCTTCCGCAGTACCGGCAGGAATTCTTCCTCCATCTGGCGTTTGCTGACCCGGATCGACTGGGCGCCGACGTTCAGGGCCGCTACCACATTGCCGGATGCGCCGCGCACCGGTACCGCGATCGATCGCAGGCCGACTTCCAGTTCTTCATCGTTGATCGCGAAGCCGGCCTGCCGTACTTCCAGCAGTATTTCCTGCAGCCGCTTCGTCGATACCACCGTGCGGTCGGTATAGGCGCGCAGTTTGACGGTGTCCAGATAGTGTTTCAATTCCTGATCCGGCAAATTCGCCAGCATCACGCGGCCCAGCGATGTGCAATACGCGGGCAGGCGGCTGCCGGTGTTGAGCGCGATCGACATCACGCGTGAGGTCGCCGCGCGCGCGACGTACAGGATTTCGTTTTCTTCCAGCACCGCCAGCGAGCACGATTCGTTCAGCGCGCGGCTGATGCTGTTCAGATACGGTTGCGCAGAGACGGTCAGCGGGGTGGACGACAAATAGGAATAGCCCAGCGTCAATATTTTCGGTTTCAAGGAAAAGTTGTTCATTTCCGCGCCCGCATAGCCCAATTGCCGCAGCGTATGCAGGCAGCGGCGCACGGCGGCGCGCGGGATGCCGGTTTTCTGGCTGATCTGCGCAATGGTCAGGGTGCGGCGCTGGTCGCTGAAGGCCTTGATCACCGCCAGACCGCGCGCCAGCGAGGTCATGAAGTTGGGATCGGTCATCGCGTCGATTTCCTCGGCGATGGTCAGCGCTTCGCGCGTTTCTTGAGCGGGGGGCCGTTTATCCCCATCCGGGTCGTCGGCATGGTCTGATTGGTCGGAAGGCTGGTTCATGGGGCGTTAATCGTAATAGTGTTCGGCGATCGCACACAATCCGGATCGCGTCATTGACCTTGCAAAGTGCTTCTGGCTACACTGCATTGGTGCGAAATTGTTCAATAAACAGACATTAGTGCGTTTATCGAACAGCGTCAATAGCGAAACGACAGATATCAAATACCTGAATATTCATTGCGGAAGAGGCAAGCGTGATCGATAAAACCATAGAGTCATTACAGGCCGCGGTGGCCGATATTCATGACGGCGCGACCGTGATGATCGGCGGCTTCGGCAATGCGGGCATGCCGGCGCAGCTGATCGATGCGCTGATTGCGCAGGGCGCGCGCGATCTGACCATCGTCAATAACAATGCCGGCAACGGAGAGACCGGGCTGGCCGCGCTGCTGAAGGCGGGGCAGGTGCGCAAGATCATCTGTTCGTTTCCGCGCCAGGCGGATTCGTATGTGTTCGATGAGCTGTACCACGCCGGCAAGATCGAGCTGGAATTGACGCCGCAGGGCAATCTGGCCGAGCGCATCCGCGCCGCCGGCGCCGGCATCGGCGGTTTCTTTACCCCTACCGGCTATGGCACCTTGCTGGCCGAAGGCAAGGAGACGCGGCTGATCGACGGTCGTCATTACGTGCTGGAAGCGCCTATCCACGCCGATTTCGCGTTGATCAAGGCGCTGCGCGGCGACCGTTGGGGCAATCTGATTTACCGCATGACGGCGCGCAATTTCGGGCCGATCATGGCGATGGCCGCCAAATGCACCATCGCGCAAGTCAGCGAAATCGTGCCGCTGGGCGCGCTCGATCCGGAAGCGATCGTCACGCCGGGCATTTTCGTGCAGCGCGTGGTGCAGACAGCAGGCAAGGCAAAACAGGAGGCACGGGCATGAAACGTTATAACCGCGATCAAATGGCCGCCCGCGTTGCGGCCGATATCAGCGAAGGCGCGTACGTCAATCTGGGCATAGGCTTGCCGACCAAGGTCGCCAATTACCTGCCGACCGACCGCGAGATTCTGTTGCACAGCGAGAACGGTTTGCTGGGCATGGGCCCCGCGCCGGCGCCGGGCGACGAAGATGAGGATCTGATCAATGCCGGCAAACAGCCGGTGACGCTGCTGGCCGGCGGCGCGTACTTCCATCACGGCGATTCGTTTGCGATGATGCGCGGCGGCCATCTGGATATTTGCGTGCTGGGCGCGTTCCAGGTGTCTGTTACCGGCGATCTGGCGAACTGGCACACCGGCGCGAAGGATGCGATTCCGGCGGTCGGCGGCGCGATGGATCTGGCGCTGGGCGCCAAACAGGTATTCGTGATGATGGAGCATCAGACCAAGAACGGCGAAAGCAAGATCGTCGCCGAGTGCAGCTATCCGCTGACCGCGGTCGGCTGCGTGAGCCGCATTTATACCGATCTGGCGGTCATCGACGTGACGCCGGACGGGCTGGTGGTGCGGGAAATTCTGGCCGATATCTCATTCGCGGAATTACAGGAAATCACCGTGGTGCCGCTGAAGATGGCGGCGTAAACGAATCATTCGATAGGTATGGCCATGACTTCAGCACCACAAGCTTTTATCTGCGATGCAATCCGCACCCCCATCGGCCGCTACGGCGGGACGCTGAAGGACGTGCGGGCCGACGACCTCGGGGCGATTCCGCTCAGGGAACTGATGAAGCGCAATCCGTCGGTCGACTGGAGCGCGGTCGACGATGTGATTTTCGGTTGCGCCAATCAGGCCGGCGAAGATAACCGCAACGTCGCGCGCATGTCGGCCTTGCTGGCCGGTTTGCCAGAAAACGTACCGGGTTCCACCGTCAACCGTCTGTGCGGCTCCGGCATGGATGCGGTCGGCAGCGCGGCGCGGGCGATCCGCTCCGGCGATACCGGCCTGATGATCGCCGGCGGGGTCGAATCGATGACGCGCGCGCCGTTCGTGATGGGCAAGGCCGACAGCGCGTTTTCGCGCAGCGCATCGGTGTTCGACACCACCATCGGCTGGCGTTTCGTCAATCCGCTGATGAAGAAACTGTACGGCGTCGATGCAATGCCGGAGACCGGCGAAAACGTCGCCGTCGATTGCAAGGTCAGCCGCGAAGATCAGGATCTGTTTGCGTTCAACAGTCAGACCAAGGCCGCCGCGGCGCAGGCCAACGGTTGGCTGGCGCAGGAGATCGTTGCGGTCGAGATTCCGCAGAAAAAGGGCGAGCCGATTCTGTTTGCGCAGGATGAGCATTTGCGGCTGTCCAGCCTGGAAACGCTGGCGAAACTAAAAGGCGTGGTGCGGCCGGATGGCAGCGTCACCGCCGGCAATGCTTCAGGCATCAACGACGGCGCTTGCGCGCTACTGCTGGCCAATGAAGCGGCTGCTGTCCGTCATGGCCTGACGCCGCGTGCGCGCGTGGTCGGCATGGCGACCGCCGGCGTGCCGCCGCGGGTGATGGGCATCGGCCCGGCGCCCGCTTCGCAGAAACTGCTGCAGCAGCTTGGCATGACCATCGATCAGATGGACGTCATCGAATTGAATGAGGCGTTCGCGTCGCAGGGGCTGGCGGTGTTGCGCATGCTGGGCGTGGCCGACAACGATCCGCGCGTCAATCAGTACGGCGGGGCGATCGCGCTGGGCCATCCGTTGGGCATGAGCGGCGCGCGTCTGGTGACGACGGCGATGTATCAATTGCAGCGCACCGGCGGCCGTTATGCCTTGTGTACGATGTGCATTGGCGTGGGGCAGGGCATTGCGGTGGTGATCGAGCGGGTATAAAGGTTGACTGTTACAGTCCACCAAGGAGAAAATTTTGCTGCGTTTCCATTTGTGTCACGAATCCGGGCATCAATTGGGCCAGCATCGTGTTGAGTAATTTCATCGGCGTGCTGTTCGACGGCATTGCCTATGGCAGTCTGCTGTTTTTGATCAGCGTGGGCCTGTCGGTGACGATGGGGCTGATGAATTTCATCAATCTGGCGCACGGCGCGTTCGCGATGGTCGGCGGCTATGTCTGCGCCGTGCTGTTGAATCGCGCCGGCATGCCGTTTCTGCTGACCTTGCCGATCGCTTTCGTCGCGTCGGCGGCGGTCGGCCTGGTGCTGGAGCGGCTGCTGTATCGGCGCCTGTATCAGGCCAGTCATCTGGATCAAGTGCTGTTTTCCATCGGTTTGACGTTCATGGCGGTGGCGGCGGCGACCTGGTTGTTCGGGCCGTCGCAGCAGCCGGTCAATCTGCCGGACTGGCTGCGCGGTCAGGTCAATCTGCTGGGGCTGGATGTCGGCGCTTACCGGCTATTCCTGATCGGCGTGGTGGTGGCGATCACGGTGGCGCTGGGATGTTTGATCGAACGCACCCGTTTCGGCGCGCAGATCCGGGCGTCCGTCGATAACCGGCAGGCTGCGGCGGGGCTGGGCATCAATGTCAGCCGCGTGTTCAGCCTGACCTTCGCGCTGGGCTCGGGACTGGCGGGACTGGGCGGGGGGCTGGGCATCGATCTGCTCGGGCTGGATCCGACTTTCCCGATCAAATACATCGTCTATTTTCTGCTGGTGGTAGTGGTCGGCGGCGCCGGCACCATTCGCGGTCCCTTGTTCGCCGCGCTGATTCTCGGCGTGTTCGATGTGGCCGGCAAATATTATGTGCCGGGCGTCGGTGCGTTCGTGATTTACGGTCTGATGGTGGTGCTGCTGATCCTGTTTCCGTCCGGCCTGATCGGGAGGCGCGGATGAAAGCCTGGTTCACCTCCGCCCGCGCCGCTGCCGCCACGCCTGCCGCCGATGTGCATCGTTTGGCCGACGGCCGCTGGTCGCCGCTCGAAATCGTCTTCTGGCTGCTGCCGGTATTGACGTTCTTTCTGTTCCCCGATTATCTGGTGCTGATTACCCAGATCATGATCGTCGGGCTATTCGCGCTGTCGCTGGATCTGATCCTCGGCTATGCCGGCATCGTGTCGCTGGGGCATGCCGCGTTCTTCGGGCTGGGCGCTTATACCGCCGGTTTGCTGGCGGCGCATGGCTGGGGCGAACCGCTCAGCGGCTTGCTGGCGGCGGCGGCGATTACCGGCGCGTTCGGTTATTTATGCAGCTTTCTGGTGGTGCGCGGGCAGGACCTGACGCGGCTGATGGTCACGCTCGGCATCGGTCTGATGCTGTTCGAAGCGGCCAATAAGGCGGCGTTCATTACCGGCGGCGTCGACGGCTTGTCCGGCATGGCGGTCGGCAATCTGTTCGGCGTGTTCGAATTCGATCTGTATGGCAAAACCGCTTATGTGTATGCGCTGGCGGTGCTGTTCATTTTGTTTGTGGCATTGCGCCGCTTGCTGCAGTCGCCGTTCGGCCTGAGCCTGATCGGCATTCGCGAAGGCGGGCGGCGCATGCCGGCCATTGGCGTCGATGTCGAGCGCCGCCTGAGCGCGATCTTTACCGTCAGCGCGGCCGTCGCCGGGATCGCCGGCGCGTTGCTGGCGCAGACCACGCAGTTCGTCGGTATCGAAGCGCTCAGCTTTTCGCGCTCGGCCGAGTTGCTGATTATTCTGGTGCTCGGCGGCGCCGGCCGCTTGTACGGCGGGCTGGTCGGCGCGGCGGTGTATATGGTGGCGAAAGATTATCTGTCCGGCTTGAATCCGGCGTACTGGCAATTCTGGATCGGCCTGCTGCTGATCGTCATCGTGCTGTTCGCGCGCGGCGGCATTCTGGGCGGCGTGGAAAAATGCCTGCAAGGTCTGGCGCGTCGCAACGATAAGAACGGGAAATCTTCGTGAGTGCGCCCGAAGACATCACGCTGCGCACGGAAGGCCTGTCGATGGCGTGGGGCGCGTTCAAGGCCAACAGCGATATCAGCCTGACATTCGCGCCGGGCGTGCGCCATGCGCTGATCGGCCCCAACGGCGCGGGCAAGACCACGTTCATCAATCTGCTGACCGGATTCTTGAAGCCGACTGCGGGCAAAGTGTTTTTCGGCGGTCAGGACATCACCGGTCTGGCGCAGCATGAACGCGTCAGGCGCGGCATGACGCGCACTTTCCAGATCAATACCCTGTTCGCCGGATTGACGGTGCTGGAATCGGTGGCGCTGGCGATTTGCGAACGACGCGGACGCGGCTATGTCTGGCGCCGCACCGTCGCCGCGCAGCGCGATGCGGTCGACGAAGCGATGGCGCTGCTGCGTTCTCTGAAAATCGATAGCGAGGCCGATCGCCTTACCCGCAGCCTGGCCTACGGCAAGCAGCGTCTGGTCGAAATCGCGCTGGCGCTGGCGACGCAGCCCAAAGTCCTGCTGCTGGACGAACCCGCGGCCGGGATTCCATCGGCGGAAAGCCGCGAACTGTTCGAAGCGATCGCGCAACTGCCGCGCGACGTGACGATTCTGTTCATTGAGCACGATATGGGCTTGGTCTTCCGTTTTGCCGAGCGCATCACCGTGCTCGTCGGCGGCAAGGTGCTGACCGAAGGCACGCCGGCCGAGATCTCGGCCGATGCGCGGGTCAAGGAAGTGTATCTGGGCGAGGCGCAACATGAGTGAATTGCTGGCCCTGGAGAATCTGACTGCCGGTTACGGCGAATCGGTGGTCCTGGAAGACGTCTCGTTTGCGCTGCAGGAAGGCGACAGCCTGGCGCTGCTCGGCCGCAACGGGGTCGGCAAGACCAGTTTGCTGGTGACGCTGATGGGCCTGACGCAATTGCACGGGGGCCGCATCCGCTGGCGCGGCAATGACATTGCGCACGTGCCGACGTACAAGCGCGCGCATGCGGGGCTGGGCTGGGTGCCGCAGGAACGGGGCATGTTTGCGTCGCTGACGGTGGAAGAACATTTGACCGTGGTGGCGCGGCCCGGGCCGTGGACGCTGGACAAAATATATGCGGCGTTTCCGCGCTTGCAGGAGCGCCGCGCGAATATGGGCAATCAATTGTCCGGCGGCGAACAGCAGATGCTGGCGATCGCGCGGGCGCTGATGGTCAATCCGCGTCTGTTGCTACTGGACGAACCGATGGAAGGATTGGCGCCTATCATCGTGCAGGAATTGACGCGGGTGATCGGCCGGCTGATTGAAGACGAAGGCATGTCGGTGATCGTGGTCGAGCAGCATGCGCGGCTGGCCTTGTCCCTGACCAGGCGCGCGATCGTGCTGGATCGCGGGCGCATTGTGCATGATTCGGATAGCCGGAGTTTGCTCGATCATCCGGAGGTGTTGAACCGGCTGGTGGCGGTGGCTTAGTTGGATTTTTTGAAATCAGAAGTTGCGGCGGGCGAATGAATTTAATCGCTTGCCATGTTTCAAAGCCGACTATAAGCTTCGATCGCGGCAATCTTCACTCATTCTCTCCCGTGCGCAAAAAATGACTATCCCTCTCTTTTTCTGCTTGATCGCTCTCGCCATAGGCCTTGGCCTTCTCAAAAGAAAACGCGCCAGCGCGACTTTGTCTCTGATCGTATTTTTTTTGTTTGTCGTCATCGGCTTCGGCTTCGCGCCTGCGTGGTTGCTGGCGCAATTGCAAATGCCGTACTTGCATCAGGCGCCGATCGCCTGGCGCGCGCAAAACGCCATCATTCTGCTGGGCGCGGGCAACGATAAGATTCGCGCCAGCGGCGAGATTGAAGTGGGTTTGTTCGGCTACGGACGCGTTGCCAAAACGGCGGCGCTGTATAAGGCCTGCAAGCAGACCGGCAAGGCCTGCACGGTGATCGTCAGCGGCGGCGACGCCAGACATCAGGGCAGGGCGGAGGCAGTGGTGTATGGCGCTTATTTGCGCGATCTGGGCGTGGCCGACGCCGATATGATTCTGGAAAGCAGCAGCATGAATACGTGGCAGAACGCGCAGTTCACCGCGCGGATATTGAAAGAACACGATTTCGATCGCGTGTTGCTGGTGACGTCCGGGATGCATCTGGCGCGCAGCATGATTTATTTTGCGCATGCCGGCGTGGATGCGGCGCCGGTGCGCGCCGAGTATGTGACGGCGAAGCCTGCATGGTTGCCCAGCGCCTATGCTTTTCTGGCGACCGATGCGGCGCTGCATGAATATATCGGTATCGCGCGCTATCGCTTGTATGAGCGGATGGGATGGAATGCGGCTTCGGTTGCGCCAGGTTCGGCGTAGGCGATCCTTCGATACGGGCTTCGCCCTACTCAGGACGAACGGTCTGTTAAATTTCACCGAAACCCCGTTCGTCCTGAGTAGCCGCGAAGCGGTGTATCGAAGGAAGCGCGCCGGCGTGAAAATTTAAAGAACGCCCCCAGACACCCGACCGAGCCAAGCGCTCGAACCATCACAACGCCGCAATAAACGCCATCACGGTCTCGTTGAACAACGCCGGCTGTTCAATCGCGCTGATATGCGACGCCTGCGGCAGCACGGTCAGCGTGGCCTGCGGAATTTTATCGGCGATGACCTGCGACAGCGCGACCGGCGCGCCCTGATCCAGCTCACCCGCGATCACCAGCGTCGGCGCCGCGATCAACGGCAGCCGCGCGGTGGTGTCGACGGTGCCGACCGCATTGCAGCAGCCGATGTAACCGGTGACGTCGGTCGTCAGCAGACGCTGCCGGAACTGCGCAACGGTGGCGCTGTGTTGTTGGCGGAAGGCTTCGTGGAAATAGCGCGCCATGACGGTGTCGGCGATCGCTTCCAAGCCCTGCGAACGGACCGTTTCTATGCGTTGCCGCCACCCTTGGCGCGCGACTTCCGGATAGGCCGAGGCGGAGTTGGCGATGACCAGTGCGCCGATCAGCGACGGATGGCGCAGCGCCATTTCCTGCCCGACCATGCCGCCCATCGACAGGCCGATCCAGACCACGGGACCGGTGTCGAGTTCGCGCAGCAGGCGCGCCGCGTCGTCGGCCAGGTCGGCCATCGTGTACATGCCTTCCGGACCGTCGGAGCTGCCGTGGCCGCGATGGCTGTAGGCGATGACGCGGCAATCGGCGGCGAGCAGATTGGCCAGGCTGTCCCACATCGTCAGGTCGGCGCCCAGCGCGTGGCTGAGCACGATCGTGCGGCGCGGCGCCTTGCCGTTGCGCGGCGCGCGTACCGAATAGTGCAGCGCCGGCGAACCGCTGGTGCGCGCTTCCTTGCCGATGCCCGGATGGGCGGCGTCGGATGGCGCGAACGGTTCCAGCGTAAAGCCGATGTCCGGGCCGACTTCGCGCAGGATCTGCTGCGCATGGGCGAACGCGGTGTTGGCGGCCGGTACGCCGGCGTAGATCGCCGATTGCATCAGCACTTCCTTCATTTCGTCCGGCGTCAGCCGGTGTTCCGGCGGCGCGGTCAATGCGGCGCGGACATGCAGTTCGAATTCTTCCCAGCGGCCCAGCGCGATGGTGATCGACAGAACGATGATGCGGCGGGTCTTTTTATCCAGGCCCGGGCGGCCCCAGATTTCATTCCACGCAAAGCGCGTGATCAGGTTTTGAAAGTCGGCGTTGAAACTGGTGGCGTTCTTGACCGAACGGTTGACCCATTCTTCGCCCAGTACGGTGCGGCGATTTTGCATGCCGCGTTCAAAATTGTGGTCCAGCGGATCGTAGCTCATGCTGTTTCTATGCCTTATGGATGGTCCGGCGTTTGCATTGCCTGCTGCATCGCCTTCAATGTCTGTAATTGGCGCGCGGCCAGCGCTTGCGCGGGGGCGGTGGCGGCGACCGGGTCGAACAGCCGCATCAGCGCGTCGCGGTCGACCTTGCCGGCCAGGCGCGGGTCCTTTTCCTGTGCGATGGAGACGGCGTCGGCCAGATGGAAGCCGTCGGCGACGGCTTGCTGCGTCAGTGTTTCCATCAGGCTGTGGGCGGCGGGGCGGCCGATGGCGGCGGCCAGATGAATCGATACCGCTTCGGCAAAAATCAGCCCCTGCAGATTGTCGATGTTGCGCAGCATGCGATCGGGATCGACCTGCAGGCCGTCGAAGGCTTCGGCCAGCGCACCGAGCGAGCCTTGCGCGCTGAGAAACAGCCCCGGCCATTCGGCCAGTTCGGCCTGCCAGTTGCCGAGGCCGCGTTCGTGTTGCTGGCCCATGTTGGCCAGTAGCGCGGCGGCGCGTTGCGGGGCGCGTCCGGCGGCGGCCAGCGCGATCATGGCCGACACCGGATTACGTTTATGCGGCATCGCCGACGAGCCGCCGCGGCCGCTGCCGGACGGTTCGGCCAGTTCGCCGATTTCGCCTTGCGCCATCAGGCTCAGATCGGTGGCGATCTTGCCTAGGCTGCCGACCAGCACCGCGACTTCCAGTCCCAGCCGTATCCATTCGTCGCGCTGGGTGTGCCAGGCGGCGTCGGGCGCTTTCAGTCCCAGATCCCGCGCCATGCGTTGCGCGACCGCCGGGCCTTGGTCTCCCATGACCGCCAGCGTGCCGACGGCGCCGCCCAGTTGCAATTGCAGTGCGCGGCCGGCCAGTTCGCGCAATTGCGCGCGCGAACGCAGCAGCGGCGCGGCCCAGCCGACCAGTTTGAAACCGAAGCTGGTGACTTGCGCCGGTTGCATCAGCGTGCGCGCCAGCACCGGCGTGCTCAGGTGCCGCTCGGCCAGTTTCAGCAGGCTGTCGATCAGGCCGTGCAGCGTGCGATCCAGCATCTGCAATGCGTCGCGCGTGACCAGCGCCATCGCGGTGTCGATAACGTCCTGGCTGGTGCTGCCCCAGTGCACGTGAGCGGCGGATTCGGCGTTGTACAGCGCGACCGTTTTGGTCAGTTCCTTGACCAGCGGAATGGCCAGACTGCCGGCGCGGCGGCCCGCGTTGATCAGCGCGGGAATGTCGTACAACTGGGCGTTGCAGACGCTGGCGATGGCGCGCGCGGCGCTGTCCGGAATGATGCCTTCGGCGGCTTGCGCCTGCGCCAGCGCGGCTTCGAAACGAAACATCGCCTGCACCACCGCCGCATCGTCGAAGACGGCGATGATTTCGCCGGTGGTCAGGAAGCTGTCGAAAATGGAAACGCTCATGATGCTGTTATTCGTAGTCGAAAAAGACGGTTTCTTTGTCGGTCTGCATCCAGATGTCCCAGCGGTATTCGCGGTCGGTCAGTTTTTCGGCGATCAGCGTGCCCCGGCGCGCGGGGGGGATCTGGTTCAGGATGGCCGAATCGGCCAGGCCGGTGTCGTCGGACAGGAAGACCGCGCAGAACTGATGCTTGACCACGCCACGCGCGAACACGGTGACGAACATCGCCGGCTTGCCTTGCATGGGCGAGGTCGGCAGCGAGACTTCGAAGCGGAACGCGCCGGTGTCGTCGCTGGGCATGCGGCGAAAGCCGGGAATCGCGTGGGCGCTTTCGGCCGCGGCGGCTTCCGGCGACCAGATTTCGATGACGGCGTCGTCGATGGGCTTGCCGTCGCCGTCGCGGATGACGCCGCTGATGAAAACGGTAGGCGCGTTGCTGTCGACCTTGGCGGTGGCGTCGAACGCCCAGCGCCATGCTTCATGCGGGAACGGGCCGACGGTCTGGGAACTGGTGATGCCGGCAGGAGCGGATGTGGTGGCGGTCATGATGTTTTTCCTGTTATTCCATCGGGGTGGCGTTGCGTCCGCGCAAGACGATATCGAATTCGTAGCCCAGCATTTTGTCGCTCACCGTTTCTTCCAGGCTGAAGCGGGAGATCAAGCGCTCGCGCGCGGCCTGGTCCGGAATGCTCTGGAAGATGGGATCGTAGTCGAATAGCGGGTCGCTGGGGAAGTACATTTGCGTGACCAGCCGCTGCGCGTAGACGTTGCCGAACATCGAGAAATGGATGTGCGCCGGACGCCAGGCCTTGGCGTGATTGCCCCACGGATAAGGTCCGGGTTTGATGGTGGTGAAACGATAGCGGCCTTCGCCGTCGGTCAGCATTTTGCCGCCGCCGAAGAAATTCGGATCCAGCGGCGCGTCGTGCTGATCGCGCTTGTGATAATAGCGGCCTGCGGAATTGCATTGCCAGATTTCCAGCAGCGAATTGCGCACCGGTTTGCCGTCTTCGTCCAGCACGCGGCCGGTGACGACGATTTTTTCCCCCAGCGGCTGGCCTTTGCCCTGCGCGGTCAGGTCCATGTCGTGCGGCAAAATCAATTTCGGCGAGGCGCTCAGATTGGCGTTGACCGGCAGGTCGGCGCGTATCCGCAGCGGCGCCTGGGTCGGGCCGCGCTTGGCGGTCGATTTATACGGAAGATGGATCAGTTCGGGGTACACACCGCTGGCGACGGGATCGAATTTCATTGCTGTCTCCTGAAAGGGTATGGCGGCGCGCTTCGGCGACGCGTTTGAGATGGCTGCCATCATAGGAGTATGAAATGGCGCGATCAAGCGGCTGGATGCATGGAGGGGCCGTATTTCGCCCATTTTGTGCGAGAATCGCACAAATGACGAAAAACATGAGCGATTTGGAGCAAAACACCATGGGTGCGTCGGCCAACAGCGCGGCAGCGGGCGATGACGGCACGCCGCTGAAACGCGACATCATCGCCGGGCTGGAAAAAGGTTTGCAGGTGATCGAGGCTTTCGATCAGGAGCGCTCGCGGCTGACCATCAGCGAAGTCGCCCAGCGCACCGGGCTGACGCGGGCCGCGGCGCGGCGTTATCTGATCACGCTGACGCATCTCGGCTATGTGCGGCAGCAGGACAAGCTGTTTTCGCTGACGCCGCAGGTATTGCGCCTGGGTCAGTCGTATCTGCATTCGGCGCGGCTGCCGCGCATTGCGCAACCGTTGCTGTACCGGCTGGCGTATTCGCTGCAGGAGGCGGCGTCGGTCGGCGTGCTGGATCACGATCAACTGGTGTGCATCGCGGCCGTCAGCGCCGGGCAACTGGTATCGGCGACCTTGCAGCCGGGCACGCGGGTGCCGGCGTTTTTTACCGCCAACGGGCGCGTGTTGCTGGCCGCGTTGCCGGCGGCGCAGATCGGCGACCTCATCGATCGCCTGCAGCCGGAAGCGATTACCGCGCACACCATCGTCAACAAGGATCGATTGCTGCTGGAAATCGACCGCGCGCGCGCGCAGGGCTATGCGATCGTCGATCAGGAGCTGGAGCTGGGTTTGCGCACGATCGCGGTGCCGGTCCGGAATTTTCGCGGCGAAACGGTGGCCGCGATCAATATCAGCGTGCATGCGGCGCGGATCGCGGTGGAGGATATTGTGGAAAGCTGCCTGCCGGCGCTGTTGAAGGTGCAGTTGGAGCTGGCGGCGTTGTTGTAAGGATGTCCTAAAAACTATGCCAGCTTGCCATCCACCGACAGTTGACTGGCGCGCGTCGTCAGCGCGGTGCCGACCAGTTTTGCCAGCTCGTTGATCTGGAAAGGTTTGCGCAGGACGAAGTTGTTGCCGATGACTTCGTCGATGGCGCGCATGTCGGCATAGCCGGTGGCGACGATGATCGGCAGCGCCGGCAACTTTTTGGCGACGGCGGCGATGACCTGCGCGCCGTTCATGTCGGGCATCAGAAAATCGACGATCAGCAAGTCCGGCGTTTCTTTTTCGATGGCCGCCAGTCCCGCGACGCCGTCGGCCGCTTCGCGTACTTCGTAACCCAGCATATCCAGCGATTCGACCATGAATTGGCGCACTTCGGGATCGTCTTCGACGACCAGGATGCGTCTATGCGCCTGGTTGCTGATTTCCTGTTTTTGCGAATCCGCCGACAAGGCCTCGACCACGTTTTCGGGCGCCAGCGGCAGCCACAATTCCACCGTCGTGCCTTCGCCGAGTTTGCTGTGTATGCGTGCGGTGCCGCCGGATTGCTTGGCGATGCCGTATACCTGGCTCAGGCCGAGGCCGGTACCTTCGCCGATTTGCTTGGTGGTGAAAAACGGATCGAAGACCTTGCCGAGGATTTCGGCGCGTATGCCGGTGCCGGTGTCGGAGACGGCCACTACCGCATAGCTGCCGGGTTGCAACTGCTCATCGTCGGCGGCGCGGTAGTCGGTGCGCACCTGCAGCAGGCCGCCGTCCGGCATCGCATCGCGCGCATTGATCGCCAGATTCAGGATCGCCATTTCGATCTGGTTCGGGTCGGCCAGCGCCGGCGGCAGGTCGCGCAGCAGATCGAGATCGATCTGAATCGCCGAACCGACCGAGACCGATAGCAACTCCTGCATGCCTTCGATCAGCGCCGATAGATCGACCGCCTTCAAATCCAGACTCTGATTGCGCGCGAACGCCAGCAACTGGCCGGTCAGCTTGGTGCCGCGCTGCAGCGCCTTGCGCGCGGTGGCGGAAAAGCGTTTGACGCGTTCGTCCTGCGTCACGCGATCGATCAATTCCATATTGCCGATGCTGACGTGCAGCAGGTTGTTGAAGTCGTGCGCGATGCCGCCGGTGAGGCGGCCGATGGCTTCCATTTTCTGTCCCTGGACCGAGGCCGCCTGCGTGCGTTCGCGTTCGCTGATTTCACGCATCAGGCGGTCATTGAGCTGGGCCAGCTCGCGCGTGCGTTCTTCGATGCGCCGCTCCAGCGTCGCATTCAGATCGTGCAGCGCGCGCTGGCTGTCGTTCAGTTTTCGCGCCGACTCCACGCGCTCGGTGACGTCCAGCGAGACCCCGGCGATGCGCCGCGGGCGGTTTTGTTCGTCAAAGCTGGTTTCCCCGCGAATCTGCACCCAGTGCAGACTTCTATCCGGCCAGACGATCCGTACTTCCATCACAAAACCGTCTTTCAGCCACAGCGCCTTATGCAGCGCTTCCCGGTAGGGTTGCAGGTCATCGGGATGTATGCAGGCCAGCAGGGTCGTATAGGTGAACGGTTTGTCGATGGCCTGTCCGAAGTTTTCCTTGCAGATGTCGGAGGTGACCAGCGCGCGCGTGTCGAAATCGATTTCCCATGCGCCGAGCCGGCCGGCTTTCAGCGCGAAGCCGAGCCGTTCTTCGGCCTGCAGCCGTTGCTGCAACACCGCCCGCGCTTCGTACTGGCGGCTGCGGGCGCGCAGCGCGGAGGCGGTGGCCCGTTTCAGGGTTTCGCTGTTGAGCGGACGCTCCAGCAGGATGACGTTGCTCAGGCTTTCCAGCGCGCCCAGCGCCAGCGATCTGCGCGCGTTCGAGCGCGGCTGGGTCAACAGAATGAAGGGGAAATCGGACCAGGCCGGCTGGGCGGCCAGCCAGTCGATCAGCGGCGCCAGATTTTGATGCTCCAGCGCTTCGTCGGTGATCAGCGCCGCGCCGGCGCCGGCGATCAGTTCCTGCGTCAGCGCGCCGATGTCGGCGCAGACGAAACTGTCGATTTGATTCAGACGCAGCACGTGACTGATGGTATCGGCGTCCCGGGCATGCGGCGCAAGTATCAGCGTTCGTTGTTCATTGAGGTTCCGGTGAATCATGTAACCTGCAGCATCGGCGCATCGCCGCGGTAGGTCGGAAGGCCGGTCAGGATGCCTTCGAAATCCCGAATCGCCGGACCGACTTGCAGACCGTGGTCTTGGCTCAGACGCAATTCGCGGATGGTGCGCTCGTGATCGTTGGTGCGGCTTTTCACCACGGTGATGGCGCTCAGGATCGTTCCCTTGGTCTCGAAGAAGCGGAAGGCCAGGATGCCGTCGCTGAGATAGCTCAGATCCAGATCGGAGCGAATGTCGCCGATCAGGCCGTGCTGGCCGAGCAGCAGCAAGGTGATCACGCCGTGCTGAGCGAGATAGGACAGCAGTTCGTGCATTTGCAGCAGCAAAAAGCGTTCGCCGGGCATGGCCTGCAGATAGGCGTTCAGACTGTCCAGCACCAGGAAGCGGGCGCCGTCCTCTTCAATGGCGTGTTGCACGTTCGATGCGAATTCGCCGGGCGACAACTCGGCCGGATCGACGTGGTGAATCTTCATCTGGCCGCTATCGATGTACGGCTGCAGATGCATGCCGAGCTTGGCGCAGCGTGTGAGCAAGGTGGACGCGCCTTCGTCGAACAGATAATAGGCGACGTGCTGGCCGCGTTCCAGCGCCGTCAGCGCACAGCGCACCGAGGCGGTGGTTTTGCCGACGCCGGACGGACCGGTGAGCAGGGTGCTGGTGCCAGGCGTTAAGCCGCCGCCGAACATTTCATCGAGCTCCGCCGATCCGGTGCTGACCGCGGTTGAATTGAATTCGACGCCGGTGCCGGCGGCGACCAGCCGTGGGAAAACACGGATGCCGCCGGTTTCGATATTGAAGTCGTGATAACCGCCGTCGAATTTGATGCCCCGCATTTTGCCGATGCGCAAGCGACGCCGTTCGGGGCCGAATTCCTGTGCGGACTGTTCCAGCGTGATGACGCCGTGCGCCAGGCTGTGCAGTTGCAGATCGCCGATTTCCGAGGTTTTGTCGTCGAGCAGCAGCACAGTGCATTTGCGCATCGAGAAAAATTGTTTCAGCGCCAGGATCTGGCGCCGGTAGCGCAGCGGGTTTTGCGCCAGCAGGCGCATTTCCGACAGGCTGTCGAACACTACCCGCGACGGCCGCATCTGTTCGACCTGGCGCATCACGTTTTTGGTGGTTTCGCCCAATTCCAGTTCGGACGGGTACAACACCGATTGGCCGGAATCCAGATCGAGGCCGTCTTCGTTGACCAGCTCGTACAGGGATATGCCGTCCAGCGACCAGCCGTGCGACCGCGCGACGGCGCGCAGCTCGTGGCTAGTCTCGGACAGCGTGATATATAAACCGGTTTCCTGACGTCTGACGCCGTCGAGCAGGAACTGGATGGCAAGCGTTGTTTTGCCGGAGCCCGGATTGCCCTCCACCAGATATAGCCGTTCGGGTGTCAACCCGCCGCCCAAAACACGATCGAGTCCGGCGACACCGGTGCTTAAACGAAGGCCTTGCCCACACTCGTTTTCCAGATGGATTTTCTTATCTACTTTCATCGGCACAGCTCCCTACCGCCGGTAAATTTTTGGAATGGCCTGCGGTCACCGAAGTGTTCGCGACGTTCCAGGCAGATGCGCAACGCTTGGTCGATGCGACGGTGGCGACCGTTAGAATTTGTAGTATAGCGCCAATTATATCGGCCATAGCGCGGCTTGCAAGCCGGTTCGCCATTGGCATACGCGTGATCCAAGCGACTGCAGCCGAAAGCCGGCGATCCTCTGCGACTGCACATCTTGAAATGGATTATCGGAGGATAAAAGTAGACATGGCAGTAGATGTAATCCGATTATTTTGTAGGACATGTACCCATTTATCGTCATATTCGAATGTGATTTCCGGTGGGAAATATGCCGCCGGTTCAGGGACGAAAAGGACCTCAGAAAAAAACCCACCGAAAGTTTTTTCGGTGGGTCTTTTTACTGCCAAGGCAAATGTCGCCGGGTTTTTAAGCGAAGTTTTTCGCAGCGAAATCCCAGTTGACGATGCCCCAGAAATTTTCGACGTATTTCGCGCGCGCGTTGCGATAGTCGATGTAATACGCATGTTCCCAGACGTCCATCGTCAGCAATGGCTTGTCGGCTGTGGTCAGCGGGGTGGCGGCGTTCGATGTGTTGACGATGTCGACGGAGCCGTCGGTTTTCTTGACCAGCCATGTCCAGCCGGAGCCGAAATTGCCGAGGCCGGACTTGGTGAATTCTTCCTTGAACTTGTCGAAGGAACCCCATTTTTTATCGATCGCATCGGCCAGCGCGCCGCTAGGCTTGCCCGCGCCCTTTGGCGTCATGCCGTTCCAGTAGAACGTGTGGTTCCAGACCTGGGCTGCATTGTTGAAGATGCCGCCGGATGATTTTTTGATGATGTCTTCGAGCGACGCGTTTTCGAATTCGCCGCCCTTGATCAGGTTGTTCAGATTCGTGACATAAGTCTGATGGTGTTTGCCGTAGTGAAATTCCAGTGTTTCTTTGGAAATGGTCGGTGCTAAAGCGTCGAGTCCATAAGGCAATGCCGGAAGGGTATGCTCCATGATGGTAATTCCTTTCAGTCTTTTGTTAAAGAAGTCGTTATTTTTATCCAGCGGGTGATTCTAAAGCGGAAAGCGATTATTTGCACTGACGGATGACAGTTAAGTGCGAACGGGCCCCGGTGGATTTTGTTTGGCCGCGCTTCGCTTATTCGCCCAAAACGGCCTGAACCGAGGCAATCTCCACTTGGGCGCTGCCGCCGGCCAGTCTAATTGTGACGCCGCTGCGAGGTTTCAGTTCTTCCGGCGCGCGCAGTATTTTCCCCTTGGGATCGGTGACGATGGCATAGCCGCGCTCCAGCGTGCGCTGGGGATTGAGCATTTCCAGCTGCGCCGTCAGCGCATTCAGTTTCTGCCGTTTGCGGCTGGCATGCCGTTCCATGCAAGCGCCGAGCCGGTGTGCCTGCCCGTCGAGTTTGCCGCGCGCGTGGCGGGTATCGGGCAGCCGGGCGCGCAGGCGGCTGCGCAATTGTTGAAGCGCCGACGCCATTTTCGTATGCGGAATGCGGGTGGCGTGCCCCAGCCGGGCCTGCAGGCTGTGCAGTTTCAGCCGTTCGTGCGCGATCACCGCGACGGGACTGAGCAGCCGGCGCGATAGCCAGTCCAGCGTCTGCGCCGCATTGCTGAGTTTGCGGGTGAGCGCATAGCGCAGATCGGCGGCGTTGCCGTCCAGCGTTGCCAGCCAGTCTTCACGCGCGACGGCGGCCAGCTCGGCGGCCGCCGTCGGGGTCGGCGCGCGCAGGTCGGCGGCAAAATCGGCAATGGTGAAGTCGGTTTCATGACCGACGCCGCTGATGACCGGCATCGGACTGGCGGCAATGGTGCGCGCGACGGTTTCATCGTTGAACGACCACAGGTCTTCGATACTGCCGCCGCCGCGGCATACCAGCAGCACATCGCATTCGGCGCGCGCGGCCGCGGTGGCGATCGCCTGCGCGATCTTCAGCGCCGCGCCTTCGCCCTGCACCGGTGTCGGGTAGATGATCACGCGCACATGCGGCGCGCGGCGGCGCAGGGTGGCCAGGATGTCGCGCAAGGCGGCCGCCTGCAGGCTGGTGACGATGCCGATGCAGCGGGCGAAGGCCGGCAGCGGACGTTTGCGTTCCGGCGCGAACAGGCCTTCGGCTTCCAGTTTCGCTTTCAAGCGCAGGAAGGCTTCGTATAGATTGCCGATGCCGGCGCGCCGGATCGCCTCGACGTTGAGTTGATAATCGCCGCGTGGCGCATATAAGGTCACTAGCGTGCGGACTTCGACTTTGTCGCCTTCGCGCGGCATGAAGCCGGCGAACTGGGCGCGGCCCTTGAACATCACCGCGCGCACCTGGGCAGCGCTGTCCTTTAGCGTGAAATACCAGTGGCCGGACGCGGCGCGGGTGAAATTGGAAATCTCCCCGGAAACCCAGATCAGCGGAAAGCTGCGCTCCAATAGCCGCGCGACCGCCTGATTCAGCGCCGAGACTGCCATCACCGGCGCCGAGCCGGATGCCGATGCGCCGTCTGTCATATCGCCTGTTTCATTCATCGTCATTCCATTGTTTGGTCGGACCGGCGGGGTTACCGGTTTTTACGGTGCGCTGCATGATTTCTACCCAATGCCATAAAATGCTTTGTAATCAACGATTTCGGTTCATTCCCGCAGTCTTGTTCACAAAGTTATGCACAGTTTTTGTGCGTAACTTTTGCCGGCCTGCCGATGCCGCGTCTTATTCGCGTCGGCAAGCGGCTTGACCTTGCCCGCGGCGGCGCAACAAGTTACATTCTGCATCCGCGTTGCTTTATGTAATCTTTTATTCATTTGGAGAGTTTTTTGTTCGCGATCATTCAAGCGGCCGGTTGGCCGATCTGGCCCTTGCTCATCGCGTCGATTATCGGTCTGGCGTTGATTATCGAGCGTGCATTGTACCTGCGCCGCGTGCGCATCCTGCCGCCGCGCTTGCTGGCGGAGGTCATCAAGGTTTACCAAGGCGGCAAGGTCAAGCCGGACGTGCTCGAGAAACTGGAGCAGAATTCGCCGCTCGGCTATGTGCTGGCGGCCGGTTTGCGCAATGTCAACGCACCGCGCGAAGTGATGAAAGAAGCCATCGAAGAGGCCGGCAGCGCCACTGCGCATCGGCTGGAGCGCTTTTTGACCGCCTTGGGCACCATCGCTTCGTTGGCGCCGTTGATGGGATTGTTCGGGACAGTGGTCGGCATGATTGAAATCTTCGGCTCGCAAAACGCGGCCGGCGCCAATCCGGCGCAGCTCGCCGGCGGCATTTCGATGGCGCTGTACAACACCGGTTTCGGTCTGGCCATTGCGATGCCTGCGCTCGTGTTCTATCGTCACTTTCGCGCGCTGGTCGATAGTTTTGTGGTCGATATGGAACAGCAGGCAGTGAAGTTTGTCGATATCGTGCATGGTTCACGCAAATAAGTGGAAAGAGGGAAGCCATGAACTTTCGCAAGGGCCGCGCGCCGGCCGAGCCCGAGATCAACCTGATTCCGTTCATTGACGTGCTGCTGGTGGTGGTGATCTTTTTGATGGTCACCACGACTTACAGCAAATTCACCGCATTGCAGGTGACGCTGCCCACCGCCGATGCGGAAAAAGCGTTGCGGCAGCCGCGCGAAATCAATGTGGCGGTCGATGCGCAGGGCCGTTACGCGATCAATAACGTGCGCATCGCCGCGCGCAACGCCGCCGGATTGGCCGACGCGCTGAAGCAGGCGATGCCGCCGGCCGCTGCCGCAGGCGCGGGTACGGCCGCCCCCGAGGACGACCCGGTCGTGATTATCAACGCCGATGCGATGGCGGCGCATCAAACCGTTATCAATGTATTGGAAGCGGCGCGCCAGGCAGGCCTGGCCAAAGTGACGTTCGCCGCGCAAAGCTCGACCAGATAGCTCACCTTCTTATTACCGGACGCTTTCTTGCAATCTTCCTTCGAATCGCATCTGACCAAGGCGTGGCTGCGGCGCGGCTTGCTGGCCCGGCTGCTGTGGCCGCTGGCGATGGTATACATGTTGGCGACGACGGTGCGCCGTGCGCTGTATGCATGGGGCTGGCGGCGCTCGATCCGCTTGCCGGTGCCGGTGATCGTGGTCGGCAATATTTTCGTGGGAGGCACCGGCAAGACGCCGTTGACGATCTGGCTGGTGCGGGAGCTGCGGCAAGCCGGTTATCGGCCGGGCGTGATTTCGCGCGGATACGGCGCCGCCGCCCATCCCACGCCGCATGCGGCCATGGTCGGCGGCGACCCACGCCTGTGCGGCGACGAGCCTCTGCTGATTGCCGAGCAGGCGGCATGCCCGGTCATGGTCGGACGGCGGCGGGTGGACGCCGGGCGGGCTCTGCTGCGAGCGCATCCCGACATCGATGTGATCGTCGCCGACGACGGCCTGCAGCACTATGCGCTGGCGCGCGATATCGAAATCGTCCTGTTCGACAGCCGCGGCGCGGGCAACGGCTGGCCGCTGCCGGCCGGCCCGCTGCGCGAGCCGCTGCATCGGCGGCGCGATTTCACGGTGGTCAATACCGGTAGCGGCGACGCATTGAAAAGCGATGCGCTGCTGCTGGGCAACGGCGCGATGGCGATGAGGCTGGTCGGCGGCGAGGCGCGGCAATTGCTCGACGAAAGCTGGCGGCGCCCGTTGTCGGATTTCGCGGTCAATTCGGGCGCGGCCTTCGTGGGACGCATCGTGGCGGCGGCCGGCATCGGCAATCCGGACCGTTTTTTTGCGATGCTCACGCGCGCCGGCCTGCATGTCTCGCCGATGCCGCTACCCGATCATTATGATTTTTCCGCTAATCCTTTTGCGGTATTGAGTGTAGATTTGATCCTGATTACCGAAAAGGATGCAGTAAAATGCAGAGTGATCGAAGCGATCAGAAACGATCCCCGCGTCTGGGTCGTGCCTGTGACGGCGCATATCGACGGCCCCCTTGCGGAACATATTGTGGAGAAATTGCGTGAACGTCCGACTGCTTGATATTCTGGTTTGTCCTATTTGCAAAGGCCCTCTCGAACACGACAGGAACGCGCAGGAGTTGATTTGCCATGCCGACAAGCTGGCTTATCCGATCCGCGACGGCATTCCGATCATGTGGGCCGACGAGGCGCGCGATCTGGCGGCCCCGGCCAACGATGCGGTGCACGCCGACTGAAAAAATCCGCGAAATGCCGAGGATAGCCGTTGTTGCCGCCGTTGACGGGCGGGCCGCGGCGATGCCCGGACGTTTGCGGTAGCGGTCCGTCCGTCTTTAACTTTTCCGTGTAATTCCATTCCCGCATCCTCCGCGTCCCGTTCACTAAACGATTATTCTCATGTCATTCACCGTCATCATTCCCGCACGTCTGGCGTCGACCCGTTTGCCGAATAAACCGCTGGTCGACCTCGGCGGCAAGCCGATGATCGTGCGGGTTGCCGAGCGCGCCGCGCTGTCCGGCGCGCAACGGGTGATCGTCGCCACCGATCACGCCGATATCCTGGCCGCTTGCCGGCGGCACGGCATCGACGCGCGGCTGACACGTGCCGATCATCCGTCGGGCAGCGACCGGATCGCCGAAGTCGCCGCCGCGCTGCAACTGGCCGACGATGCCGTGGTGGTCAATGTGCAGGGCGACGAACCGCTGATCGATCCGGCGCTGGTCGCGGCGACGGCGGCGCTGATCGGGCCGGGCGTGCCGATGGCGACCGCCGCCCATCCTATCGCCACGATGGACGATATGCGCAATCCGAATGTGGTCAAGGTGGTGCTCGACAAGGACGGTTGCGCGCTATATTTCTCGCGCGCGGCGATTCCGTGGCATCGCGACAGCTACGGCTATGGGGGCGGCGGCGGCAGCGCCGGAAATGTTGCGTTGCAAGGTGCGCCGCTGCGGCATATCGGCCTGTACGCATATGCGAACGGTTTTCTGCAACGTTATCCGACGCTGGCGCCGTCGCCGCTGGAAACGATAGAGGCGCTCGAACAGTTGCGGGTGCTGTGGCACCGGATTCCGATCGCCGTGCATATTACGCCCGGTGCGCCGGCCGCGGGCGTGGATACGCCGGAAGATCTGGCGCGGGTACGCATGCATTTCTGATTTTGCCGCAACTGAACAATGTGCAAGGGCAGGCCAAATCAGCCGGGATTGACCGTGGTTGGCGGCATTTCGAAATTTTTGTGGTAAGTTTCGTTTGAATAAAATATGGATGGTCGAGTGTTCGCGGTCGTCGTCCGGATGATCGGTGCAGCCCAGCGCATTCATCGCAAAGCATTCAACACTAAAATCAGGAAATAATATGCGCCTCATCCTTTTAGGAGCGCCTGGTGCCGGTAAAGGCACGCAAGCGACTTTTATTAAAGAAAAATTCAAGATCCCGCAGATATCGACCGGCGATATGCTGCGCGCGGCGGTGACCGCCGGCACGCCGCTCGGCATGGCGGCGAAAAAGGTGATGGACAACGGCGGTCTGGTATCCGATGAAATCATCATCGGTCTGGTCAAGGATCGTTTGCAACAGGGCGATTGCGCCAACGGCTATTTGTTTGACGGTTTTCCGCGCACCGTGCCGCAGGCCGACGCGATGAAAGAAGCCGGCGTGAAGATCGACTACGTGCTGGAGATCGATGTGCCGGACGAAGCGATCGTCGAGCGCATGAGCGGCCGTCGCGTGCATGCGCCGTCGGGCCGGACTTATCACGTCAAGTTCAATCCGCCTAAAGTGGCGGGTCTGGACGATGTGACCGGCGAACCGCTGATTCAGCGCGACGACGACAAGGAAGAAACCGTCAAAAAGCGTTTGACCGTCTACCACGGCCAAACCGAAATCCTGCTGGACTATTACGGCAAGTGGGCGCAATCCGGTGAACAGGGGGCGCCGAAATACAGGAAGATCGCGGGCGTCGGCCCGGTCGATCAGATCCGGGACGCGGCGTTTTCCGCACTGGAAAACTGACAGCTTGTGCCATGAGCGGATCGTATGATCCGCTTTTTTTTTGAGTGCAATGCCTTCCGGTCCAGCCTTCTATCGGAGATCGTATGGAGATTAAAGGACACGTATTCATTGTCGCCGGCGGCGCGTCCGGCCTGGGTGAAGCTACCGGGCGCATGTTGGCCGCCGAAGGCGCGAAGGTACTGATTGCCGACTTGCAAGCCGACGCCGGGACGGCGCTGGCCGCCGAATTGGGCGGCCGGTTCGTGCTCTGCGACGTGACGTCCGAAGCCGACGGCCTTGCCGCGGTGGCCGCGGCGCAGACGCTGGGAGTATTGCGCGGCCTGATCAATTGCGCCGGCATTGCGCCGGCGATGAAAACGGTAGGCAAGCAAGGCCCACATCCCTTGGATCTGTTCCGCAAAACCGTGGACATCAATCTGATCGGCACCTTTAATATGGCGCGCCTGGCCGCTGCGGCGATGGCGCAACAGGCGGCCACGGAGCAGGGCGAACGCGGCGTGATCGTCAATACCGCGTCGGTGGCGGCTTACGACGGCCAGATCGGCCAGGCCGCCTATGCGGCGTCGAAGGCGGCGATTGCCGGCATGACGCTGCCGATGGCGCGCGACCTGGCGCGCAGCGGCATTCGCGTGATGACGATCGCGCCCGGCATTTTCGGGACGCCGATGCTGCTGGGCATGCCGCAGGAGGTGCAGGATGCACTGGGCAAAATGACCCCGTTTCCGTCCCGTCCCGGCCAGCCGGCCGAATACGCGCAGCTGGTCCGCTCCATCATCGAAAACCTGATGCTGAACGGCGAAACGATCCGACTTGACGGCGCGATCAGAATGCAGGCAAAGTAGCCGCATTCTGTTGAGATGAGCGCCCGTCTCTCAAAGTGATTGGTAACAGGCCCCTCATCCCGAAAGCGGAAGAACGCATTGCAAACCCGTTCTCAATAAAAAGCATGCACATGGAGACAACGGATAAAACGGGGCTGGTGCTGACGGGAGGCGGAGCGCGGGCGGCATATCAGGTCGGCGTGCTCGATGCGCTGGCGTCGATTTTGCGCGATGTGGGCTGGGCGCCGGACCGCAGTCCGTTCAATGTGATCTGCGGCACTTCCGCCGGCGCCATCAATGCGACTGCGCTGGCTTGCCGCAACGATCAATTCGGCCGCAGCGTACAGGCCTTGACCGAAGTCTGGTCCAATTTCTCCGCCGATCAGGTGTATCGCTCCGATTCCATCGGCGTCATGCGTACCGGCGCGCGCTGGCTTTCGCTGTTTTCTTTCGGTTGGCTGCTGCGCAAATGGCATGCGCATCCGCCGCAATCGCTGCTCGACAATACGCCGCTGGTCGGTCTGCTGCACCGCCTGCTGGATCTGCCGCGGCTGGACCGCATGCTGTCCACGGGCGCGCTCGATGCATTGGCGGTGAGCGCCTCGTCGTACACCGGCGGCCAGCACGTCACGTTTTATCAGAGCGGCGGTGCATTCGACGGATGGCGCCGCACCCAGCGCAGCGCGATCCGGGTGCAGCAGATCGGCGTCGATCATCTGCTGGCATCGTCGGCGATCCCCTTCATTTTTCCCGCCATTCCCCTTTATTACGAAGACCGCTGCGAATATTTCGGCGATGGATCGATGCGCCAGACCGCTCCGTTGTCGCCGGCCATCCATTTGGGCGCGAACAAGGTGATGGTGATCGGGTCCGGCCGCATGGGCGAAGAAAAGCAATCCCTCGGCGGCGCCGCGATACCGCGCTATCCGACGCTGGCGCAGGTCGCCGGGCATGCGTTGTCGAGTATTTTCCTGGATGGGCTGGCAGTCGATATCGAACGCATCCGCCGCATCAATCAGACCCTTTCCCTGTTCACGCCCGAGCAGCGCGGCCGGACGCCATTGAAACCGATCGAAACGCTGATCATCGCGCCGTCCCAGCGCATCGATGAAATCGCCGGCCGCCATGTGCGCGATCTGCCGCGTCCGATCCGCGCCATGCTGGGCGGCATCGGCGCCACCGAAATGCGCGGCAGCGTGCTGGCGTCCTACCTGCTGTTCGAAAAAAGCTTTACGAATGAACTGATTGCGCTGGGACGGCGCGATACCTTGGAACGGCGCGACGAGGTATTGTTGTTTTTTGAACCGAAGGTGGAAACCCCAGTCGATAACTGAGGCCGATGCGGTCGGCGCTCCATTTTTTTGCATAAACGCGCGCACAGTGGCGTTTATTTGGCGGTCTACGATTGAGGTTGATTCGTTTTGTGCAAAGCGTTACCCTACGTAGTTGGTCAAAACAATGCAGTTTACTGATAAATGTGGTGGAATCGCGCCTTGAATGATAATTTTTTAAAAATCCGGTCCGCTCTTCTTATTGCATTTCTGCTATCTGTATTCGCATTCCTGCTGCCTTTCCCGGCGTCTGGACGGGATCTTGCGCCGCTGGACACTATCGCGGTCGCCGAATTGCCGCCCGAAGCCAGGCAAACGCTGGCGGCGATCGAGCGCGGCGGACCGTTCCCGTATCCGAAGGACGGCGTTGTTTTCGGCAACTATGAAAAGATATTACCCTTGCATAAGCGAGGTTATTACCGGGAATATACGGTCAGGACGCCTTATGCGCGCAATCGGGGGGCAAAACGCATCATCGCCGGCGGTGAGCCGGCGCACGAATTTTTTTACACCAGTGACCATTATGCTTCGTTCAGACGGATCGAAAAGTAGCTGTACAGCCGATAGACGACCATGACTGCAAACCGCTATTGCTTAGCCTGAGGGAGAAATGAGTTTATTTAAAACGGTGGCGCCCAACGTAGTTCAATCGATCCGCGCCTTCCGCGTGGACGAGCTGCAGGCCGAGGCTGCTCGCCTGGACCAACATTTCCTGTACGCCTATTGCGCTGAAGCAACAACCAAGCAGCAGGTGCTGGCGACCATCGCCGAAGCGTTCATGCTGCCGCGTCATTTCGGCAAGAATTTCGATGCGCTGGCCGATTGTCTGACCGACTTAAGCTACAAGGCCGGCCCGCAGGCGGGATTCGTGGTGGTGCTCGAGCAATTGCCGAATACGCCCAAATTCGACAAGGAAGCCCGCGAAACGCTGCTGGACGTCTTCCGCGACGCGGCCGACTTCTGGACCGAAAAGAAAATCCCGTTCCGCGTGTTTTACTCCTTCCAGTAAATTTTACGATCTTCCCGGTTGCCGTTTTTAAAAGCGGCCGGCTGCGGTTACAATGCGTGCCATGAGAAGTATTGTGATCCTGATTTCCGGGCGCGGCAGCAATATGGAAGCCATCGTCCGCGCCGCACAGGCCGAATCCTGGCCCGTGAAAATCGCCGCCGTCATCGCCAGCCGTCCCGACGCCGAAGGTCTGGCGTTTGCAAGGTCAGAAGGCATTCCCGCGCTGGCGGTCGCCAGCAAACAGTTTCCGGACAGGGAGCAATTCGATGCCGCATTGCGGCAGGCGATTGACGCTTTTGCGCCGGATCTGGTAGTGCTGGCCGGATTCATGCGCATTCTGACCGCCGGCTTCGTCGCCCATTACGCAGGGCGCATGTTGAATATTCATCCGTCGCTGCTGCCGTCTTTCCCCGGTCTGGCGACGCATAGGCAAGCGCTGGCCGCCGGCGTCAAGTTGCATGGCGCCACGGTGCATTTCGTGACCGCCGATCTGGATCACGGTCCGATCGTGGCGCAGGCGGCGGTGCCGGTCTTCGATGGCGACAGCGAGCAGCAACTGGCGCAGCGGGTGCTGCAGCAGGAACATATTATTTATCCGCGCGCGGTGCGCTGGTTCGTCGAAGGCAGGCTGCGGCTGGAAGACGGCCGGGTGCACATCGACGCGGACGCGCAACCGGTCTGACTCCGCGGCCGGACTTACCAAATTCACCGATTACCAAGGAAACCCTATGAGATTGCCACCCGCAATCATCGGCCATGCCGAAGAAGTATTGCGCGATATCCTGCGCTTTACCGGCCCCGCCGACGGCACCCTGTCGCGCTATTTTCGCGAACATCCGCGGCTGGGCGCGCGCGAACGCGGCGTGATCGCCGAAGCGACCTACGGTCTGCTGCGCAACAAGGCGGTGTTCACCAGTTTCTCCGAATCCGGCAGCGGCGCGCCGATGCGCCGGCTGACGCTGCTCGGTCTGGCCGACGCGGTCGGCATCGATGCGCTGGGCGGCCTGTCCGAAGAAGAAACCGCATGGCTGCAGCGCACCGCGGAAATCGACCGCCAGCAGTTGCCGCCGCTGATGCGCAGCAATTTGCCGGCCTGGCTGTTCGACAAGCTGGTCGCGCGCGACGGCGAAGAGGCGACGCTGGCGCTGGCCGATGCGATGAATCAACAGGCGCCGCTGGATCTGCGCGTCAATTCCTTGAAAACGACGCGCGGAGCCGCGGCGACCGAATTGGCGGCGGCCCCGATTTTGTGCGAAGAGACGCCGTATGCGCCGCTGGGCCTGCGGGTGCTGAAAAAACCGTCGCTGCAAAACCTGCCCCTGTTCAAGTCCGGCGCGATCGAAGTGCAGGACGAGGGCAGTCAGTTGCTGGCGCAGATCGTCGGCGCCAAGCGCGGCGAAATGGTGGTCGATTTTTGCGCCGGTGCCGGCGGCAAGACGCTGGCCATCGGCGCGCTGATGCGCAACACAGGGCGTTTGTATGCGTTCGATATTTCCGACAAGCGGCTGGCCAAGCTGAAGCCGCGCATGGCGCGCAGCGGATTGTCGAATGTGCATCCGGTGCTGATCGCGCATGAAAACGACTCAAAGGTCAAACGCCTGGCCGGCAAGATCGATCGCGTACTGGTCGATGCGCCGTGCAGCGGCCTGGGCACCCTGCGCCGCAATCCCGACGTCAAATGGCGGCAGACGCAGGCGACGGTGCGGGAAATGAACGCCAAGCAGATCAGCATCCTGACCGGCGCGGCGCGTTTGGTGAAGGCCGGCGGCCGACTGGTATACGGCACCTGCAGCATTCTGGACGAGGAAAACGAAGCCATCGTCGCGCAGTTTCTGGCCGCCAATGAGGAATTTACGCTGGTGCCGATGAAAGACGTGCTGGCCGAACAAAAAATCGAGCTGGACATGCAGGATTATCTGAAGCTGCAGCCGCAAACGCATAGCACCGACGGTTTTTTCGCGGCCGTGATGGAGCGCAAGAGGAAGGAACAAAACCCCGAATCCAGCATGGCCGAAT
This sequence comes from Herbaspirillum sp., assembly GCA_028292625.1. Classification (GTDB taxonomy): domain Bacteria; phylum Pseudomonadota; class Gammaproteobacteria; order Burkholderiales; family Burkholderiaceae_D; genus Herbaspirillum. Next base: position 1,727 of record JAQGLY010000072.1, on the reverse strand, counting down.
CGCCAGGCGGGAACTAATACAGGTACAATGCGTACGAATTCATGCATAAAGAGCGATTTTGCAGTTTGTACTGGGTTTTGTACGCAATTCGCCAAAGCTGAGATGAAGTGTGAAGTATCTACTCTGGAGCAGTAATGATTTTGAATGCAATCCTTGATTTCTTATCAAACGGACTGTTGAACCTTTCCGGATGGCAGATATTTTTTGTCATCGTCGGATTAACCCACGTGACCATCGCCGCGGTGACGATTTACCTGCATCGCCATCAGGCGCACAGGGCGCTGGACCTGCACCCGCTGATCAGCCATTTCTTCCGGTTCTGGCTGTGGATGACCACCGGCATGGTGACCAAGGAATGGGCTGCGATTCACCGCAAACACCACGCCAAGTGCGAAACCGAGGAAGATCCGCACAGCCCGCAGACACGCGGCATCAAGAAAGTGTTTTTCCAGGGCGCCGAGTTGTATCGCGCCGAATCGAAGGTCGCCGAAACCCTGGAGAAGTACGGCCACGGCACGCCGGACGACTGGATCGAGCGCAATCTGTATAGTCGTCACAGCGCGCTGGGCGTGACGCTGATGATGATCGTCGACCTTGCCCTGTTCGGGGTGGCCGGCTTGACGGTCTGGGCGATCCAGATGATGTGGATTCCGCTGACCGCCGCCGGCATCATCAACGGTATCGGCCATTACTGGGGTTATCGCAATTACGATTGCAACGATGCGGCGACCAATATTTTCCCGTGGGGTATTTTGATCGGCGGCGAAGAGTTGCATAACAATCATCATACTTTCGGCACATCGGCCAAACTGTCGTCGAAATGGTACGAATTCGATATCGGCTGGATGTATATCCGCATGCTGGAAACGATCGGCCTGGCCAAGGTGAAGAAGATCGCGCCGGCGCCGAAATTCGACCGCCAGAAGCTGGTGGCCGATTTCGAGACACTGCAATCGGTGATCGCCAATCGTTACGACGTGATGTCCAAATACGCCAAGTCTCTGAAACATGCGTGGAAGGCAGAGCACCCCAATTTGTCGGGCAAGGCGATGCTGGAGTCCGGTTTCCTGAAGACTTCCCGCAAGCTGATGCAGCGTGAACCGGCCAAGCTCGATGCCGGCCATCAGCAGCAGTTGTCGGAATTGTTCGTGCATAGCAAGGCCTTGCAGACCATGCATGAAATGCGTGTCGAATTGGGCGCGATCTGGGAGCGTTCGACGTCTACGCGCGAACAGTTATTGCATCAATTACAGGATTGGTGTTTGCGCGCCGAGGCTTCAGGCGTTCAGGCCTTGCGCGATTTCTCGCTGCGGCTGCGCAGCTACTCTTGATTCGCGAGCGCCGGCTGTGCGCCTTGTGCGTACGGCGGCGCGATAATGCAAGCCTTTTGCAACGGACCGACGATAAAAAAGCCTCGCAACTATTTTGTTGCGAGGCTTTTTATTTGCTACTGACTTTAATACGACAGAGAGATCGATTACTTGATCTTGGTCTCTTTATAAGCGACGTGCTTGCGAACCTTGGGATCGAACTTCATGATCTCCATTTTTTCGGGCGTCGTACGCTTGTTTTTGGTCGTGGTGTAGAAATGACCGGTACCGGCGGTCGATTCCAGCTTGATTTTGTCGCGGCCTGATTTCGCCATGATGGTTCCTTTATTCTGCTAGTTAGACTTTTTCGCCGCGAGCACGCAAATCGACCAGTACGGCATCGATGCCGATTTTATC
>JAQGLY010000034.1 GCA_028292625.1 Herbaspirillum sp. | reverse complement strand
GCTTCCCGCCTCCTCCAGAACCCGCCGCGATCTTCAACTTCCTTCGCACCTTCAGGCCCCTGTCCGACGGGAGCCGAACTATAGCAAGCCCATGCCCGCATTGGCAAGCGCTTTGACTAAACAATTTGAAAACAAGTCTCCGCAATATTTTTAAACATTACGAAAATTCGGCGCCCGCTTTTCCAGGAAGGCGCTCATGCCTTCCTTCTGGTCTTCCGTGGCGAATGCGCTGTGGAACAGGCCGCGCTCGTAATGCACCCCTTCCGACAAGGTCGTTTCATACGCTCGATTGACGGCATCCTTAATCATCATCACAACGGGTTGGGACATGGTCGCAATGACGGCTCCCGCGGCCAGCGCCTCGTCGAGCAATTTATCGGCAGGAACAATACGGGAAACCAGACCGGCGCGCTCGGCCTCCTCGGCACCCATCATCCGCGCGGTCAAACACATATCCATGGCTTTGGCCTTCGATACCGCGCGCGGCAAGCGCTGCGTGCCGCCGGCGCCAGGAGGCACGCCCAGCTTGACTTCCGGCTGACCGAACTTGGCGTTGTCGGCGGCGATGATGAAATCGCACATCATCGCCAGCTCGCAACCGCCGCCAAGTGCATAACCGGCAACGGCGGCGATCACCGGCTTGCGGATTCCGCGTATCGTTTCCCAGTTCCGGGTAATGAACCCGCCCTTATAAACATCCATATAAGAAAGCGTCGCCATCGCCGTAATATCGGCGCCGGCCGCGAATGCCTTTTCATTGCCGGTAATAACAATGCAGGAAATGTTTTCATCCGCATCGAACGCCACCAGCGCATCGCCCAAATCCCGCATCAGCGCGTCGTTCAAGGCATTCAGCGCTTTCGGACGATTTAGCCGGATCAGCGCAACTTTATCGTGCAGCTCTGTCAAAATATTTTCGTATGCCATACGATACCTCCTTCAACAAAGACAATTAACAAAAACAATCTTTATAGTGTAACCCCCGCGATACGGGCCGCGTCGTCCGGCTCCGCAAAAATAAGAGGGAAGGAAAAGCGGTAGCGCTATACTAGAACCGCATTCTTCGATTCATTCGATACAGGAGGCAAAAATGTTCAAAACCATCCTGCTGCCGACCGACGGCTCCGATCGGTCTCAAAAGGCGATTGATACTGCGATTGAATACGCGCAAATGTGCGGTGCAAAGATTTACGGCATTTCCGTCGCGGAACCCTATCCGTTCACGCCCCTGGCGGAAAGCGCAATGGCCATCGATCCCACTGTATACGAAGATAACGTGCGCAATCTGGCGCAACAGCACGTCAACAAGATCAAGGAAGCCGCCGAGGTGGCTGGCGTCCCCTGCGAAGTGTCAATCGTGCTGTCATTCTCGCCGGATGAGGAGATCATCAATGCCGCCAAAAAATACCGGTGCGACGCCATTTTCATGGCTTCGCACGGTCGCAGCGGACTAAGCCGGCTGTTTTTGGGCAGCAAAACGCAGAAAGTGCTGGCGCATTCGACCATCCCGGTGCTGGTGCTCAGATAACGCCGTCCCGGGCCCCGCGCCCGCCTATCGCATCGACGAAGCGGCGCTTGGCAGAAGCAACCACATCTGCAAGCGCTGTTTCATGCGTCCCGCCAGCTCCCCGGCCCCGTCGCCGAAACCCCAGAAATAATCCGCGCGCACCGCGCCTTTGATCGCTCCACCGGAATCCTGCGCCATCACCAGGCGCTGCAGGTTGGCGTCGCTGTTAGGCTGCGTGGTCGCCAGGAAAACCGGCGCGCCCAGCGGAATCGCCTGCGGATCCACGGCAATCGAGCGCTGCGCAGTCAACGGCACGCCGAGCGCCCCTTTCGGGCCGACCGATGGATCGACCAGTTTCTCTTCGCGGAAGAAAACATAACTCGGATTGATGTTGAGCAACTCCTGCTGCCTGCCGGGGTTGGCCGCCAGCCATGTCTTGATTCCCTGCGCCGATGCCTGATCCAGCCGCAACTCACCCTTATCAACAAGATAACGCCCGATCGACTTGTACGGATAACCGTTCTGATCCGCATAAACAATGCGCACCGTTTCGTTGGAGTCGTTCAAATGCACGCGCCCAGAGCCCTGCACTTGCAGAAAGAAAGCATCGATGGCGTCATTCACCCATAGCAGCTCATTGCCGGCAAGAGCGGCAGGCTGGTCCAGTTCGGCCCGGCTGTAATAAGGAACCACTTTCCCACCCACCAGGCGACCGCGCAGCCGCATGTTTTTCAGTTCCGGATATACGCTGCCCAAATCCACCGTCAGCAAATCCGAAGGCGCCCGGTACAACGGCGTCTGATAGCGGCCGCCGCGTTTGCGCGCGCCCTGCAGCAAGGGTTCGTAATAACCGGTGATCAGACCGTTATCGGTCCCGTCCGGATTCAGCACGCGATACGGCACGAAGCGGCTTTCAAAGAAATTCCGGATGGCGCTTTCATTGCCGGCATCGACATTGCGCGCGTCGGTGCACGGGGCCAGCCAATCGGCGCGCCGGATCAGCACGCTGCAGGACGCGATGAAGGCCGGCCACGCCTGACGCAAATCGTCGTGGCCCCATCCCGGCAAATCGGCAAAACCGGCGCGCTGAAAATGCTCGCCGACCGGCTGCGGCGGCAGCGAACCCGGCGCCTGCCCTGCCGCAATCGGCGCACGCGCCCCGCCGCCCGGCGGAGCGGTGCCGCATCCGGCGAGAATCAATGCGGTAAAAATGGCAATTGCAGGTAAACTGAGGCGAGTAAATGACATTGAGGACTATTTTAAATGTGGTGGTTGATACTCGAAGCCGCGGGAGCGTTCTTCATATTCGCGTTCATCGTTTGGTGGACCATGTTTTCCGGCAGAAAACCCGATCCAGACGAGATTCTGCAAAACCAGCCGGAAAATCCGCAGGCAAACACGCGCAACGACGATAGCGGCAAACCGACATCCCTGTAAAGGACCCGATGCCGATAACTCAGTGCAACGTTCTCGGCAGCGACAACACGAATTCGGGAATACTGACGTCGAACTGTTTCCCGTCCTCAGCGACGCAAAAATACTCTCCGGTCATCGAGCCCTGCGGCGTTTGCAGCACAGACCCGCTAGTGTATTCAAATTGCTCGCCGGGCCGCAATAGCGGCTGATGGCCGACCACTCCCAGACCGCGCACCTCTTCGATATGATTATTGGCGTCGGTGATCACCCAGTGCCGGGAAATCAACTGCGCCGGCACCTGCCCGGTATTTCTGATCGTAATCGCATACGCGAACACAAAATGCGACCGCGACGGATCGGACTGCTCTTCCAGATACTGTGTCTTGACTGTCACAGTGAATTCGTACGATGCCATGCAAACTCCTCGATAATTGGCACAGTCTACATTTGAAGCTCGTTCTTCGGTAAACACGCTGCACATGCCGCGGGGCAAGCGCCGGTCTCATTCACGACCAATCGCCGCACTGCGGTTAAAATAGCGCACCCAGCCACCCGATGCCCCTATCCAGCCATGCCAACATATCGTATAGCCCCCAGTATTTTATCCGCCGATTTCGCCCGTCTGGGCGAAGAAGTCCGCAATGTCACGGCCGCCGGCGCCGATTTCATCCATTTCGACGTAATGGACAACCATTACGTGCCGAATCTGACGATAGGGCCGATGATCTGCGAGGCGATCCGTCCGCATGTGCAAATACCGATCGACGTGCACCTGATGGTCAGGCCGGTCGACCGCATCATCCCCGACTTCGCCAAGGCGGGGGCGAATCTGATCAGCTTCCACCCCGAGGCATCCGACCATATCGACCGTTCGCTGCAATTGATCCGCGATCAGGGCTGCAAGGCCGGGCTGGTATTCAATCCCGGCACGCCGCTGCATTATCTCGATCACGTCATGGATAAACTCGACCTGATCCTGATCATGTCGGTCAATCCGGGCTTCGGCGGCCAATCGTTCATTCCGGAGGCGCTCAAGAAAATCGCCGCCGTACGTCAGCGCATCGACGCATCGGGCCGCGACATCCTGCTGCAAGTGGACGGCGGCATCAAGATCGACAATATCGCGCAGGCCGCCAAAGCCGGCGCCGATACCTTCGTCGCCGGCTCCGCCATTTTCGGCAAACCGGACTACAAGGCCGTCATCGATGCGATGCGCGTGGAACTGGCGAAATAAGCGCTGAATGATGTTTGCCGAGATCAAAGCCGCCATCGTCGGGCAACCACGGCCAATCTATACAGGACGTAGATTCCGATGGTATAGTGCAGACGCTGCTCGTAGCGGCCCATCTCATTGGCTAAATTCAACCCATCCTACGCAATGTTTCTCGACAAAAAACACGCCGTCCATTCATCAGCCGCTGCTGGAGCCTGGCTGTGGCGACGCCGGCAAATCCTGGCTTAACCCATCTGTAGTTTAAGCCTCATTTCGCCGCGGGCGCACTCCCATCCGATTCGCCCGACGTTTTTTGCAGTGCCATCCCCGCTATAACCGGCCCGATCCCGGATAGCGCTCAGGAGAAACGCATGACCGAACTCGAATTCAAATCCCTGGCCGCACAAGGCTACAACCGTATTCCATTGATCGCGGAAGCCTTTGCCGATCTGGAAACGCCGTTGTCGCTTTACCTGAAACTCGCTCAAAACCAGAACGGCGGCAAAAATACCTTTTTGCTGGAATCGGTCGTGGGCGGCGAACGCTTCGGCCGCTATTCCTTCATCGGTCTGCCCGCGTCCACGCTGCTGCGCAGCTACGGCGAGCGGATCGAAGTCGTCAAAAACGACGAGATCGTCGAACAGATGCAAGGCAATCCGCTGGAATTCATCGCGCAATTCCAGTCGCGCTACCAAGTCGCAATCAGCCCCGGCATGCCGCGTTTCTGCGGCGGCCTGGCCGGCTATTTCGGTTACGACACCGTGCGTCACATCGAAAAACGCCTGGCCGACAGCACCCCCAAAGACACGCTGGGCCTGCCGGACATCCAGTTGCTGCTGACCGAAGAACTGGCCGTCATCGACAATGTCTCCGGCAAGCTGTATCTGATCGTCTACGCCGATCCGACCAAGCCGGAAGCCTATTCCCGGACCCGCCAGCGCCTGAAGGATTTGCGCGCCATGCTGCGCCGGACCGTCGATGCGCCGGTCACCACCGCATCGGTGCGCACCGACGTCACCCGCGAATTCGCCAAAGCCGACTATCTGCAAGCGGTCGCCAAGGCGAAAGAATATGTGATGGCAGGCGATCTGATGCAGGTTCAGATCGGCCAGCGCCTGAAAAAGCCGTACGTCGATTCGCCGCTGATGCTGTATCGCGCACTGCGCTCGCTGAACCCCTCTCCGTACATGTATTTCTATAATTTCGGCGACATGCAGATCGTCGGCTCGTCGCCCGAAATCCTGGTGCGCAACGAAGCCATCGACGGCGATCGCAAAAAAGTCACCATCCGTCCGCTGGCCGGCACCCGTCCGCGCGGCTCGACGCCGGAACGCGATGCGCAACTGGCCACCGAATTGCTGGCCGATCCGAAGGAAATCGCGGAACACGTGATGCTGATCGATCTGGCGCGCAACGACATCGGGCGCATCGCCACCACCGGCAGCGTCAAGGTCACCGATCAGATGATGATCGAAAAATATTCGCACGTTCAGCACATCGTTTCGAACGTGGAAGGCGAGTTGCAGCCGGGGCTGTCGAATCTGGACGTCCTCAGGGCGACCTTCCCCGCCGGCACGCTGTCCGGCGCGCCGAAAGTACGGGCGATGGAAATCATCGACGAACTCGAACCGACCAAACGCGGCATTTACGGGGGCGCCTGCGGCTATCTGTCGTTCGGCGGCGAAATGGACGTCGCGATCGCGATCCGCACCGGGGTCATCAAGGACGGTATGCTGTACGTACAGGCGGCCGCCGGCATCGTCGCCGACTCCGTTCCCGAACTGGAATGGGAAGAAACCGAAAACAAGGCGCGCGCCGTGTTGCGCGCAGCCGAGCAAGTGCAGGATGGCCTGGATGGGGAAATCTGATCCGGCGGATAATCGATAAGGCCCACTGAAAGCCGGCGGAATCCACCACACGCGGGAGACTCAGCGCAAATACTCGGGAAACAATTTAAACATCAACATCCCCGCCGCCAGCAGCATCACGCCCGCGAATACACATTGCAACGGCCGGGGAGCAATGCGGGTCGACAGTCTGCGCCCTGCAAGCGTACCGGCCGCCGCGGCGCCGACGAACCACCAGCCCTGAGCTGCCATGCCGGTCCCGCCCGCAAACATTTCCGCAGATGAAACCGCCGATACCGTGGCGATGACCATCAGGGAAGTCGCTACGCCGCTGTGCATGCCTACATTGCTGACACGGCGCAGGCTTGGAACGATCACAAAACCGCCGCCGACGCCGAACATGCCGGTCAACAGACCGGCTGCGGCCCCCACCGCAAACAGCCAGCGGGCGCAGCGCCGCGTCCAGCGCAATCTGCCGGTTCCCGTATTCATTCGGCAATGGCAATCCCGGTCGTCCGCATCCGGGCTGGATACCGCGGTTTTGCCCAGGCCCTGCGAAGCCATGCGCAAGGCCATATATACCATCAGCAGGCCGAACAGCGCCCCGCTCAGCCGCTGCGGCAGCCGTTGAGCAAACCATATTCCAAGCGGCGCGCACAGAGCGCCGGCCAGCGCGATCCACAAAGCTGCGCGATAGCGCACCAGGCCGCGACGCCAGCCGTCGGCGCAACCCAGCAATGCCGCCACACCGACGGCAATAAGCGAAATGGGGCGAGCGTCGGCCAGCGAATAACCCATGCCGATCATTAGCGCCGGGACGGCCAGAATACCGCCGCCCGCACCGGTCAGGCCAAGTATGGCCCCGACCGCCGCGCCCAAGGTGATGCCGGTCAGCAGCATGCTTGGCATCTCACGCCGGCGAAACGGGAATAAAAGACGTTCATAAAAGATCCAGCGGAATTTTCAGGTAACGCACACCGTTGCTCTCGGGCGCCGGCAACTCGCCGGCGCGTATATTGATCTGCATCGCGGCCAGCATCAGCGCCGGCAAAGCCAGCCCCGTATCGCGCGCAGTGCGCATCTCTATGAAACCCTCCCGCTCGACATCGCCGCGCATGTGCACATTCGCGGCGCGCTGTTCGGCCACGCTGCAACTCCACGCCGGCGCACGGCCCGGCGGCGGATAGTCGTGACACATAAACAGTTGCGTCGCCGGCGGCAAAGCCAGCAGCCGCCGTATCGATCCGTATAGAACGCCGGCGTCGCCGCCCGGAAAATCGCAGCGCGCGGTGCCGACGTCCGGCATGAACAAGGTATCCCCGACAAATACACCGCCGCCGTCGATCAGGTACGCCATGTCGGCCGGGGTATGGCCCGGCACATGCCATGCGCAAGCCTGCAGATTGCCGATCGCAAACCTTTCGTCCGGCGCGAACAGATGATCGAAGCCATTGAAACCGCCGGCATGCCAGTCCGGCGCCGGATCGAGATTGTAAATCTCGCTGAACTTGCTTTGCACGTCGCGGATGCGTTCGCCGACGGCGATTTTTCCGCCCAGCTTTGCGCGCAAATACTGCGCCGCCGAGATATGGTCCGCATGAGCGTGCGTTTCAAGCAGCCACTGCACCTGCAGGCGATGCTGACCCACGAATGCGGCAATTCGGTCCGCCGAATGCGTGGCCGTGCGTCCGGAATGCAGGTCGTAATCGAGCACCGGATCGATGACGGCACAGGCGCTGCCGGCCGCCTCATAGACCACATAACTGACCGTCGAGGTGGCCGGGTCGAAAAAGGCTTCGGTCCGGTGCGTCATCGCATATCCCTGTTCCACCGTTGATGCGATCAATAGGTTTTATAGCTGAGGTACTTGCCGCTCATCACAATCTGCACCCGGTCGCCGTTCGGATCGGACTGGCGCGCCATATCCATCTTGAAATCGATGGCGCTCATGATGCCGTCGCCGAATTCTTCATGGATCAGTTCCTTGAAGGTGGTGCCGTACACGCTGACCAGTTCGTAGAAACGATAGATCAGCGGATCCGTCGGTACGGCGGTCGGCAGCGAACCTTTGTAAGGGACGACCATCAGCCATTTCTTTTCCTCGTTGCTCAGCCCGAAAATATCGGCCACGATATCGGCCTGCGGCGCGTCGAGCGTCATCTGTCCCAGGCAGGCGGCAGTCACCCATTCCTTGCTGAGCCCGACTTTTTGGGCAACTTCCGACCATTTGAGGCCTTTGGATACTTTAGTGGAAATAATTTTTTCAGTCACATCGAGACGATTCATTTTTTACTCCTGAGGGGTGGAAATCAAGCGATAAGCTGCAACGACGGCGCACCGCCGTTTTGCTCTGTGAAAAGGGGTCGCGGATCGGCGCCGGCCATGCCCGGTTCGGTGACCTCCGGCCAAATCGGAGCCCGGCCATCGGACAGTTCCCTGGACCGCGTCATCAGAAAATCGACCAGGTGATTGCGGATGCGGTAGTACTGCGGATCATGATGCAGCGTGGCGCGCTGCCGGTCGCGGGGCATGGTATTGCGCACAATCTCCGCCACGCGCGCCCGCGGGCCGTTGCTCATCAGCAGAACCTTATCGGCCAGCAGCACGGCTTCGTCGACGTCGTGGGTAATCATGAATACGGTCTGCCGTGTTGTAGCGCAGATCCGCAGCAATTCATCCTGGATCGTGCCGCGCGTGAGTGCATCGAGCGCGCCGAACGGCTCGTCCAGCAGCAGCATCTTCGGTTCGATGGCAAACGCCCGCGCGATGCCGACGCGTTGCTTCATGCCGCCCGACAGCGCCGCCGGTTTTTTATCGATCGATGCGCTCAGGCCGACCAGCGCGACGTATTTTTCGACCTGCGCATCGACCTGCGCTGGCGACCAGTCCAGCCATTTGCTGCGCACGGCAAACGCAATGTTTTTCCTGACCGACAGCCACGGCATCAGTGCATGGCTCTGGAAGACCACGCCGCGTTCGAGGCTGGGGCCCGCCACCTCGCGCTCGTCCATGAAAACCAGGCCCTCGCTGGCGCTTTCCAGTCCGGCCAGCACGTTCAGGATGGTGGTCTTGCCGCATCCGGAGTGGCCGATGATGCAGACGAACTCGCCTTTTCCGATGCCGAAATTGACCTTGTCGAATACCGGTTCGGCGGCGCCGGGATAGGTTTTCCCAAGCCCTTCGACCCGCAGAAACGGCTTCGACGCCGCGGCGAAAATATCCTGTTCAGTCGGCATAGGTCACCGCCTTCTGCGCTTTGGCGAATGCCATGTCCAGCGTCATGCCGATCAGGCCGATCATCAAAATGGCGAAGATGACATTGGTCAGCGAAAGATTGTTCCATTCGTTCCAGACGAAATAGCCGATGCCGGTGCCGCCGACCAGCATCTCGGCCGCGACGATCACCAGCCATGCGATCCCCATGCTGATGCGCATGCCGGTCAGGATGGTTGGCGCCGCCGCGGGCAAAATGACCTGGAAGGCTTTGCGCAGCGGCCTGACTTCGAGCGTGCGCGCGACATTGATCCACTCCCGGCGCACGCCGGCCACGCCGAAGGCGGTATTGATCAGCATCGGCCAGATCGAGCAGATAAAGATCACGAATATGCCGGACATCGAAGCGTCCTTGATCGTGTATAACGCAATCGGCATCCAGGCCAGCGGCGAGATCGGCTTGAGCAGCTGAATGAACGGATCGAGCATGCGATACACCAGCGGACTCATCCCGATGATGAAGCCGAGCGGAATCGCGATCAACGCGGCCAGCCCGAAACCGAGGCCGACGCGCAGCAGCGAATAGGCGAGCTGGATGCCGATCCCCTTATCGTTGGGGCCGTTATCGTAAAACGGATGGGACAGCTGCAAAACGATGGTCCGTCCCATATCCGCCGGCGTCGGAAACGCGGATTTTTTCGGCTGAGCTTCCTGCGCCGGGTCTTTGCCCATCAGGCGGGCGTATTCGAGCTGCGCCGCCGTCAACTGAGGAGCGGCGCTGCGCGTCGGCAGCGTCGCCAGATGCCAGGCGCCTATCAGGATCGCCAGCAGCAGCGCCGACAGCAGCGGCGCCTTAAGCCTGTTGAAATAAGAAGCCTTCATATCACACCCGCCTGATGGGGAAACTGTCTGTGTACGCCTTCGCCTTGTCAGCGTCGAACGCTTTGCCCATGATCTCGAATTTCGGATAGGCGCCGCCGTCCGGCACTTTCTGGTCCAGGCCCTTCATGGTCTTTTTTGCGTCCGTCAGCAAGAACACCTTTTCCGCGATCTGCTTGTAATTGACATCGCCCTTAATGTAACCCCAACGCTTCATCTGCGTCAGCATCCAGACCGCCATGCTCTGCCATGGCATCGGGTCGAAATCGATGCGGTTCGGCACATTCACGACATTGCCCAGGCCGTCCGCATAACGGCCGGTCAGAACCTGCGTCAACACCGCCTCCGGCTGGTTCAGATAGGCCTGCGGCGCGATCACCTTGGCGATCAGTTCGCGATTCTTCGGATCGTGCGCCATGGCTGCCGAGGTCAGCACCGCGCGGTACAGCGCGGCGAAGGTATTCGGGTTTTGCTGAATGAACTCGCTCGACGTGCCGAATGCGCAGCACGGATGGCCGTTCCACAGGTCTTTCGTCAACAGATGGATAAAACCCACTTCTTCGAAGACCGCGCGCTGGTTGAAAGGATCCGGTCCAAGGAAGCCATCGATATTGCCGGCGCGCAAATTGGCCACCATTTCAGCCGGCGGCACCACGCGCAACTGCACATCCTTGTCCGGATCCAGGCCTGCTTCGGCCAGGTAATAGCGCAGCAGGAAGTTATGCATCGAATATTCGAACGGAATCGCAAACTTGAAGCCTTTCCAGTTTTTGGGATCGCGATTGTTCTTGTGTTTCAGGCTCATCGTGATGGCCTGGCCGTTGACATTCTGGATGGTCGCCACGTTCATCGGCTGCGGATTCGAGCCCAGTCCGAGCGAAATGGCCAGCGGCATCGGCGACAGGAAATGCGTCGCGTCGAATTCGCGATTCATCATCTTGTCCCGCACCAACGCCCAGCCGGCGGTCTTCAGCACCTGCACGTTCAGGCCCTGTTTGCTGTAAAAGCCGAGCGGATGCGCCATGATCAAAGGCGTCGCGCAGGTAATCGGAATAAAGCCGATCTTGATGTCTTTCTTTTCCGGTGTTTTGGTTTCCTGCGCCATCGCTTGCAGGCTGGCCACCGGCAACACGCTCGAAATCGCGGCCATGGCCGCCCCCTTGCCGACGGTCCGCATAAACCGGCGGCGGGTCGGCTCGTGCGGGAATAAAGCCTTGACCAGCGTCGCTTCGATGAACTCATTCGAATACGCTTCGAATTCAGCGCTTTCGCTACGCCGCTTCAGTATCGCCACCGCCTGCGCCGCACTATCGGCGCGATGCGCATCCTCCGACGCATGACGCCCGCATGAGCAATGCATCATCAGCGGCCGATCCGCATCGTAGGGGGCAAAGTAATCGCTCATGTTTCACCTTTCAAGGATTGCATTAAATGGGGACCGCCGTTTAAAACCTTCAAATCGTGAAGCCGCGCGAACCGGTCTTGATCCGCACCACCGGCCGCGCATGGCGATACGGTTCGGTAGCGTTGCCGGTCAGATGGGCCGCAATCAGCCTGGCCTGCCGGTGAATCGGTTCGATAAAACGGTGTGCATTGCCATCGATACTGATGCAATCTCCCAAGGCGTGAATATTCGCCACATTCGTCCGCAAGCCGACCGCGTCGACGGCGATGCCGTCGTTCCAGTCCAGCCCCGCGCTGCGCGCCAGGCGGCTTGGCGTATGCAGGCCGGTCGCCGCCAACACCTGTTCGGCCTCGAACATCCGGCCGTCCTCCAGGCTGATCCGACGCGGTGCCCCTGGCCCCGCATCGGCGATCTCCGCGATACGGGCATTCCCGATGAAATCCAGGGGCAGGCCGCGCCACGCCGCCAGCAGATCCTGCGACGCCTGAAGCGGCAATACCCCCGCCAGCGGCAGAGGACTGACATCCAGCAAAGTGACGGGATAGCCCGCCAGTGCCAGATCGTTTGCCAGCTCGCATCCCACCAGCCCGGCGCCCACGATCAGCACCCGTTGCCGCGTTGGAACGGCAGCGTGTTCCCCCAAACGTTTCCGGAACGCCATATACGCCTGCAGATCGTTGATGCGCCAGCACAGGCCTTCGGGCAGTTGCGGCGCGGTTCTCGGCGCGGCGCCGTGCGCCAGCACCAGCTGGCGGTATTTCAGCGTCCCGCGCGTCGTGCGCAATGTCGATGCGCCGGCGGATATGCTCACCGCATGGGTATGCGCGATCAAGCGCACCCCCAGCCTCGCCGCGGCCGTTGACCCGCTTTCCCGAACCAGATCCGACAGCGCAAGTCCTTTGTGCAACGCCACCGACAGCAGCGGTTTGTCATATACATCTCCATTACAGGCGGACACCATGACGATCGGCGTCTCTGCATCGAATTCACGCAAGACACGTGCCAGCGTCCAGCCTGCGCAGCCCGCCCCCACAATGACAATCCCATCATCGGAACGTCGATTCCCGATGCCGGGCCGGGTGGCGACCGTTGATTTACGCCCGGCCTGCGGAGCTTCGTACGGTTCGAAATCGGCTTTGCCGACGCCGCAGAGCGGGCAAGACCAGTCGTCCGGAATATCGTCGAAACGCGTCCCGGGCGCCAGACCGCCATCGACGTCGCCCTCGGCCTCGTCATAGAGCAAGCCGCAGGCGCGGCAAATGAACTTGCGCCACGCCGGAGACGCCGCGGTCGCGCTCACGCCGGCACGCTCCGTTCATGCAGACGCGCCATTTCCTTGCGTAAATGCTTGAGCGCCGGCGTGACGATGGCGACGAAATGCGATTCGCGCACGCGCCGCTGCACTGCCGAACTGAGCAGATAGCCGCGCGCGCCATGATGCAGCAGCGCCGACTGCGCCGCACGCAACGCGATTTCCGACGCGTGCGCCCGCACATCGAGCACATCGATCAGGAACTGCGAACCGCTTTCATACGGCGTGGCCGCTAGCGCCATGGTGCGCGCGTGCAGCGCGTCGAGCTCGGCCTGCAGCTCATCCGGACGGTCGTCCAGGAACTGATTCACATGGCCCAGTTGGTCTTCGACATGCCACATGGAATCGATCGCTCCCTGCGCCACGCCGATGCCCATGCCACATTGCAACAAAATGAAGCCAGCGCGGATGCGCTCAATCAGCGGCCGCACCGGATCGGCGATCATGCGATCGGCGCCGACCGCGTAATCCTTTAAGCGGACGCCCCAGGTGCCGGTGCCTTCCATTGCCGAGAACGACGGACAGTCGCGCAGGGAAACGCCGTCGGCGCCGCATTGCACCATGAACATGATTTCGTGCGCGGGGGCGCCGGGTTCGGCCGGGTCGGGGTCCACGGTGGCGATCGCGCCGAAATAATGCGTTGTTCCCAGGTTACTGACCCATGGCAACGCGCCGTTGACGAGATATTCGCCGCCAACCTTCCTGGCGCGCAGCAGCATGCTTTCGATGCCGGCAAAATGCTTCATCGGATTGCTCAGCGCCGTGCCGCCCAGCGTGTTGGCCGCCGCATGGTCGCGCAATGCGGTTCCGGTCAATGCAGGATTATCGGAATGCGCCATGTATAGCCCGCACACGTCATGGCACCACATCATGAAGCCGGTGGCGCCGCATACGCGCGAGACCTCGGCGATCGCCTGGATGGCGGCGCCATAGTCCACTTCGCCGTCCGGCGCCAGATGCGCCGCGAAAGCGCCGGCCCGGCCCAGGCTCGTCAGCACGCCCTGAGGATAGACGCCGCCGCGGTCTATGTCTTCAACCTGTTGCGCCAACGGACCGTCGGCGATGTCGCGCACGATGCCCAGCATCGCGCCGGCGCCGGCGACAGGCTGCACAAACGGCGCACACGATGCAATGGCCGTATCGGGATTGTCCAGGACGATTGACATGAGAAGCTCCTCGGCAAGCGGATAAATGGCGCTCAGGCCAGCGCGATATCGAACGGAATCGGATTGCGCAGGGTATTGGCGACGGGCGAAAACATGTTCGCTTGCCGGACGATGTCGTCGAGCTCTTCGCGGGTCGCGTCGCCTTCGACCAGCACTTTGACGCGGATGGCCTGGAAACCCATGTCCTTCGGCTCCTTGACGGCGCCGCCGGCGCCCCATGCCGCCGGATTGCCGATATCGCCTTCCAGAAAGATTTCCAGTCTGGTCAATTTAATCCGGCGATAGGTGGCGACGGCGGTGATGCCGACGCACAGACAGCCGCCCAGTCCGGACAGCACGATTTCACCCGGGGCGGGAGCGGTATCCTGGCCAAACAGATGCAGCGGTTCGTCGACGACGACCGGCGCATGATTGCCGACATAACTGAGGGTGCGGTATTGACCGTCAACCACGGTGTGAACCTTATTCGTGCCGCGCGATGTCGGATTCGTGCGGCCTTTTTCCGCGAAAGCCAGCAGGCCGTCGCGGTCGATCGGACGCAAATACGTTTTTACGGTGGTCGGTTCCGCGGGCGAAGCAGTAGAGGCGGTCATGTATCTCTCCAATGATAAAAAGGGGTGGCAGCCTCTCTTTAGCAATGCCCGTGCCAACTCCGATCCTGAATTGGAAAATCCGCCGCAAACCCTGATGGGTATTGGGTTACGCGCTTTTTAGCGCGCTATTTCTCTAAACTCCCGGCCAGATGATTTATCCAAAATGTCGACATTCTGTAGACATTTTGCAGGCCAAGCTGCGCGAAGCTTCAACCGCCCGAACCGAGATCCAGTTTACGCAGACGATAACCGAATTGGCGGGGCGTCAGTCCCAGCGATTGGGCTGCCCGCGATTGGTTGCCTCCATGGCGCTGCAATGCTTGCCGCAGCGCCTCGGCATCATGCGAGTGAAGATGCAAATATTCGCGCACCAGCGGCGCCTCCGCCGCCGGTACGGCACGGGAGAGGTCAATTTCCCGCCTGACCTGCGCGGCAGACGGCAGGAAGCGCTCCACTTCCGATTGCGACACCACGGTCTGGTCCGTCAGCAGCGCCATCCGTTCAATGACGTTGGCCAGTTCGCGAATGTTGCCGGGCCAGGGATACGCCTCGAGCGCCTCCAGCGCCTGGGTGGAGAGATTGACGTTGCGATGATTGCCTTGATTGGTCCGGTTCAGGAAATGCAGCGCCAGCGGACGGATATCCTGCCGCCGCTCGCTTAAGGACGGCAGATGGATGGGAATGACGTTCAGGCGATAAAACAAATCCCGGCGGAAGGTGCCCTGCGCCACCTCATCGGCCAACTCGCGATTGCTTGCCGCCACGACCCGCACGTCTACCTTCTTTTCCCGATTTCCGCCCAGACGCGCAATCGTCCCTTCCTGCAGCGTTCTCAACAGTTTGGCCTGCATCGGCAGCGGCATTTCGCCGATCTCATCCAGAAAGACCGTGCCGCCGTCGGCTTGCTCGAACCAGCCTGCCCGCGCCGTGGCCGCTCCGGTAAACGCCCCTTTTTCGTAGCCGAACAGCTCACTCTCGAACAGCGTATCCGGTATGGCGGCGCAATTGACCTTGATGAAAGGCGCATCGTGCCGCGGACTCGCCAGATGCAATGCGCGCGCGAACAACTCCTTGCCGGTGCCCGATTCTCCCAGCAGCAGCACGCTAGCCTTTGCCTGCGAAACGCGCTCCAGCTCATCGAGCGCACGCAACAACGGAGGTGAAGTGCCGATGATGCCGTAACGGGCCGACGCGGATTCCAGCGCACGCGACAGCAGCTGATTTTTTTCCTGCAGAGACCGAGTCTTTTCTTCCACCAGCGATTGCAGCTGGAGCAATTGCCCGGCCAGCGTGGCGAGAATCTTCAGGACCGCGACGTCATCGGCAATCGTCCGATTGCGCCGGCGAATACGATGTACAGCCAGCACGCCCACGGCGGCCCGGCCCAGCCGGATCGGCACGGCGATGAAGGAAACCGTTTCCTGGGGTAATTTGGCGCGCTCGACGGCACGCGCCAGGAAGCGGGGTTCGGCGTCGATGTCCTGCACAATGAACGTCTGTCCCGTCGCCAGGGCGGCGCCGGTGATTCCCTCGCCCCAGGCATACACACCGCGCGCCATTTCCGTCTTTGTCAGACCGTAGGCGTAACAGATTTTCGCGTCGGCCCCCAGGCGTGGCCGAATGGCCCCCGCTTCGATGTCGATTCCGTCCAGTAAAACGATGCGCCCGCGATTGAGGCCGAGCAACTCGGATAGCAGATGCAGCATTTCCCGGAAAATCGCGTTCGGAGCCAGGCTGCGCCCGATCAATTGCATGACTTCACCCAGCAGCAGGCGCTCCTGTTCGCGCCAGGACGGCGCGCTCGAATCCCCTTCAGAAGAGGATTGGCGAGGGCGGGTTTTCATATGGTTAGCGATTTTCCGGTCTAGGTAAAAGTTGTTCCGGGTTGAAGCAAACGCCGGTCAGTATCCCGTCGACAGCAGCCCCCGAGAAGCGTTACAATTATAGATTAAACCTATCTGGCAGTTTTCTCACTTACGGTGACAAGCCTGCCGCTAAACCCGGCCTCAACGAGACGAGATTTGTTAAACGCGATGACCAATACAGTATTGATCGACGAATCCACGTGGTGGCGCTCCCACTAGGAAGCGGCACGTCGTCGCGGTCTCGAACCGCACCTTGCCGCCGCATCGGCAGGCAAGGTCAAGTTAGAACGCTCTCCGGTACGGCGGCTCCCACACTCAAGGAGATTGTCCGATGCCTTCCACAGACCCCAGTTCATCCCGCACCCTGCCTGCCGGGGACGCATATGGCTTTTTTGCCCGTTGGATGCCCCATGCTACGGTATATTAAAGCGCAAAGTCCTCCACCTACTCATTTAAAAATCAATAAGTTAGGCCCAATATGCTATTGATGATCGACAACTACGATTCCTTCACCTATAACCTGGTGCAGTATTTCGGGGAACTGGGCGAAGAAGTCAGAACTTTCCGCAACGACGAAATCACTCTGGAAGACATCGCGGCGATGCGTCCCGACCGGATCTGCCTATCGCCCGGCCCATGCAGTCCTAAAGAAGCCGGCATCTGCATTTCGGTGCTGCAGCATTTCGCCGGCAAGCTGCCTTTGCTCGGCGTCTGCCTCGGCCATCAGGCCATCGGTGAGGCGTTCGGCGGCAAAGTGGTGCGCGCCAAACAGGTGATGCATGGCAAGACCTCGATGATCGCGCACACCGGCGTCGGCGTATTCCGCGACATTCCCAGTCCGTACACCGTCATCCGCTATCACTCGCTGGCGATCGAACGCGCATCGCTGCCGGACTGCCTGGAAGTCACCGCATGGACCGACGACGGCGAAATCATGGGCGTGCGGCATAAGGAACTCGACGTACAGGGCGTGCAATTCCATCCCGAATCGATTCTGTCCGAACACGGCCATTTGCTGCTGAAAAATTTCCTGACCGGCTGAGAACAACATGACCATCACTCCGCAAGAAGCGCTGCTGCGCTGCATCGAGCATCGGGAGATTTTTCACGACGAAATGCTGTCGCTGTTTCGCAGCATCATGCAAGGGGAGGTATCGCCCGCGATGATCGCCGCATTGACCATGGGGCTGCGCGTCAAGAAGGAAACCATAGGCGAAATCGCCGCCGCCGCGCAGGTCATGCGTGAATTCGCCGTCAAAGTGCCGATGGCCAATACCGACAATCTGGTCGATATCGTCGGCACCGGCGGCGACGGCGCGCATACCTTCAACATCTCGACCGCCTCCATGTTCGTCGCCGCAGCCGCTGGCGCGCGGGTCGCCAAACACGGCGGCCGCAGCGTTTCGTCCTCTTCGGGCAGCGCCGACGTACTCGAATCGTTCGGCGTCAACATCAATCTGAAACCCGAGCAGGTCGCCCAATCGATCGCGCAAACCGGCATCGGCTTCATGTTCGCGCAGAATTACCATGGCGCGATGAAACACGCGGCGCCCGTGCGCAAGGAACTCGGCGTGCGCACAATCTTCAATATCCTGGGACCGCTGACCAATCCGGCCGGCGCGCCGAACATTCTGATGGGCGTGTTTCATGCCGACCTGGTCGGCATTCAGGTGCGGGTGTTGCAGCGCCTGGGAACGCAGCACGCAATGGTGGTGTGGGGGCGCGACAATCTGGACGAAGTATCGCTGGGCGCCAGCACGCTGGTCGGGGAGCTGGTCAACGGCGAAATTCGCGAATACGAAATTCATCCGGAAGATTTCGGTTTGCAGATGGTGGCGAGCCGCAATCTGCAAGTCGCCAACGCCGCCGAATCGAAAGCCAAAATCCTCGAAGTGCTGGACGACGTTGCCGGCCCGGCGCGCGACATCGTGATACTGAACACGGCCACGGCCTTATACACCGCCGGCGTGGCGCCATCGATCGCCGACGGCCTGCACAAAGCGCGTACCGCAATTTCATCCGGCGCGGCGCGCAACAAACTGACTCACTTCGTTGAAGTCACCCAACAACTCGGCGGCCACTGAACCATGAGCGATATCCTCGACAAAATCCTGAGCGTCAAAGCAGACGAAATCCGAGCAGCGAAGAAACACAGGGATCTGCCCAGCCTGCGGCGCGAAGTGGAAACCGATGCCGACGCCAGAACCGCGCTGCGCAATTTCGAAGGCAGCATGCGCAATAAGATCGCCGCCGGCCACGCCGCCGTGATCGCCGAAGTAAAAAAGGCCTCGCCGTCGAAAGGCCTGCTGCGCGAAAATTTCAATCCGGCCGACATCGCGGTCAGCTATGCCGCCCACGGCGCGGCCTGCCTGTCGGTACTGACCGACGAACAATTCTTTCAGGGCGCGCCGGCGTATCTGCAACAGGCGCGCGCCGCCTGCGCGCTGCCGGTGCTGCGCAAGGATTTCATGATCGATCCGTATCAGATCTATCAGGCGCGTCATTGGGGCGCCGACGCCATTCTGTTGATCGTCGCCGCGCTCGACCACGGCCTGATGGCGGAGCTGGAAGCATGCGCGCATGAGCTGGGCATGAGCGTGCTGGTCGAAGTGCACGACGGCGCCGAACTGGAAGCTGCGCTGCGACTGAAGACGGCCCTGCTGGGCATCAACAACCGCAATCTTCGCACCTTCGAAACCTCGCTGGACAATACCCTGGCTCTATTGCCGCGCATTCCGCCGGGCAAACTGGTCGTCACCGAATCCGGCATTCGCAACGCCGACGACGTCAAACGAATGCGCGACCACGACGTGCATGCATTCCTGGTCGGCGAAACCTTCATGCGCGCGCCGGAACCGGGAGCCGAATTAAGCCGTTTGTTTAGTTAGTCGATGGCATGGGGATCAAGCCCCATGCACCCAGCGCAGGAAAAAGATCACCAGCAGTATCCCGCCCAACAGGCCGCCGCCGAAATATACTGCGACACCGAGCAGCATATTGGTCCGCTTCTGCTCGGCAATCAGCCGCTTCAGCAACTCCCCGTTTTGCTCTTTTCCGATCTCCGTCGCCTGCGTCAGCGCCTGATGCGCCAGCCGCGGCAATTGCGGCAGCAAACGACTGTAGCGCGGCACTTCCGCTTTCAGCTGCTGCACAAAACCGCGCCAGCCGACCTGCTCGTTCATCCAGCGTTCCAGATGCGGCTTGGCCGTCTTCCACAAATCCAGATTGGGATCCAACTGACGGCCGAGGCCCTCGATATTGAGCAAGGTCTTCTGCAACAGCACCAGCTGCGGTTGCACCTCGACATTAAAGCGCCGCGATGTCTGAAACAGCCGCAGCAGCACCTGGCCGAAAGAAATATCCTTCAAGGGCCTGTCGAAAATCGGTTCGCAGCAAGCGCGCACCGCCGACTCCAGTTCGTCGACCCGGGTTTCCTTCGGCGCCCAGCCCGATTCGATATGCGCTTCGGCCACGCGCTTGTAATCGCGCTGGAAAAACGCCAGAAAATTCTGCGACAGATAATCCTTGTCGAAATCGTTGAGCGTGCCGACGATGCCGAAATCGAGCGCGATATAACGCCCGAAAGTCGCCGGATCGATCGACACCAGAATATTTCCCGGATGCATGTCCGCATGAAAGAAACCGTCGCGGAACACCTGCGTAAAAAATATCTCGACGCCGTCGCGCGACAGCTTGGCCAGGTCCACCCCCTCGGCCACCAGCCGTTCGGTCTGCGAAATCGGGATGCCCTTCATGCGCGCCATCACGATCACCGACGACGAGCAGTAATCCCAGAACATCTCCGGCACGATCAGCAGATCGGATTGCGCGAAATTGCGGCGCAATTGACTGCCGTTGGCCGCCTCGCGCATCAGATCGAGTTCGTCGTGCAGATATTTATCGAATTCGGCGACGACTTCCCGCGGCTTCAAACGCCGCCCGTCGGCCCACCAGGTTTCCAGCCAGCTTGCGGCGATGCGCATCAGATCGACGTCTTCGTCGATATTCTTTTTCATTCCCGGCCGCAATACCTTCACCGCGACTTCGGTGCCATCCTTGAGCACCGCGAAATGCACCTGCGCGATCGACGCCGACGCCACCGGCAAGCGTTCGAAGCTGCTGAACAGTTGATCCGGATGCGCGCCCAGCGATTTGACGATCTGGGCGATCGCCAGATCCGGATGGAACGGCGGCACGCGATCCTGCAATTTGGTCAATTCGGTGGCGACATCGGCCGGCAGCAGATCCCGCCGGGTCGACAACACCTGGCCGAACTTCACGAAAATCGGCCCCAGGTCCTCCAGCGCCATGCGCAGACGCACGCCGGGCCGCGCCGACAAGTCGCGCCAGAACAGGATGCCGTTGAGCAGCCGGGCCACGCGCGGCGCCTTCAATCCGGTCATCGCGATATCGTCCAGGCCGTAGCGCAGCACGACGCGCAGAATTTTCAACAGCCGCAATGTTCTCAATATCATCTAGCTTCTGCTTTCCAGTTTTTCGATACGCTTGATGAGGCGCTCAACGTCGTCACGCAATCTGCCGACCCGATCGCCCATCCCAGTCACCGCGGCGGGCCGCACCAGCATCGGCTGTTCCTCGAGGAAATACTCGGCCAGGTTTTCAGTGAACGATTTATGGGTCGCCTTCACCGTCGCCGCCGCGGATTCGCCGGCCGACACCATCCGCTGGGCCGCAATTTCGCCGACCAGCTTGCTCAGATCGTGCGCGGCGTCCCAACGCAGATTCTGACTCAATTGCGAGATCGCATTGGCAAGATCGGCGTCGCCGTCGATCTTCACGTATGAAAACGCGCGTTCGGGATCGACCGCAATCAGGGGCAGATCGGACAATTTGACCTTGATCGTCACGTCGCTGGCGACCTGCGTGTCGACCGCTTCGACCATGCCGTCGTCGGTTATCCGCAAACGCAGCGTCAGCAAGCCGGTATCGATGGCTGCGGTCTTGCCGCGGTGCGCGAGCAGCTTGCGCTGCGCCCAGGGTTCCTGCGCCAGCAAATGATTAATCGCGTATGGTAAGGGATTGGGCTTCATGATGACAAAATAAAACCGCCCGTAACGATCAATCGGAACGGGCGGAATAATGAAAACGGATACGGCAGCCGGCGGAACAACCGGAACCGGCTATGAAAACGGCGGATATGGCGGAAAGCTGCGCGCGAAATCCGCCGGTTCATTACAGGCTCAGGATACTTGCTGTATGCCCGCCAGCACCCAGCCGCCGCCGTCGACAGGCTTGCTGAAAATCCACATTTCGGCAAACGGCTCCGCCGACGCATCCGGGGCTTCCTTGATCAGACCGCTGAATTTGACGGTGGCGAGATAATCGTCGGCTTCCTGGTCGATGCCCAGCAATTCGCCGTTCAGTTGCACCACGTCGGTCACATTCGGACTGGCGCCGCGCTCCTGTATTTGCAACCGCAACTCGGCGAACATTTCGGGAGTCGTGAATTCGCGGATATCGTGAATGTCGGCTTTATCTCCGGCCGCCTGCAGGCGAATGAAATAGGTTTTCGCATTGCGCACGAAACCGGCCACATCGAAATCGGCCGGGATACCCAGCGCGGTTCCGTGCCCGCCGGCGCCGCCGCCGAACGATCCGCTGCTCAACCCCGACGACGGCGTTTGAAATGCCCTCGGCGCCTCGGCGGCAATGCCTGAGCCGATTTCCGGCGTGAATGAAGTCGACCCCGAAGCAGGCTCGGAATACATCCGGCCCGCATACGCGGGCTCGTTCGCCGGCCGGTCCCCTGCATTGTTACGGCGGCTGAACATGCGCACCAGGAACATGACGGCGAAGCCCAGCAATGCCAGCATCAGGATCATCGAAATCATGCTGCCGAAGGCGCCCCCTATGCCGAAATGGGAAAGCAAGGCGCCCAAGCCGAGCCCGAGCAGCGCGCCGCCCAGGATGCCGCGCCATGGGCTGGCGGGCCGGGGCGGCGTCACCGCACCGGGAGCCGCTGCCGGCGCGGCCGCGGGAGCCGCCGGTCTGGCCGGCGTGACCGTCTGGCTCGGCGGCGAAACTTGCCGCGAATAAGTGGATTGTCTGCCGATGGACCCGCCGCCGCCCAGACGTCTGGCTTCAGCCAACGGCAGCATCGTTACAAAAATCAACAGCGCGATCAATAATCGTTTCATGAAATCCCTAAAGTTTGATACCGGTATGCAAAGCGGCCACGCCGGCCGTCAGATTGAAGTATTCGACGCGCTCCAGGCCGGCGTCGACCAGCATCTGTTTCAAGCTGTCCTGATCCGGGTGCATGCGGATCGATTCGGCCAGGTAACGATAGCTTTCCGCATCGTTGGCGATTTTCTTGCCTAACCACGGCAGTACCGAAAACGAATACACGTCATACGGCTTTTGCAACGGGCGCCAGACTTTGGAAAATTCCAGCACCAGCAATTTTCCGCCCGGCTTCAGCACGCGCCGCATCTCCGCCAGCGCCTTATCCTTGTGCGTCATATTGCGCAAACCGAAGGCCACCGATACGCGGTCGAAATAATTATCGGGAAACGGCAATTTTTCCGCATCGCACAGCATGCTCGGCGTATCGATGCCGTGATTCAACAGCCGATCGCGCCCGACGCGCAACATCGACTCATTGATATCGGTCAGCCAGACCTCGCCGGTGGGACCGGCGCGCCGCGCGAACGCCATGGCCAGATCGCCGGTGCCCCCGGCGATATCGAGCACCTTGAAGCCGGGACGCACGCCGGCTTGCCCGATGGTGAAGGTTTTCCAGAGACGGTGCATGCCGGCCGACATCAGATCGTTCATGACATCGTATTTGGACGCCACCGAATGGAAAACTTCGGCCACTTTATGGACCTTGGCGTCCTCATCGACAGTTTGATAGCCGAAATGCGTGGTATTGGTCATGCGCGCAACCTCAATAGGGAAATGCATTATACAAGCGCGATTTTATCCGCCGCAATGGCGCCCTGACGAGGCGGCAATACCTGCAACATCGCGACCGGATTCGCGGGTATGTCCCGCAGCCACCAGTTTCTGCAGGTACTCTTCCCACATCGCGGCCTGATCGCGCCCCAATTGGTACAGATAATCCCAGGTGTAAATCCCGCTTTCGTGGCCGTCGGAGAAAACCGGTTTGATGCCGTAGTTGCCGACCGGTTCCAGCTGGACCACCTCGACATTGCGCTTGCCCAGTTGCAGCACTTCCTGGCCGGGCGCATGGCCGCGCACTTCCGCCGACGGCGAATAGACGCGCAACAATTCGAACGGCAGTGAAAATTCGCTGCCATCGTCGAAGCTCACTTCCATTACGCGCGACTGCTTGCGCACTTTGAAGGCGGTCGGATGCGGAGCGGCGGTGGTGGTGGATGGTTCTGAAGTCATATTTCTTTCCTGTGATCCGCGTTCAAGACGCATGCAAGCCTGAATAGGCGTTCAATGCGATGCCGCCAAATGACGCGTCACCGCTTGCCGCAACTGCGGCAATAAATCCTTGCGCGAGGCCAGCGACGCGGGCGACGCTTCGCGCTGCGGCTGCGCCCAGATCGGATTCGGAAAATGCGCATCGTCCGAGAAGCGCGGAATCAGGTGCCAGTGCAGATGCGCAGTCATATTTCCCAGGCTGGCCAGATTGATCTTGGTCGGCTGCAGCGTCTCGCGCAGTGCGCTTTCGACGCACCACACCGCATCCATCAGCACCGCGCGCTGGGTTGGCGCCAACGACGTCATTTCGCCGACGTGCGCATTCCAGATTACCCGGCAGAACCCCGGATACCCGGCATCGTCGACCAGCACCACCCGGTAATCGGCGTTGCGAAACAATACTTCGCCGCCGTCGGCATGGCACAACTCGCATTGATCGCAAGCGCTCATGGCTATACCAGAATCCGCTCGATGCCGCCGTTGTTGGCGCGGGCGACGTATTCGGGCAGCCAGTTTTCGCCCATCAGATGCTTGGCCATTTCAACCACGATGTAATCGGCGGTCGTACCGGAATCCTCGTTGTAACGATTCAGGCCTTGCAGGCAGGAAGGGCAGGAAGTCAGTATCTTGACCTCGCCGTCGAAACCGTCGGCGCGCACCTTGTTGGCGCCTTTGATCATTTCCTCTTCCTTGCGGAAACGCACCTGCGTCGATACGTCCGGACGGCTGACGCCGAAGGTGCCGGATTCGCCGCAGCAACGGTCGTTCTTTTCCACTTTCTGACCGTCGGCCGTCGAAATCAGCGCATTCACCGTCTTCAGCGGATCCTGCAATTTCATCGGCGTATGGCAAGGATCGTGATACATGTAGCGCGTGCCGGTGACGCCGGACAGCGTGACGTCCTTTTCCAGCAGATATTCGTGGATGTCGAGGATGCGGCAGCCGGGGAAAATTTTGTCGAATTCATAACCCTGCAATTGATCGTAGCAAGTGCCGCACGACACGATGACCGTCTTGATATCCAGATAATTCAGCGTATTCGCCATCCGGTGGAACAGCACCCGGTTGTCGGTGATGATCTTCTCGGCCTTGTCGTAGTCGCCGGAGCCGCGTTGCGGATAGCCGCAGCACAGATATCCCGGCGGCAGCACCGTCTGCACGCCGACGCGCCACAACATCGCCTGCGTCGCCAAACCGACCTGCGAAAACAGCCGTTCCGATCCGCAGCCGGGGAAGTAGAACACCGCTTCCGTATCGGCCGTGGTGGTCAGCGGATTGCGGATGATCGGCACGATCTTGTCGTCTTCGATATCGAGCAATGCGCGCGCGGTCTTCTTCGGCAGATTGCCCGGCATCTTCTTGTTGATGAAATGAATCACCTGTTCCTTGATCGGCGCCTTGCCAACCGTGGCCGGCGGCGTCCTGGACTGCTTGCGCGCGAATTTCTTCAGCAGCTCATTGCCGAAACGCTGCGCCTTGAAGCCGATGCCGGTCATCAGCTGCCGCGTGGCGTTGATGGTGGCCGGATCGGTCGCATTCAGGAAAAACATCGCCGTCGCGGTGCCCGGATTGAACGAGCGCTTGCCCATCTTGCGCAGCAGATTGCGCATGTTCATCGACACGTCGCCGAAGTCGATATCGACCGGGCAAGGCGTCAGGCACTTGTGGCAGACCGTGCAGTGATCGGCAACGTCCTCGAACTCTTCCCAGTGCTTGATCGACACGCCGCGCCGGGTCTGTTCCTCGTACAGGAAAGCCTCGACCAGCAGCGAGGTCGCCAGGATCTTGTTGCGCGGCGAGTACAGCAGATTGGCGCGCGGCACATGCGTCGCGCAGACCGGTTTGCACTTGCCGCAGCGCAGGCAGTCCTTGATGCTGTTGGCGACCGCGCCGATATCGCTCTGCTGCATGATCAGCGATTCGTGCCCCATCAAACCGAACGACGGCGTATAGGCGTTGCTCAGGTCGGCCTCGAGTCCGGGCAGATTCAGCAGCTTGCCCTTGTTGAAACGGCCTTCCGGATCGATGCGCAACTTATAGTCGCGGAATTCGCTGATTTCGTCTTCCTTCAGGAATTCCAGCTTGGTGATGCCGATGCCGTGCTCGCCCGAAATCACGCCGTCCAGCGAACGCGCCAGCGCCATGATGCGGGCCACCGCCTGATGCGCGTCCTGCAGCATCTCGTAATGATCGGAATTGACCGGGATATTGGTATGCACATTGCCGTCGCCGGCATGCATGTGCAGCGCGACGAACACGCGGCCGCGCAATACGCGCTTATGGATGGCGCCGCATTCCTCCAGAATCTGCTTGAAGGCGCCGCCGCTGAATATCTGGCGCAATTGCGCGCGCACTTCCTGTTTCCAGGTAACGCGAATCGTGCGGTCCTGCACCAGATCGAACACGCGTACGTCCGGCTGCTCGGCCAGGCGCTGCGCGAGCGTCTGCGGCGGCACCACGGATGGCGGGCAGAGCGCCAGCAACTGCTGCTGCGCATCGCGCAACGGCATGTCGAGATTGGCGGTCAGATAAGCCCAGCGCGCCTCGCAGCGATTGATCAGCTCCTCGGCCTCGTGCACACGGTCTTCCAGCATCTCGGCGGCCGGAATATCGCCGCCTTCGGCATCCTCATTCTTGCTCAAAGGCAGATTGCCCTTCGCGAAAAACGCGCGCAACTCGCCCAGAAACTGCAATTTATTCTTGACCGACAATTCGATATTGATGCGCTCGATGCCGTCGGTGTATTCGCCCATCCGGTCCAACGGGATCACCACATCCTCGTTGATCTTGAACGCATTGGTGTGCTTGGCGATCGCCGCGGTGCGCGAACGGTCGAGCCAGAATTTCTTGCGCGCCTCGGGGCTCACAGCCACGAATCCTTCGCCGACGCGGTTGTTGGCCATGCGCACCACTTCCGATGCGGCCTGCGCCACGGCGTTTTCATCGTCGCCGACGATATCGCCGAACAAGGCCATTTTCGGCAGCACGCCGCGCTTGGATTTGGTCGAATAACCGACGGCGCGCAGATAGCGCTCGTCCAGATGTTCGAGACCGGCCAGCGTCGCGCCGCCGCGGCGGGTTTCCGCGTCCATGAAATTCTTGATTTCGACGATCGACGGGATCGCGTCGCGTGCCTGACCGAAAAACTCCAGGCAAACGGTGCGCGTGTACTTCGGCATTTTGTGCAGAATCCACACGGCCGACGTAATCAGACCGTCGCAGCCTTCTTTCTGCGCGCCGGGCAGGCCCGACAGAAATTTATCGGTGACATCCTTGCCAAGGCCTTCCTTGCGGAATGTGGGGCCGGGTATGTCCAGCATTTCGGTCTTGAACGGCTCGCTGCGATGCGCGCCCTTTTCGGCCGGATGCGTCCATTCCAGTTTGAATGAAGCCACCGGCGCATCGTGAATCTTGCCGAGGTTATGATTGATCCGCGTGACATCCAGCCAGTCGCCGTTCGGATCGACCATGCGCCAGCTGGCCAGATTGTCGAGCGCGGTGCCCCACAACACGGCCTTCTTGCCGCCCGCATTCATCGCGATGTTGCCGCCGATGCAGGAGGCCTCGGCGGAAGTCGGATCGCATGCGAACACGAACCCGGCCTTGTCGGCCGCATCGGATGCGCGCTTGGTCACCACGCCGGCGCCGGTAAACAGCGTTGCGTACGGCTTGTCGAGCCCCGGCAGCACGGTCAATTCGACCGCGCCCATTTCTTCCAGTTTTTCGGTGTTGATCACTGCCGACAGCGGCGTCAACGGGATCGCGCCGCCGGTGTAGCCGGTGCCGCCCCCGCGCGGGATGATGGTCAGCCCCAATTCGATGCAGGCCTTGACGATGCCGGCCATTTCGTCTTCGCTGTCGGGCGTGAGCACCACGAACGGATATTCGACGCGCCAGTCGGTGGCGTCGGTCACATGCGATACGCGCGACAGGCCGTCGAACTTGATATTGTCCTTGGCGGTATAGCGTCCCAACACCTTGGTGGCGCGTTTGCGCAAATCGTAGGTGCGCTGGAATTCGTCGCCGAAGTCGACAATTGCCTTTTGCGCCGCCTTCAGCAAGGCTTCCACGTTGGCGCTGCGGATGCGCGTGACTTTATCGTCGCCGTGCTCGGCCAGATCGGTGGCGATGCGGCGCTTGTCGACTTCGGCCAGCCGATGATTCAGCGCTTCGATCAGCGCGGCGCGCCGCTTCGGATTGTCCAGCAGATCGTCCTGCAGATACGGATTGCGCCGCACTACCCAGATATCGCCCAGCACCTCATACAGCATGCGGGCCGAGCGGCCGGTCTGGCGTTTGCTGCGCAATTCGTCGAGCAAATGCCACGCTTCCTGGCCCAATAGCCGGATAACGATTTCGCGATCCGAAAAAGAGGTGTAGTTATAGGGAATTTCACGCAAACGCGTAGCCGGTTCGCCATGCGGCGTGTCGGAAAGCAGTACTTGAAGTTGGGCGGGGGCGTTCATCACTGTTGTAAGTCATCTGCTGCTAAACAATCATTCTATCTTATTGCGCGCACACACGAGAGCCGCAATGAATAGCCGCTCCAATATAACTTTACAGGCCGAATCGACGCGATTTATAAAAATTATTAAATTACATTAATCGATTCTATAAAACTATAATGGCCACGGACGGCAGCCAAAAACCGACGCCGAAGACCGCTGGCAAAGCGGCCGCCCGGCAAAGCTCGGCGGCGCTCCATTATAATGGCGTGTTCCGCCCCATTCATTCGACCGTCGCGCCGCGCCTCCTTTTACCGCCGCACGGGTTCAAAACAATATCCGGATCCATGACTACAGACTATCTGCAAAAAATATTGACCGCGCGCGTCTACGACGTCGCGGTCGAAACCCCGCTGCAACTGGCCGCGCATCTGTCGCAACGGATGGGAAACCAGATTTATTTCAAGCGCGAAGACATGCAAAGCGTGCACAGCTTCAAATTGCGCGGCGCCTATAACAAAATGGCGCATCTGACCCCCGCGCAATTGAAGCGCGGCGTGATTTGCGCGTCGGCCGGCAATCACGCGCAAGGCGTCGCGCTGTCGGCCGCCAAACTCGGCTGCCGCGCGGTGATCGTGATGCCGACCACCACGCCCGGCGTCAAAATCGACGCCGTCAGGGCGCGCGGCGGTGAAGTCGTGCTGCATGGCGATTCGTATACCGACGCCTACGCGCACGCGCTGACGCTGGAAAAGAAACAGAAACTGACGTTCGTGCATCCGTTCGACGATCCTGACGTGATCGCCGGCCAGGGCACCATCGGCATGGAAATCCTGCGCCAGCATTCCGGCCCGATCCACGCGATTTTCGTCGCCATCGGCGGCGGCGGCCTGATCTCCGGCGTAGCGGCGTATGTCAAGGCGGTGCGTCCGGACATCAAGATCATCGGCGTGCAAACCACCGACTCGGATGCGATGGCCCGCAGCATAAAGGCCGGACGCCGCGTCACGCTGGCCGACGTGGGCCTGTTTTCCGACGGCACCGCTGTCAAACTGGTCGGCGAGGAGACCTTCCGCCTGACCAAAAAATATGTGGACGACATCATCCTGGTCGACACCGATGCGGTCTGTACGGCGATCAAGGATGTCTTCCAGGACACCCGCAGCATCCTGGAACCGGCGGGCGCGCTCGCCATCGCCGGCGCCAAGGCCTATATCGAACGCGCGCGGCTGGGCAAAAAACCGATCAAAAACGAAACCTTGATCACCATCGCCTGCGGCGCCAACATGAATTTCGACCGCTTGCGTTTCGTCGCCGAAATGGCCGATATCGGGGAGGCGCGCGAAGCGGTGCTGGCGGTCACCATTCCCGAACGCCACGGCAGTTTCCGCGCGTTCTGCGAACTGGTCGGCACGCGCAATGTGACCGAATTCAATTACCGCATCAGCGACCGCAACGAGGCGCACGTGTTCGTCGGCATTCAGACCAGCGGCAATCATGAATCCAGCCAGATCGCCAAGAATTTCGAAAAGCACGGCTATCGCACGCTGGACCTGACGCACGACGAGCTGGCGAAAGTGCATATCCGCCATCTGGTCGGCGGCAAAAGTCTGCTGGCCGAAAACGAATTGCTGTACCGCTTCGAATTCCCGGAGCGCCCGGGCGCGCTGATGCGTTTTCTCAACAGCATGAATCCGAACTGGAATATCAGTCTGTTTCACTACCGCAGCCAGGGCTCCGACGTGGGCCGGATTCTGGTCGGACTGCAGGTGCCGAAAAAAGAAATGCCGGCATTCCGTGCGTTCCTCGCCAATCTGGGATATCGTCATTGGGACGAGAGCAAAAATCCCTTGTACAAACTGTTTCTCGGTTGATACCGATTTCGCCGCACATGACCGATTCCACCAACCGTTCGCCCGCGAACTCCCTGACTGATTCGCCGCTGGGCAAAGCCAGCGTTTACTGCACCCAGTACACGCCGGCGCTGCTGTTCCCCATCCCACGCAAAGGCAAGCGCGACGAACTCGGGCTGAGCGGCACGCTGCCGTTCTTCGGCGTGGATATCTGGAACGCCTACGAAATCTCCTGGCTTAATATGCGCGGTAAACCGGAGGTGGCGATCGCCACGATCACGGTGCCGGCCGACTCGCCGAATATCGTCGAATCCAAATCGTTCAAGCTTTATCTGAATTCATTCAATCAGACCAAACTTGCCGGCAGCGAAGCGCTGCTCAACCTGTTGCGCGCCGATCTGTCGGCCGCATTCGGCGCGCCGGTGCAAATCGCGCTGACGCTGGCGGATAAATTTTCCACGCTGGCCATACGTCAGATGGAAGGCATCCTGCTGGATCGCCTGGATATCGAAGTCGACAGCTATCAGCCCAATCCTGATCTGCTGTTCGCCGATAAAACCCTGGCTCCTGTCGAAGAAACCCTGGTGTCGCATCTGCTCAAATCGAATTGCCTGGTGACCGGCCAGCCGGATTGGGGCAGCGTGCAGATTAACTATGTGGGCGCGCCGATCAATCAGGAAAATCTGCTGAAATATCTGATCGGCCTGCGCGAACACAATGAATTTCACGAGCAATGCGTGGAACGCATTTTCGTCGACATCCTGCGTCGATGCCAGCCGTCTAAGCTATCGGTCTACGCCCGCTATACGCGTCGCGGCGGACTCGACATCAATCCGTGGCGCAGCAATTTCTCGACCGGCAAGGCGCCGTCCAACGTGCGTCACGCGAGGCAATAAACGCGCACTGAAAGGTCGCGCTCCGCATTATTCAATTTACGATAAAACACTTCATAACCAAAGTAATCGCCGTGAATGGCGGCGATCTTTTTTTATGAAAAAAGCCGTTATCCACTTGTAACAAATCTTCGTTTTGCGCATTCGGCGGATGTCTCCGAAATAAAATTCGGAGCAATTCAATTTGACTGCAATAAAAGCAAATCGACGATCATGCAATCCGTAAAAAAAATTCTTGCCGCCGCCATGGCGACGGCCGCTTTACTGGCGACCCTGCCGGCCGGCGCCCAGACCGTTCAGGCCGATACTTCCGGCGATGAGGGATTCTGGCAGCAAACCAAAAACCGCATCAGCGCCATCGCCGATCACGGCAGCAATGAGCTCTACCTGTCCGGTTACGCATATCACGGCCGTGACACCTATACGCAGGAGAAACTGGATGAACTGAACGAAAAAACCTGGGGCGGCGGCTTCGGACGCACTTTGCGCAACGCTTCCGGCAATGACGAATCGCTGTATTTCATGGGCATCAGCGACTCGCACGAACAGCCGCAACTGATGGCGGGCTACGCCTATGAATGGATCTGGCCGGTCGCCGGCAGCGGCGTCGAAGCGGGGCTGGGTTACACGGCGATGATGATGAGCCGCGAGGACTACTTTGGCGGGGTCCCGTTTCCGGTCGCGCTGCCGGTGGCGTCGCTGGGCGTGAAGGGCGCCAAACTCATGGCGTCCTATGTTCCCCGTTTGTCGAAGAATAAAAACAACGGCGACGTTTTATTTATGTTCATGCGCGTTGAACTTCCGTAACGCGTTACCGCGGCCGCTCCCGAGAGCGTTGTTTTTTTGACCACTTTTATTCCTGAAATGCAACTAATTTTCAATTAATCCCCTATCGCTCCCCCAGAGGGAAAACAGCGTTGCCGCACGGCTGAACGCGAGGTTACAGAAGCTGAAAACAAGCCTATAATCCGCAAAAGTTCATCTAGTATCCGTTCGGCCTCATGACAAACCTAGCAAAAATTCTCGCGCCGGAAAATGTAGTCGTTGACCTGGAAGTTTCCAGTAAAAAACGCGCTTTCGAGCAGGCCGGACTTATCTTCGAAAACAACTGCGGCATCGCCAGATCGACCGTTTCCGACAATCTGTTCGCGCGCGAACGTCTCGGCTCTACCGGACTGGGCCACGGCGTGGCTGTGCCGCATGGACGGATCAAGGGCTTGAAGGCGCCGATCGCCGCGTTCGTCCGGCTGGCCGAACCGATTCCGTTCGAGTCGCCCGATGGCGAACCGGTCAAGCTGTTGATCTTCCTGCTTATTCCAGACAACGTCACGCAACAGCATCTGGAGATCCTGTCCGAGATCGCCGAACTGTTTTCCAACAGCGGTTTGCGCGAGGCGCTGGCCAGCGACGCCGACGCGGCGACGGTGCACGCCCGCATCGTCAGTTGGCACACCGCGCTGGAAAAAACCGCCTGACCCGCCGGCAAATGACAAACGCCCGCATTGCCGCTGCCGTCCTGGGCGGCGCGAGGCGACAATGCGGGAACCGCCCCACGATATTTTTTCTGACGATCATCGGACACTGCTGATGCCTTCCCATACCGAGCTTTCCATTCAACAACTGTACGACGAAAATCGCGAAACGCTGCAACTCGGGTGGTTCGCCGGTTTCGCCGGCAGCGACAGGCTGATTTCCGGCGACGCCGCGTCGGCCGCCGATCAGGTCGGCCATTTGAATTTGATTCACCCGGGGCGGATCCAGGTCTACGGGCATCAGGAAACCGAATATTATCAACGCCTGTCGCCGGCGGCGCGCGCGCATCAGACGGCCGAGTTGGTCGCCGGCGAACCGCCCGCTTTCATCATCGCGCAGGGCCTGGCGACACCGGCCGACATCCTCGCCATTTGCGACGAGAAAAACATCCCGCTGTTTTCGACGCCTCTGCCGGCGGCGCAGGTCATCGATTACCTGCGCGTCTATTTATCGAAAAAGCTGGCGCAGCAAATTTCCATGCACGGCGTATTCATGGATGTGCTCGGTGTCGGCGTGCTGATCACCGGAGAATCCGGACTCGGCAAGAGCGAACTCGGTCTGGAATTGATTTCGCGCAGCCATGGATTGGTCGCCGACGATTCGGTCGAATTCGCCCGCATCGCGCCTAACATGATCGAAGGGCGCTGCCCGCCGCTGCTGCAGAATCTGCTGGAAGTGCGCGGCCTAGGCCTGCTCGACATCAAGGCCATCTTCGGCGAAACCGCGGTGCGCCGCAAAATGCGCCTGAAACTGATCGTGCACCTGGTACGCCGCAGTACGCTGGAAGAAAATTACGAACGGCTGCCGATCGACGCGCAATACGAAGATGTGCTGGGCCTGCAGATACGCAAGGTAGTCATCCCGGTGGCGGCCGGACGCAACATCGCGGTGCTGCTGGAAGCCGCGGTGCGCAATACGATTCTGCAATTGCGCGGCATCGATACGCTGCAGGAATTCATCGTCCGCCAACGCAAGGCGATGGACGACGCCTAGTTTTCCTATTGGGTAAGGGAAACGCGGTATTATTTCGGCCATGCGGATCATTCTTATCACCGGTATCTCGGGTTCTGGCAAATCGGTCGCCCTCCACGCGCTGGAAGACGCCGGTTATTTTTGCGTCGACAATCTGCCGCCGCCATTGCTGCGCGGGCTCGTCGCCATTCGGATGCAGGACAAGGACGACAAGCTGGCCATCGCGGTGGACGCGCGCAGCGCCGCATCGCTCAATGAGTTGCCGCACGACATCCAATTGCTGAGAGAAGACGGCCACGACGTCAAAGTCCTGTTCCTGACCGCCAAGACCGAATCGCTGGTCAATCGCTTTTCGGAGACGCGCCGCAGCCATCCCCTGTCGCATCGCCTGCTGCCAGGCAGCAACCCGGCCGACCGGCTGACGCTGATGGAATGCATCCGGACCGAACGCGAACTGATGGGCGCCATCGAAATGCTCGGTCAATTGATCGACACTTCGGGCCTGAGCGCCAGCAAACTGCGCGCCTGGGTCAACCAATTGATTGCCGTCGAGCGCGCCCCGCTGACGTTGCTGTTCGAATCGTTCGCGTTCAAATTCGGCGTGCCGCTGGACACCGATCTGGTGTTCGACGTCCGCATGCTGCCCAATCCCCATTACGACCCCCTGCTGCGTCCGTTGACCGGCCGCGATCAGCCGGTCATCGATTTTCTGGAAGCGCTGCCGCAAGTGGCCGACCTGCTCGGCGATATACGCGCCTTTGTCGAAAAATGGCTGCCGGCCTTCAAACGGGATAACCGGAGTTACCTGACAGTAGGAATCGGCTGTACCGGCGGCCAGCATCGTTCCGTCTATATCGCCGAACGGCTGACCGCTTATTTCGCGGCGACGGAAACCGTGGTGCTGCGGCACCGCGAGCTGGACATCGCGCACCAGATTTCCGGTGACTCAGGGCACTAGCCACCTGAATCAGACCGAAAACAGATCCACGCTGAGCAATAGCGTCAACAGCAGCTTTTTCACCGGCGCCGGCAGCGGCGCATCGGCCAATTGCCGGATCGGATACCAGACGTGATCGTGCTGGCCGACGTGAGGCACGCGCCGGTCCAGCGCTACCCTGTACGGCGTGACCTGCAGTTTGAAATGCGTAAAGACATGCACGAATGGCTGCAACGGCGCGCAATCGCGCATCACCCCGAAGCGCACTATTGCCTGCGCGATCCGCGCATTGCGGCGCTGCACGTGGTCGTCGGAATCGTTGTCGGCTTCCGCATTCAGCGCCAATTCCGGCAGCGACAGCAAACCGCCCCAAATTCCGCTGTCGGGCCGTTGCTGCAGCAGAATCTCGTCGCCGTCGGCCACCACCAGCATCGCGGTGCTCCGTTCCGGCACGGCTTTCTTCGGCTTTCTAACCGGCAATTCGTCGACCCGGCCGGTCGCATGGGCGACGCAGCGCGCCGCCAGCGGGCAGCGTTCACAGGCTGGCTTGCTGCGCGTGCACAGCGTCGCGCCCAGATCCATCAAGCCCTGCGTGTACGATTCCATATCCCGCAGCGGCAGCAGTTGTACGGCGCGCCGCCACAAACCGTCCTCGATCGGCTTGGCGCCAGGATAACCGTCGACGCCGAAGGCCCGCGCAAACACCCGTTTGACATTGCCGTCCATGATCGCGGCGCGCTTGCCGTAAGCGAATGCCGCGATCGCCGCCGCCGTCGACCGCCCGATGCCGGGCAAATCGGCCAGCAGATCCGGATCGTCCGGAAACACGCCGCCGCACTCGGCCGCCACGCGCTGAGCGCAACGGTGCAGATTGCGCGCCCGCGAGTAATACCCGAGTCCGCTCCACAGCGCCATTACCTCTTCGGACGCCGCCGCCGCCAGCGACAGCACGTCCGGGAAACGCGACAGGAAACGCTGGTAATACGGAATCACCGCGCTGACCTGCGTTTGCTGCAACATGATTTCGGAAAGCCAGATGCGATAGGCGTCCTGCGTGTTTTGCCAAGGCAAGGCATGCCGGCCATGCTGCTTTTGCCAGGCGATCACCGCCGCGGAAAAAGAAGGATCGGCGAAACTCTCCACCGCCGAGGCAAGGGGAGCCACGCCGCTTTCAGGCAGTTCGGCTATGCGCTTCATCGCTGACAAGCCACGCAATAAAAGGTCGAACGCTGTCCCTGCTTGATCTGGCGGACAAGCGCGCCGCATACGCGGCAAGGTTCGCCGCTACGGTCATAGACGAAATAATTCTGCTGAAAATAGCCGGATTGTCCATTGACGCCGATAAAGTCGCGCAAGCTGCTGCCGCCCTGCTCGATCGCCGCCGCCAGCGTCTCGCGGATCGCAGCGACCAGTTTTTCGTAACGCGCCAAGCTGATCCGGGATGCCGGCGTTTTGGGATTGATGCCGGCCTTGAACAAACTTTCGGATGCGTAAATATTGCCGACGCCGACCACAATATCGCCGGCCAGCAATACTTGCTTGATCGCCGCGCTGCGATTGCGCGTGAGCTTGTGCAGGAACCTGGCGTTGAACAGCTCCTCCAGCGGCTCGATGCCAAGACTGCGCAACAGAATATGCTCGTCGACCAGCCCGTCGGCCGCATCGTGCCACAGCACCGCGCCGAAACGCCGCGGGTCGTTCATGCGCATCACATTCGCGCCGACCGACAGGTCGAAATGATCGTGCGGTTTCGGAACGGCGTCCGGCGGCAGAATCCGCAAATGGCCGGACATGCCCAAATGCACGATCAGCGTACCGTGCTCGAAACCGATCAACAGATATTTCCCGCGGCGCCCCGTTTTCGCGATGCGGCGTCCGGTCAGCCGCTGCGCCAGATCGGGCGGAAACGGCCAGCGCAGGCCGCTGCGGCGCAACGTCACGCCGGTCACCAGTTGTCCCTCCAGATACGGCGCGACGCCGCGGCGGGTGACTTCTATTTCGGGTAGTTCTGGCATCGGCGGCTGGCGTTGGAAGAGCGTAAATGGACGTAAAGAAAGAAGCGCAAAGAAGCGGCGGCAAGCAGCAAAGCCGACGGTAAAACAAGCAGCATATGATAAAGCAAGAAACCTCCCGCTAATATTCGCTTACATATATGCCCGAATCCGGTCCCCATCCCGGCGGCGTGCACCCCACATAATCGCGGTTCAGCGTAAAATCAAGAATCGCCGACTTTCAGGACTTCCTTTGAAAACACTTTTAGCCATCGTCACGCTCACCTCGTTGCTGTCGGCCTGCGCCGGCCTCAAGCAACCGACGCAACCGGCCAATGCGGCGTCGGCTGCCGCGACTTCCGGCACAGGGACGAAAGCGAATGCAGACGCGACGACGGATGCTGACGGCAACCCTGACGACACGGTAGCCGACGCCAAGACATCGGATCAATCCAAGGAAACGCTGCCGAACGTGGCGCTTTCCGAAGAAATTCTGTTTAAGATCCTGAGTTCCGAAATCGCCTTCCAGCGCGGTCAATGGCAGGCTGCGTACGTCACGCTGATGAGCACCGCGCAACAGACCCGCGATCCGCGCATCGCCAAACGCGCCGCCGAAATGGCCGTCACGGCCAGAAGCCCCGGCGACGCGCTGAACGCGGTCCGCCTGTGGTCCGAACTGGCGCCGGAATCGGGAGAAGCACTGCAGAACTACCTCGGCCTGATCATCCTGACCGATAATCTGACGGAAATCGAACCTATTCTGGTGCAGCGGCTGCAAGCCGCGACGCCGGCCGTGCGCGGCCCGCTGATATTACAGATGCAGCGCTATCTGACCAGGGCCAAGGACAAGGCGGGCGCATTTGCGCTGCTGGAAAGAATCACCATGCCGTACGCCGACATCCTGGAGACGCATCTGGCCCTGGCGCAAGGCGCCGCGGCCAACGGCGACATGCCGCGCGCGCGCGCGGAAGCCGACACCGCCATCAAAATCAAACCCGATTCGGAGATGGCGATCCTGACCCAGGCGCAGCTGATACAAGACCAGCCGCAAGCGATGGCGCTGATCAAAGAATTCCTGCGCAAATATCCGAATGCGCGCGAAGTCCGTATCGCCTATGCGCGCAGCCTGGTCGAACAAAAGCAATACGACGAAGCCCGCGGTCAATTCGAGATTCTGCTCAAAAAGCAACCCGACGATCTGACCACCATCTTTGCACTGGGCCTGCTCAACGCCCAGACCGAACATCCGAAGCAAGCCGAAAAATACCTGACCCAATACGTCAAGGCGCTGGCCGACCGGCCGAACGATCCGCGCGATCCGGCGCAAGCGCTGGTGATCCTGTCGCAACTGGCGGAGCAGCGCAACGACACGCAGGCGGCGCTCAAATGGCTGGAGCAGATCGAGCCGGGTGACGACAGTTATCTCGGCGCGCAGATCCGGCGCGCGCAATTGATTGCGAAAAGCGGCGATCTCGCCGGCGCGCGCAAATCGCTGGCCCAAATCGACGCCACCGGCGAAGCCGATCAAATCCGGGTCACCCTTGCCGATTCTCAAATCCTGCGCGACGCCAATCAGCCGAAAGCCGCGTTCGACGTGCTCGCCGAGGCGCTCAAGCGTTTCCCCGAGAACGTGGACCTGCTGTACGACCAGGCGATGGTCGCCGACAAACTCAGCGACTGGGGGCTGATGGAAAGCAATCTGCGCAGGCTCATCACGCTGGCGCCCGACAATCAGCACGCGTACAACGCGCTCGGCTATTCGCTGGCGGACCGCAATACCCGCCTGCCGGAAGCTTACGAACTGATCCAGAAAGCGCTATCGCTGGCGCCGGAAGACCCGTACATCACCGACAGCCTCGGCTGGGTGCAATTCCGCATGGGCAATCTGGCCGACGCGGAAGCCACCTTGCGGCACGCATTTACCTTGCGGGGCGATACCGAAATCGGCATGCACCTGGGCGAAGTGCTGTGGATGCAAGGCAAGCGCGACGAAGCGCAAACGATATGGCGCACGGTGCAGAAGCAGGAGCCGGACAACGCCGCGCTGAAGGAAACGCTGACCCGGCTTAAAGTCCATCTATGAAATTACGCAGGAACGGCTGGCGCGCCGCGGCTTTCGGACTGGCGTTGTTGAGCGCCGGTTGCGCCAACCTGCAGCCGGCGGCGACCGGCGCGGCCGGAACGCAGGCCAGCCGCGCATACAGTCAAAGCATCGCGCTCGAAGGGCGGCTGTCGCTGCAGTACCGGCGCAACAATGAAAACCAGGCGGTACACGGCAGCTTCACCTGGGAGCAGACGCCCAACCACGTCGTGTTGCATTTGTTATCGCCGCTGGGGCAGACCATCGCCGTCATCGACATCGAACCGGGCCTGGCGACACTGACCGAATCCGGCAAAGCGCCGCGCATGGCGGCCGACGTCAATCAACTGACCGAACAGACGCTGGGCTGGCCGCTGCCGATCGCCGGGCTGCGCGACTGGCTGCAGGGCTTTGCCACGGACGCTTCGGGCAAGCCCTTCACCGCGCAACCGTCGGCCGACGACACCACCAGCGCCGTCACCACGCGCGACGGCTGGCGCATTCAATATCTGAACTGGCAAACCGATCCGCAAGCGACATCGGCCGGCCGCGCCTATCCGAAACGCATCGATCTGGAACGCTACACAGAACAGGCAGGCCAGGTAGCGATCCGCATCGTGATCGACAAATCGACCACCTCCTGACCGGCGCCCTCCCGTTCCGATGTCCGCCACTCTGCTCAACTGCGCCGCTCCCGCCAAGCTGAACCTGTTTCTGCATGTCATCGGCCGTCGCTCAGACGGTTATCATCTGCTGCAAACCCTGTTTCAACTGATCGACCGCGGCGATACCCTGCACTTCAGCGTGCGCGACGACGGCGCGATCGCGCGCACCACCGACATTCCCGGCGTCCCGGCGCAGTCGGACCTGATCGTGCGCGCCGCCCGGCTATTGCAGCATGCCGCCGGCGACACGGAGCAACGGCGCCTGGGTGCCGATATCGCGATCGACAAGATTCTGCCGATGGGCGGCGGCTTGGGCGGCGGTTCGTCGGACGCCGCCACGACGCTGATGGTGCTCAATCATCTGTGGCAAACCGGTTTTTCCCGCGGGGAATTGATGGATCTGGGCGCGCAATTGGGCGCGGACGTCCCGTTTTTCATCTTTGGCGAAAACGCGTTCGCCGAGGGCATAGGCGAGCGTCTCCAGGCGGTCAATACCCCCGATTGCTGGTTTGTGGTGATCGAACCCGGCGTATCTGTGCCGACAGGGATAATATTTTCATCAGCGCAATTGACACGAGATACGAAACCCTGCAAAATAACGGACTTTTCCAAGGCATACAAATGTTTCGGGGATGTGAAGTTACAGAGTGCGAAAAACGGTGTAGATTTCAAGAACGACTTGGAAGCAGTGGCTAGTGCGCATTTTCCGGCTGTCGCCGATGCCGTGAAGTGGCTGCGGCAATTTGGCGATGCAAGAATGACGGGATCAGGCGCTTGCGTGTTTTGCAGCTTCGAACACGAATCACAGGCCCGCGAGGTATTGCAGCAAGTACCGGCGCAATGGAAAGCCTGGACCGCCAAAGCAATGCGGCAACATCCGCTTGCGGCGCTGCTCCGGTAACACAGGCTGCGGCAACACAGTCGATGTAGTGCAGCAGATGTATTAGGATTGAATGACAGGTTTCGTGACCGCTCCGTCATTCGCGCAATGCGCGGCGACAGGGCGGAAACAGCAAGGTTGCGTAGGGGAATCGCCAAGCTGGTTAAGGCACTGGATTTTGATTCCAGCATGCGAAGGTTCGAATCCTTCTTCCCCTGCCATTAAATCAGGACGCATCGGTGTCCGATCAAGCATAAAAAAACAAGCCGCCAACGCAGGACTGTACCAGTCACGCATTGACGGCTTTTCGACTTTCTAACGGTTGCATTCAGGGGATTCCATGGCACTCGACAACCTGATGGTGTTTACAGGTAACGCTAACCCGGATTTGGCGATCGAAGTTGCCGCAAAACTCGGAATTCCGCTTGGCAAAGCGAACGTCTCGAAGTTTTCGGATGGCGAAGTCATGGTCGAGATCAACGAAAACGTCCGCGGCAAGGATGTATTCGTATTGCAATCGACCTGCGTGCCGACCAACGACAACCTGATGGAAATCATGTTGATGGTCGACGCCCTGAAGCGCGCTTCGGCTGGC
>JAQGLY010000025.1 GCA_028292625.1 Herbaspirillum sp. | reverse complement strand
CGACTATGCCAAAGCGCATGATCTCAAATATTTCCTCGGACTGATAGAGCCCGGTGGATGCCCGGACGGTTCGTCGTTGATGAAGGCGGAGGGCGGCTTTGTTCTGTGTACGCTGAAGTAAACCAAGGGATGTCGGGTTCGCCTGGCCACTGTGGCAACCGTTGTTATGGATGCACAAATCCAGGCGCCTGGTCCGAGGCGGACGATCAGGCTTACTAGAAGACCAGATGCAGCAGCGAGGTAAAGTTGTAAAAAAAACATCTTTAATTCTAATTCTGCGCATCGATCTGTTACCATATTTTCATGATAACGACGCTTGATGCGAGGAAGCATGAAACTTCAGATTGTCGTTCCCTGTTATAACGAGCAGGAGGTTCTGCCCGAAGCATCGCGGCAATTTGATGCCTTGCTCGACCGCTTGATTGCTATCGGCAAGATTTCCCCCGCCAGCCAAATCGTATTTATCGACGATGGCAGCCGCGACGGAACATGGGCCCTCATCGAACACGAGGCTCGCCAGCGCAGTAAGGTCGTCGGCCTGAAATTGTCTCGCAATCAGGGGCATCAGAACGCCGTATTGGCAGGCATGATGACTGCGGATGGAGATGCGATCATCACCATCGACGCTGACCTGCAGGATGATATCGAGGCCATCGAGAAGATGGTCGACAGGCACTTGGAAGGCTACGACATTGTCTACGGCGTTCGCGCCGATCGCTCCAGCGATACGGCGTTCAAGCGCCTCACGGCCGTGTTTTTCTACCGCATCCTGGCCTTCTTCGGCGTCGAACTCGTCCATAACCATGCCGATTTCAGGCTCATGAGCCGGCGCGCAGTTAACGCGTTGCGTGAATATCGCGAAGTCAATCTTTACCTGCGCGGCATTGTGCCGCTCATCGGGTACCGCAGCACCTCAGTCGAATACGACCGTAAAGAGCGCTTTGCGGGCGAATCCAAATATCCGTTGAGCAAGATGCTGAAGCTGGCCATGCAGGCGGTGACTTCGTTTTCCACGGTCCCGCTGCAAATGATCACGATGACGGGCTTCGTCGTATTTACCGGCGCGATGGCGGTATCCGCATGGGTGCTATGGGTGAGCATATTTACCGACAAGGCGGTCCCGGGCTGGGCCTCAACCGTATTGCCCATGACCATGTTGGGCGGAATCGAGATCCTGTGTCTCGGCGTCATTGGCGCGTACCTGGGAAAGATCTATGGGGAAGTCAAATCGCGGCCGCGCTATGTAATTGAACAGATAACCCAGCCATCGCCGGGTCCGGAGCGGGTGCAGCCCTCGAATGGGGTAGACAGTCCAGCGTTAGACGTGAGTTACCAATGAGTCTGGTGACGTCGCGATTTTCGCCTCTGCTGCGGCATGCATCGTTGAAGTTCGCCAGCGTCGGCATGCTCAATACGCTGCTTACGCTGGTCATCATCTTCAGCTTGAAGTCATTTTTCGGCGTCGCGGATTCTGTCGCAAACTTGAGCGGTTATTTGGTCGGCCTAGCGCTCAGCTTTGCCTTAAACAAGCGTTGGACCTTTGAACACAAAGCCGCGCACTTGCCTGCGCTCGGCAGATTTCTTTCAGTGTTCGCCGTGGCGTATGCGGTTAACCTCGGTGCGGTAATCACGCTGATTCATCTCGGCGCAAACCATTATTTCGCACACATGGCTGGTATGCCTTTGTATACGGTTGTGTTCTACTTCGGCTGCCGCGATTTCGCCTTTGCTACGGACCATGGCACTGATCAAGCGGGGGCTCAGGCACGTATTTTTGTAAATTACAGGAAGTGGTACCTTGCGACGCTGCTGTTGCTGGCGTCAGTGATGTTATATCGCTTGGGTGTGGTACCTGTGGAAGTCTGGGATGAGGCACGCCTTGCAAACAATGCAGTTGAAATGGCGCGGTCTGGGCTCTCGCTTGTGACGACCTACGGTGGCGTCCCGGATCACTGGAACACGAAGCCGCCGCTGCTTATCTGGCTGATGTCGTTGTCGATCAGGATGCTCGGCGTGAACGAATGGGCGCTACGGCTGCCGTCGGCGCTGGCCGCAATCGCGA
Organism: Herbaspirillum sp.; assembly: GCA_028292625.1. Lineage (GTDB taxonomy): Bacteria > Pseudomonadota > Gammaproteobacteria > Burkholderiales > Burkholderiaceae_D > Herbaspirillum. The sequence goes on along the minus strand of JAQGLY010000025.1, from coordinate 11,414 downwards.
CCGGTAGCATTGTTTTTTGGTTTTGTGCCGTACGCCTCGGACGTCCATTCGCCGGGTTCGCCGCTAATCTGCTCCTGCTGGCTACACCGGGTTATGTGATTAGCCACGGCGCTCGCTCTGGCGACTACGATTCGATGCTGACCTTGTGGACAACCGCCTACCTTTTCGCAGGCTACTTGTACATTCACGCGCGGCGAGAACGCCAAGGCATATGGCTCGCCGTTTTTTCCGCGTGCGCGGTACTCGCATTCCTGACCAAAACGATTCAAGGACTGGTCTTCCTTCCGGCGCTGGTTTTGTATGCCTGTGTGCAAGGGCGCGCGCTGAGCATACTCCGCACCCGCTCATTCTATGTTGGCATGGCGCTCGTGCTGCTTGCATGCGTAGGCTACTATTTCTTGCGGGAGCAAGTGGACCCAGGCTACTTCGCCGCAGCGCGCATCAATGACCTCGGCGGACGCTACGGAACGGTCATTGAACAGCATCAAGGGGGCCATGCTTGGTACGTGCGCCAATTTAGTCTTTTCCCATGGATTTTACCTGGCTTGCTGTCTGGCGCCGCGGTCTTCTGGCGCAGTAGCGGGGAGCCGCGAAAGGTGAGTCTCTATGTCGGTCTGGCCACTGTGTTCTACCTGGCGGTGATCTCATCGGCGTCGACAAAACTGTCGTGGTACGCCATTCCTCTATGCCCATTGCTGGCGCTTCTCATGGGAATGGCACTCGACGGCAGCTGCGCCGCCTTACGTGAGCGATTGCGCGTCTCTCAAACGAATTGGTCGCGTATTCTCGCTGCGGGCTGCGTGGTATTTGGCGTGGGGGTGGTGGCAATCAACGCTGTGAAGATTGAACGGCATTGGCGGAGAATGTCCGTGGATGAGTTTGATCGGTACGACGTATTTTTGCGCAGCAACTTAATCCCATCCGTTCCAAAACGCAATTTGGTCATTGTCCACCCTGGCTACCCCAATAGTCAGGGCGATCGTTTCTATGTGGCGCCCACTCTGTTCTATGCGGCCGCGCTGCGGGCCAATGGGGATGCCGTTACCGTCCAACCTGTTACCGATGAGATACAAAGTGATGCCGATACACTTGTTGTGTGCGGCGAAGCGCTGCTCAAACAGGTGGCCACCTCAGTGACTTTGCAAGTCATTGCGACCAGTGCCAAATGCGGTTTGTATCAGATCACTGGAAATCGCCAGCGCCCCCCTGGACTTAAGGGGACTATTCCGAATGCGCTGCAAGCAACGGTACCGCCGCAGCTGGAAGCGCGGGACCGCTCGGGAACTAACTGACAACGCCTGTCCGCGAGGAAATCATCATGGCTCAACCCGCTCTTTTCCAACCGATCCGCGTCGGCAATCTCGATCTGGCCAATCGGATCGTCATCGCGCCTATGTGCCAATATTCCGCCGAGAATGGCTGCATGAACGACTGGCATTTGATCCACCTCGGTCACCTTGCCCTCTCGGGCGCGGCCCTGCTGACGATCGAGGCAACCGCGGTTCTCCCGGAAGGCCGCATAAGCTGGGCGGACGTCGGGCTGTACAACGACGACACCGAAGCCGCCATGCGGCGAACGCTGGAGAGCATTCGACGCCACTCGGACATGCCGATCGCAATCCAGTTGTGCCATGCGGGCCGTAAGGCCTCGACCGAGGTGCCTTGGGATGGGGGCGCGCAGATTGCTCCAGGCGATCCGCACGGCTGGCAGACCGAGGCGCCCTCGGCAATACCGTATGCGAAGGGCCAGTTTCCGCCGACCGCGCTGGACCGGGATGGGCTGCGGCGGGTACGGGACGCCTTCGCGGCATCCGCCGTCCGTGCCGAGAAACTCGGGATCGACGCGATTCAGCTCCATGCCGCCCACGGCTATCTTTTGCACCAGTTCCTCTCGCCGCTCTCGAATCGGCGAGAGGATGAATATGGCGGCCCCCTGGAAAACAGGATGCGCTTCCCGCTTGAGGTATTCGACGCCGTGCGCGCCGCCTTTCCTGCAGGCAAGGCGGTCACCATGCGGGTATCGGGTACGGACTGGGTAGAAGGGGGCTGGGACATTGAGCAGACGATCGCCTTCGCCAAGATGCTGGATGCGCGCGGCTGCGGCGCGGTCCATGTCTCAAGCGGCGGGCTGCATCCGGCACAGCGAATTCCGGCTGGTCCAAGTTACCAGGTGCCGCTCGCCCGCGCGGTTAAATCCGCGGTTCGCATGCCGGTGGTCGCGGTAGGGCTGATTACCGGCTTCGAACAGGCTGAAGCCATCATTGCGACCGGCGATGCCGACATGATCGCAATTGCACGCACGATTCTCTACGATCCGCGCTGGCCATGGCACGCCGCAGCCGAACTGGGCGCAAGAGTGCACGCGCCAAAACAGTATCTTCGCTCCCAGCCCCGGCAGTTCAAAGATCTGTTCGACGACAGGTAGGCCGGCCGTCGGGCTCGCGGCTGGCAAACTTCCAAGGCCTCATTTTTCCTGAGCCGCTTTTTCCAATTCGGCGATACGCGCGCGCTGCGCACTTTCATTGGCAAAACGTTCGGTGATGTCTCTGGCAATGGCCAGCGCACCCAGAATGTTTCCCTCTGCATCGTGCACCATGCCGAAACTCATATCGATATATAACTTGCTGCCATCCTTGTGCATCGAGCGGGTCGTCAGCACCTTGTTGACGTACTTCATCCGATCGGTGGCCATCGCGTGGTTAAAGCCGTTGTGATGCGCCTGTGACAGGCGTTCCGGAATAATCACATCAAGGCCGCCGCCGATCACGTCAGACGCCTTGTGGCCGAAAATCCTCTCCGCGCCGCTATTCCAGATGCGGATCAGACCATCGCGATCGGCAAAGATGATGGCGTCGGGCGCCTGATCGACGATTGCCTTCGACAAAGCCGAATCGAGGGTTGCGGTTTCATTAATTACTGGCATTCTTTGTTCTCCTGTTGGTTGCGGCTGCATGAAATAACAAGGTTTTACACCCATCCGCAAGACTGTGTGCGGCGCACTGTCAATAGTGGACGCGTCCGTTCAAGCAGCCTGTACATGTTTGCGGACATTCTCGGCGCGGCGTGCCGCCGATTAATCCAGCGAAGACGCCGGCCCGAAAAACTCGAAACGGCTCTGCGCGGCGGGTACGCCGATTTCGCGCAGATAGCGTTTCATCGCTTTCATGAACGGTTTCGGGCCGACGAAATAGGCATCCACGTCGGGAGACGCCGGCATCCATTGCTTCAGCTGCCCGCCATCGAGCAGGCCGGTCGCATGCGGGGAGGGGTCTTGCGCGCGCGGGTGTTCATAGCAGAAAAAGCGCTGCAACTGCGGGTGCCGTTTTGCCAGCTCGTCGATCCTGGCGCGGAACGCGTGCACGCCGCCGTGACGGGCGCAATGGATGAAGTAAACCGGCCGCCGGGTCGGCAGCGCCGCTTCCAGCATCGCCAGCATCGGTGTGATGCCGACGCCGCCGCTGATGAGCACCAGCGGTTTGTCATTGCGCGTCAGCGTGAAATTTCCGGACGGCGGAAACAGGTCCAACACTGCATGCTCATGGACATCGTCATGCAGATGATTCGATACTTTTCCACCCGGTTCCCGCTTGACGCTGATGCGGTATTGATGGCTGTCCACCGTCGTTGATAGCGAGTATTGGCGCCGCATTTGCTGGCCGCCGACCGTCACGCTCAGACCGATGTATTGTCCCGGCTGGAACGCCGGCAGCATCTTGCCGTCCTGCGGGTTCAGATAAAAGGAGGTGATTTCGTCGCTTTCCTTTTCCTTGCGCACGACGACGAATTTCCGGCCGCCGCGCCATCCGCCGACGGCCTGCGCCTGATCGTCATAGACCTTTGTTTCCAGTCCGATCAGGATATCGGCCAGTTGCTGATACGCGGCGCCCCAGGCTTCAATGACTTGGTCGGTTGCAATCTCGGCGCCCAACACTTCGCGGATCGACCGCAGCAGGCAGCCGCCGACCATCGGATAATGCTCGGGCAGGATTTGCAGCGCGACATGTTTGTTGACGATGGTGGCGACCAGATCGCCCAGTTGCTCCAGCCGGTCGATGTGGCGGGCGTACATCAGCACGCCGTTGGCCAGCGCGCGCGGCTGTTCTCCCGAGGCCTGATGAGCGCTATTGAATAGCGGCAGCACTTCCGGATAGTCGCACAGCAGCATCCGGTAAAAATGGGTGGTCAGCGCTTCGCCGCCGCTTTCCAGAAGCGGAACGGTGGATTTGACAATGGCGCGGTGGGCGTCGGATAGCATGGGAGTCACCTATGAAGTTGATTGAAGACAAATCGGAACGGCGGCATGCACGGCTTTCCCCTCTATCTGTTCAATATCCGTGCCACAAGCCAAGCCCTTTATAATCAATCCCTTACAAAATCATAGAGTCGGAATGACTGTGTCGTTTTGACTTCACCCGTGTCCTTATGACTTCCAAGATATTGCTCGATGCACTGATTCCGCTGGTCGCCGATTTGTCGGCAGAACTCAACGAGAGCGAGCGCTATCGCCGCTTGCTCGACGCGATGCGCGCGCTGTTTCCCTGCGATGCGGCGGCCTTGCTGCGGCTGGAAGGCGAGGTGCTGGCGCCGCTGGCGATCGATGGCCTCAGTCATGACACGCTGGGACGCCGCTTCAGGGTCAGTGAACATCCGCGCTTGCGCATCCTGATGGAAAGCGCGGCGCCGATCCGCTTTTCTGCCGATTCGCCGTTGCCGGATCCGTATGACGGACTGGTGCTGGCGCATGCCGCCCAACTCAAAGTGCACGACTGCATGGGATGCGCGATTTCGATAGGCGGCCGTCCGTGGGGCGTGCTGACGCTCGATGCCTTGGGCGCCGATCGCTTCGACGAGGTCGATATGGCGTCACTGCAAGCATTTGCCAGCCTCGCGGCGGCAACCGTCAACGCGGCCGAACGCATCAGCATGCTTTCCGTCAGCGGCGAACTGGAGCGCCAGCGCGCCGAAGCTTACCAATTAGCGGCAAACCAGAGCCGTCGGGAATTGATCGGCCAGAGCGCCGTGCATCAGCGCTTGCTCGAAGAGATCCGGCTGGCCGGGCCGAGCGACATGACGGTGCTCATTACCGGCGAAACCGGGGTCGGCAAGGAGCTGGTCGCCAATGCGATCCACGCGGCTTCGCCGCGGGCGCGCAAGCCGATGGTCAGTCTCAATTGCGCGGCGCTGCCCGAGACCCTTGTGGAAAGCGAATTGTTCGGCCATGTGCGCGGCGCGTTTTCCGGAGCGCTGAGCGAACGGCGCGGCAAATTCGAACTGGCGCACGGCGGCACCTTGTTTCTGGATGAAGTCGGTGAATTGTCTTTGTCGGTGCAGGCCAAGCTGCTGCGCGTGTTGCAGAGCGGCCAGTTGCAGCGGGTCGGTTCGGACGAAGAGCACAAGGTCGATGTGCGGCTGATCGCGGCGACCAATCGCACTCTGACGGAAGAAATACGCCTCGGGCGCTATCGCGCCGATTTTTATCATCGCCTCAGCGTGTATCCGCTGCCGGTGCCGCCATTGCGCATCAGGGGGCATGACGTATTGTTGATCAGCGGCTTTTTCCTGGAAGAGAACCGCTCGCGGCTGGGCCTGCTCAGCCTTCGGCTCAGCGCCGATGCGCAGGCGGCTTTACTGGCCTATGCCTGGCCGGGCAATATCCGCGAGCTGGAGCATTTGATCGGGCGCACCGCGCTTAAGGCGCTGGCCAAACACGCGCAGCGCCCGCGCATCCTGACGTTGACGGCGGATGATTTCGGCCTGAATGGCGGCGGCGCATCGCCGTTGCAGCCGGATGCGGATGAGACATTCAAACTTCCGGACGGCGGCGGATTGCGCGCGGCGGTCAGCGCCTTTGAACGCCGGCTGATCAGCGATTGCCTCGCCAGAAATGAAAATAATCTGACATCGGCGGGACGCGAACTGGGCATTGATCGCGCCAACCTGAGCCGCCTCGCCAAACGCCTTGGGTTGAAGTGAATTCAGCGCTTATGGCCGAACGCCTATAAGACCATCAAAGCGAGAAGCGGTAGAAACGCTGTTAGACAGAGCACCCAAATAAGCAAGTCCTTATAGGTGCGCTCATGATTGCCAGTCTCTGCCAGCACCAGTGCGCCGCCAATATGAAATGGACTGCTGCACATGACTACAATGCTGCCGGCCAGCATAGCCAGTTGAAAAGTCGCGCCTGTAGGGCTTAAGTCGCTCGATATCGACTTGATGGCGATAGGAATGACAAGACCGAGTACTGCAACCGAGGAAGACTCGAAATTAGCGATGATAGTGCCAAGAAAGGCAAGCCCGACGCGTACTAGAGCTGGGCTGTCCATCCTTCCCAAAAGGTCCCCGATTGCCTTCAAAACGCCGAGAAAATCGAGAAGATTGACATAGAGGAGCACTCCCGCAATCATGATCAAGATGGCCCATGGCAGTTTATGAATGAGCGTCTTTGCGCTATCAGGGAACGCAACCATCAACGCAAACCCTAATGCAAATCCAGTCAAGCCAATATCGAAATTCATCAACACCATAACAATAAAAATGATGACTGACGTTGCGGACGCCAGTTGATAAACCGAGATTGAGGGATTTTTGTTGGAACCGTGAATGGGTTCCTCTGCCGCGCTCCCATCTGAAGCGCTCCGGTTAAACAACTTGATGCCGCCGAAGACAAAAAAGGCGATGAGGCTGATGGCGATACCCAGTGCCGCATTAAAAAGAAAAAATTGACCGCTATGAAAATGAATGTTGGCGTTTTTAGCCATGGTAGAGACCAAAGCCGCCCATGGGTTAAGCGGCGAGAAGCCGCCAACACATCCGCCCTGGATACATATAATGCCCATCAAACTCGGTCTGATTTTCTCGCGCTTCGCGATCTCCAGCGCTACCGGAATGACGATCGCAAATGCAGCAGCGGGCAGCGCCCCAATACCACTGATCATCCCCATCAGGCCGAACATTACCCATGGTAATAAGTACACTCTGCCGCGGGCAAGCTTAACGACATTTTTCACGATCCTATCGGCTAGCCCGCTCGTCTGTACATGGTTCCATAAAAGCATTACGCCCAAGACCAGAATCGTAAGCTGGGTAGGATAGCCTGCGTACAAGATTTTCGATGGAATGTGCGCGACTTGGGCAAGCACAAAGGCAGCGGGAAGCACGGCGAGCCCGAGGTTTATATGCCGCCAGAGGCTTAGGGCGAAAGCAAAAACGAGCAACGCAAGGGCGAAAATCTGGATACTTGTCATTATTTGTCTCCGGGAGGGTGGGGCTTGGCCCTCTGTTATTCTGTCAATTACGCGAACAAGAACTGCCGCAGGACTTAAATCGGCATTTCACCGGCCGGTGCGGCGTGAAATGCGAACAGCGCTACTGCCTATTCAACGTCAGCAGCCCGGAGACAGCCCTTTTGTTGGCAAGCGATGGATGGCGCTGATCGGATTTGCTATTTGTTTTTGTGGTCCGACCAGCTTCGCAAACTATCCTAGTACCTCCACGGTTTTTCGTTCAGGGTTCAGCCGCAATTTCGCGCCGTCACGGATCAGTGAAGTAATATCTCCTTCAAATCCAGCGAGCATGGTAATGCCTGCATGCGCTGCGCCTTGGGCGAGAATAGGGTTGACGGTGTTGAAGATGATGGCTGCGGGATACAGGTTGCGCGACTTCATTTCATACAGCATCCAGGCGCTTGCCACGCCGCCTTTGGCGGTGTCCAGCACGAGAATCTTGCCATGGTAGGACTGGCCGAACATCTTATGCGAGGGGCGCGAAAAAGTACCCTCGAGGCGATTGAGATCATAGCGAGCAGAAAAGCCATCGTGAGCACTAAGACAGTTGGCCTCGAGCGCGTGACCCATGGCATGGCGGGCGGTGTAGGTGGCTACGGCAATTTTGTTCATGCAAGTCTCCCTGTTACTGCAGCTTCGACGCATTCTTCCATTGAGGCCAGCAATGGCGTGTAACCATAGCCGCCGAGGATGTTGACCAGTTTTGCGCTATTGGTAGCCAAGCGCTTCCAGCCATTGGCTTCCGCGATCTCACGCGCGTAAGATTGGTAAAAACACATGCCGGAGAACACCGTTCCGCCCGCCGCTTCAATTGTTTCCGTGAAGCCCATGCGATCGGAATCCGGTTTGACCTGCGGACTGGTGATTGCCAAAAGAGGCTTCTTGAATTTTTTCCCCTCGCACAAAGCAGCGACAGAACGCATCTCCATCAAACTAAGCTGCGGCGCCGAGAATACGACCACATCAACCTCATCGGTGACGCGATACGCCTGTTGCAACGCCATCACATCGGCGTATGTGATGTCTTCTATCGGCAAATGATCCAGAGCCAGATCCCTCGCGTGTATGGCCTCTGGCGTAATACCCAAGATGTGAAATAGCGCCGTAGACCCAAAACTGGCCATCGCTGCGCCAAAGTGCTTCAGCGAATCCGAACCTGGGTTGCAGTCCACCCCCTCAAGCACTGGCACGCCCCAGTAGTTGCCGGATCTCTTGCCGATATAGCCGCCCAAGGCGCCCCATTCGTTCAGTGATTTCGGCGTCCAATTGATCCGGAAGCGGCTTGTGGGGCGGCGATGTTCGTCCAAGTGGTAGCCATAGCGCGGGGTGCGGCCTGTCATGCCTGCAGAAAATGCCGAAGGGCCCCCCTCAAAGTTTGATCTGGCGCCACAAATGGAATTGGAATAGATCACCACACCGGTGTCGCCAAACGCCACATGCTCGCCAAAACCCGGGGCCATGATGGTTTGGTAGTTAATGCAGGTGTCTGTCATCGAGACGCCCATCTTGACGAAGGCTGCGATGGCTCGGCGCTCTAAAGAGATCATCAGATCGGTTTGTCCCAACTCTTTGGCTTTGTTGAAATCCGTGCCCCGTGGATCGGTGATGCTTGGAATGCGCACCACCCGGTCTTTGCCAGGGTTTTTAGTCAACGATTCCAACCATTGCACGCCGGCTTCACCCAAGCTTTCCGTGTCGGCCATTATGTGGGCTTGCGAGACGGGCACCATGTCGGCAGCACCGAAAAAATCGCCAACCTGGATTTGGTGCTGGATAGCTGCCTGGCGGACGGCGCCAAATTCGCCAGCCAGCATAGCCTTTTCCTCTTCGTTGAGTTTCATAGGTTCCTTAAAAAATAAACGGGGAGACTGGCCTGATCTGCAACGATGGCTGCCGGCACGCTCCGCAAAAAGATGGAAAACGCCATCTCGAATTCCGTACGGTTGCTGCTAGGGTTGTAATTTACTCTGGCGATAATTAGGTGTAAATTTATAGTTTTACTTGATAAACATTAGCTGTGCTTATGAATCTAGCGACTATTGAATTGCGCCTGCTGCGGGGATTCGCTGCGATTGCCCGCACTCAGGATTTTGTTGAGGCAGCACAGCAAATGCACATCACGCAGTCGGCCTTGTCGCAACAAATGAAAGAACTGGCTGAGCGACTGGGATTAACCTTGTTTGAACGTCACGGAAGGCGATCGATTATTACCGAGGCTGGGCGCGACTTGATTCAACGGATCATTCCGTTGATTGAACAACTGGACGAGACGCTTCTGCGATCCAGCAGCGCCACTAAAGGCGTGACCGGTTGTCTGCGAGTCGGGGCTACGCAGACCTATTTGCGCGCGATCGCCTTGCCTGCCGCCCTTGCATTGATAGACCTGCATCCCGATCTGCAGATCGACATGCGGCAACTCCCGGCGCAGCGTCTGCTGGCGGATGTGCTTGACGGCGAAATTGATGTTGCACTTTTCCCGGACACGGGACCTCACAATAACCTGGTGCAAACGCCGTTGCTGACGGAGAGGCTCGTCGCAATTGGCACGGCGGCGATCCTGGCCAAGCTGGGTCGCTCGGTCCATTTAAAGTCCCTTGAGGACTATCCGATTGTAGTGTTAAACCGGCAATTTCTAATGCGGCAGAACATTGACCGGCAGCTACGCTACGACAAGGCGGAACTGGACGTCAGGCTTGATCTGTCCAGCATTGATGATGTGATTGTCGCCGCAACGCATGGCCATCTGATCGCGATCGGCACCCAATTGGCTTGTCATGGCCATCCCCTGTTGAAGTTCAAACCCCTCGAAGGCAAATTCCTTTCCCGGTCTGCCGGGCTATACTGGCGCCGCGGTAGAGTGCTGACCGGCGCCCTGTTGGCTTTTCAGGCTGCCGTAATGCGCATCAGCGCAGAACTTTCAAGCCGAAGTTGAGGGCAGGGTAGTGTCAACTTGCCGAAGGCCTGTCAACCCATTCCACTCATGCGTACATAGGTATCGAGCAGTGTCGATTTATAGACGACCCCCAGCAAGACCGGGGACTGCACGCTTTCCACCACCGGCAGGCGTTCCCCCTGGTGCGCCATAAAATGCTTGAGCGCGACGGCGAGCGACATGTCCGGCGTCAGTGAATGTAAATCGTGTCGCAAAAAGTCGCCGGCACGCTGGCCGTCCATGGTTTTTGCATCCAGAAGATTTGAGGTGATGTCTTTCAGTGCGACCGCGCCGCAGAACCGCTGCGCCGCATCGACGATGTAAATGTATTTGACCGGATACTCCAGAAACACGCAAGTCAGCTCGCCTATCGTGGCCGTCGTCGGCAGCACTGTCTCGGCAGGCTTGATCATATCGCCGACCAGCGCTGCTCTCAGGCGCAGTTGCTCCTGCTCGGTTCGTCTGCGCTGAATGGTGATGTTGTACATGGATTTCTCATCGATGGCGCGCGACACGAAATAGGCGACCACGCAGGACAGGATCAGAGGCAGCATCACCTGGTAGCTCAGCGTCATTTCGAAAATCATCAGCATCGCCATCAGCGGGGCATTGGTGGCCGCGGCCAGAAAGGCGCCCATGCCGACGATCGCGTAGGCAAACGGCGCCGAAGTGATCTGTGGCCACAGCGCCTGGGCCGCCAGTCCGAACAGACAGCCGATCACAGCGCCGACGAACAGCGTCGGCGTGAATACGCCTCCCACCGCGCCCGAACCCGTGGTCAACGCGGTGGCGGCCACTTTCAACACGAGAATGATCAGCAACGTGGTCCAGGCCCAATGCGTATGCAGAATGGAATTGACCACCTCATAGCCATTGCCCCATATTTGCGGCAGCCATAGCGACAGCAAGCCGACCAGCAAGCCGCCCAGGCCGAGCCGGAGCGGAAGGGGCATGCCGGTTTTATTGAATTGCTGTTTGCTGAAATCGAGCAGACGCAGGAACTGCGGCGCGGCCAGACCGGCCAGCAACCCCAGCACCAGGAACAGCAGGACTTCAAGGCCATGGATGGGCGGAAAGGAAGGCATTTCGTAAGGCGGCCGATAGCCGGCGAATTCGCGCATGGTGATATTGGCGACCACCGATGCCACCAAAATCGGACCAAAGCTTTCCATCGCAATCGATCCGAGCACGATCTCGGT
>JAQGLY010000009.1 GCA_028292625.1 Herbaspirillum sp. | reverse complement strand
CCCATCCCGAACAGGACCGTGAAACGACTTCGCGCCGATGATAGTGCTGCAACCAGTGTGAAAGTAGGTCATCGTCAGGCTGTTATTCCGAAAAACCCCCAGGCCCAATCGCCTGGGGGTTTTTTTTTGCCTCAGCTCGTTCCCCCACTTTTCTTCCGCTCTTCTAACAGTTCAAGCCAGCACTGACCCCGGACGTAAAAAAACCGGCCCCACCCAGAGGGCAGAACCGGTTTTCACGAAACGCGTTTATAACGCGGCTTATTTACGCAAATCAGAACGGATAAGCAACGCGCACCAGCGCGTAGTTAACACCGCCGTTAGGCTCCTTGATGCCGCCGTTCGACAAATGCTGCAAGCGGATGCCTAAATCCAGGCCGTTGGCAAATACATAGCCGGTGCCCACATGATCGCCGAACTGGAAGGCCGTGGAAAAGTGCTTGCCATTATTGTTATAGATTTGGGAAGCCAAATGCAGGCCGACGCCACCTTCGACGTAAGGTCCTTTCTTGCTGTCGCGCTGGAAACGGAATACCGGCGTGATGCCGAAATCATAAATATTTTTTGTGGAATCGGTATTGTTATAGCGCGTGCCGTGCCATTGCGCGGCGGACAGGTCCCAATAGCCGCCGATATGCGTACCGTTCGATTCCCACCACTTGTTTTGCCAATCCCACTGCACGGCGGCACGGACCACCGAGGTTTTATTCCCGGTTCCCACTTCCAACGAACCCGAGTCGACCGCATAGCTGGACGCTTGAAAAGCCATCAATACAGCCACGGCTGCGGCGGATTTAAAAAATGTATTGTTAATCGCCATAAAAACCTTTATCAAATTTGTTCAAAAAACGGTGCGGCAAATAAATGATGAGTTGCAGGTATTGCTAAATATTAACTCGGTGATTTTCGCATAAATTGATTTGAGGTCGAAGCACCGCCGGCGAAAACCCCGTGAACTGTCGTTCAAATAGAACAATCTGTAAATATATCGAATCAAGGAACGTAGCTGAATTCCCTGCATCCGGGAACCGCCACGCGCATCGACAGCAGATGCCCGGACAACGGATATTGCGCCAATTCCGCAGCCGATCGGTTTTGGCGCCCTGTGGTGATATACAAAGTACGCAAATCGTTGCCGCCGAAAGCAATCATCGTCGGGCAGCGCACCGGCAACGGCACCTCTTGCAGAATTTCACCGCTGCGCGACAAGCGCAACAGGCGTCCCCCTTCAAACATCGCACACCAATAGGCATCCTCGGAATCGACCGCCGCGCCATCGGGGCGGCCGCCATAGCCCAACGCGGTCTTGTCACTTGGGAACTGATGAAATAATCTCGCTGCGCCAATCTGGCCGGAGCTGTTGTCATAGTCATACGCCAGAATCCGATGTGCCGGAGTATCGGCATGGTAAAGCGTCTTACCGTCGCAACTGAACGCAACGCCGTTCGATGTCGTGACCGGATGATGAACATCGCGCAGCTGTCCATGTTCAAAACAGAACAAACTGGCGCCGGCATGGCTCTTCGGTTCGAATATCGTCCCTACCCAAAGCCGGCCGGCAGCATCGCAACGGCCATCGTTAAAACGTGTGGTGCCGGTCTCGTACGGCGCGGGCAGTAGCGATCGCAGCATGCCGGTGTCGGTATCGAGATGCGCCAACCCGCTACGGAGCGCCACGATCAGGCCGCCGTTTGCCTGCAGCGCAATACAGCCCGGCTCCGTCGGCATGGGCCAATGCGCATGCGCGCCGCTGGCCGGGTGCAGGCGATGCACCGCCTTACCGGGAATATCGACCCAATAAAGAATGGCGCCGGCGGCGTCCCATACGGGGCATTCGCCAAGCTCCATCGGCGTAGCAAGCACATTCTGAATTTCAGGGTTAGACATTAGCGAAGTCCACGATCCAATGGTAATTCCGCATTATGCCCTTTGACCTTTAATATATTTCATATCAATTTTAGGTTTGATAATGAAATAAGTTTTCCGTGCAGCACTATTTTGTATATAGCATCATGCGTTTTTTATTTTGAAAGCCCTGCCGGATGCACCGTCGTTTTAAAAAGATACTATCGCGCGCCATGGCGATGACCGCCGCAGTCGGTCTGGCCGCTTGTGTACACACTCCACCCCGTTCAGCGGCAGAAAAGCCGACATCCGAGAAAATTCCGGCATTTTCCGGTGGCGTACCCGGGCGATTGCCGGCGGGATGGGAGCCGTTCAAACTGTTGCGCACTAAAAAAAGCACCGAATACGATTTAATCGCCGGTCCCGGTCATACTGTGCTCCACGCCAAAGCTGTCAAATCCTCGTCGGCATTGCTGCATCCTCTGAATATCGATCCCAATAAAACGCCCTGGCTGAAGTGGAGCTGGAAAACCGCCGCCCTGATTGAAACGGCCGATAACTTCCACCGCGCGACGGACGACTCGCCGACCCGCATCATCCTCGCGTTCGACGGCGACAAAAGCCGGCTGTCGGCGCTGGATCAGGTGATGTTCGATATGGCCAAATTGATTACCGGCCGCGAAGCTCCTTACGCGACATTGATGTACATCTGGGAAAACAAGGCGGCGGTCGGAACGGTAGTGCCGAATACCCGCACTGGGCGTATCCAGTCGGTAGTGGTCGAAAGCGGGGCGGCAGGCGTGGGACAGTGGCGTCGATACAGCCGCAATATCGTCGACGACTACCGGAAAGCCTTCAACGAAGACCCGGGACGGCTGATCGGCATCGGCGTATTGACGGATACCGACAACACCGGGGAAACGGTGGAAGCCTGGTACGGCGACATCCAATTGGTGGATCGGCCGTGAATCAATTTTTCTGCAAATAGGCTTCCGCCAGCCTGACCCAATACGTCGCGCCGATAGGCAGCAATTCATCGTTGAAATCGTAGCTCGGATTATGCAGATTGCAGGGCCCCAGCCCGTGACCCGCATCGCGATGCGCGCCTTCGCCGTTGCCGATAAACACATAGCAGCCCGGTTTGCTCTGCAGCATGAATGCGAAATCCTCGGCGCCCATGGTCGGCTCGACCGTCGCGTCGACTTGCGCGTCCCCGACGATGCCGCGCAGCACGTCCGCGGCAAACGCAGTTTCCGCCGGATGGTTGACCAGCGGCGGATAATTGCGATGAAATGTGAAATCCACCGTGGCGTCGAACGCGGCCGCCGTATGCTCGGCGATGCTGCGCATCCGTTGCTCGATCAGATCCAGCACCGTGCTGGTAAACGTGCGCACGGTGCCGATCAGCATGGCCTCGTCGGGAATGATATTGGTGGCGCTGCCGGCATGGATCTGCGTAATCGACAGAACCGCCGCGTCGTTCGGGTTGGCGTTGCGCGAGACGATGGTCTGCCAACTTTGCGCGAGTTGCACCGCGATCATGATCGGATCGATTCCCTTGTGCGGTTGCGCCGCATGAGCGGCCTTGCCTTTGATGACGACCTCGAATTCGTTGCTCGACGCCATCATCGGCCCCGGCGTCACGCCGAATGCGCCGACGGCGATGCCCGGCCAGTTATGCATGCCGAACACCGCATCCATCGGGCATTGGTCGAATAAACCGTCCTGAATCATTTTTTCCGCGCCGCGGCCGCCTTCTTCGGCCGGCTGAAAAATGACGTAGACCGTGCCGTCGAAGTTGCGATGCTGCGATAAATAATGCGCCGCGCCCAGCAGCATCGCGGTATGGCCGTCATGACCGCAGGCGTGCATCTTGCCCCGATGGCGCGAGGTATGGGCAAAGGTATTGAGTTCCTGCACCGGCAGCGCATCCATATCCGCCCGCAGGCCGATCGCGCGCTTGCCTTCGCCGTTCCGGATAATTCCGACCACGCCGGTAACGCCCATGCCGCGCAGCACGGGAATCCCCCATTCGCCGAGTTTCCTGGCCACCACATCCGAGGTGCGCTGTTCTTCGTAATTGAGTTCCGGGTGCGCGTGAATATCGCGCCGTATCGCTTGCAGTTCGCTATGAAACTGTATGATGGGATCGATTAAATTCATGGTGTCTGTCTCCGTCAATGTCGTAACGCATCTCTTTGCGCATTCGCGAACAGAGGATGAAATGAGTTCGCATGCCTGCCGGCTATTTTATGCCAAATGCCGCGCGCCGATAGGGTCGCGTTAAGCGATTGGCATTGCGTGCTACGCTAGCGACCTGTAACGGCCCACCGGCCCCATTTTTCAGTCAATAAAAACCGCATGCTGGTATTCATTATTCGTCGCTTCTTTCAGAGTATCGGTGTTTTGCTGATCATTTCGCTACTGGTGTTCCTCGGCGTCTACGCGATCGGCAATCCCATCGACATTCTGATCAGCGCCGATGCCGATCAGATCGAGCGGGCGCGGGTGATCGCCTCGTTCGGTCTCGATCAACCTCTTTGGCGTCAATATCTGCTGTTCCTGCAACACGCCGCCGATGGCGATATGGGGAACTCGTTCGTCTACGGCACCTCCGCCATGGGGCTGATCCTGGAGCGGCTGCCCGCGACGCTGGAGCTGGCGGCCGCGGCGGTCGTGCTGTCGGCTGCGCTCGGCCTGCCGCTGGGCCTGGTGGCAGGCTTGCGGCCGAACGGCCTGATCGGCAAAAGCATCATGGCGATATCGATTCTGGGATTTTCGCTGCCGACATTCTGGGTCGGTCTGATGATGATCATGCTGTTCGCGGTGCATTTCGGCTGGTTGCCGACCAGCGGCCGCGGCAGCGTCGACGTGGTGCTTGGCGTGCCGCTGAGTTTTCTGACGCTCAACGGCCTCAAGCATTTGCTGATGCCCGCATTCAATCTGGCGCTGTTCAACATCGCATTGATCATCCGTCTGACACGCGCCGGCGCACAAGAGGCGCTGCTGCAGGATTATGTCCGCTTCGCGCGCGCCAAGGGCCTGACCGGCCGGCGCATCATCGGCGTGCACGTTCTGAAAAATATTCTGATACCGATCATCACCGTGGTGGCCCTGCAATTCGGCTCCGTCATCGCGTTTTCGATTGTGACCGAATCCATTTTCGCCTGGCCGGGCATAGGCAAACTGCTGATCGATTCCATCCGCGTGCTGGACCGGCCGGTGATCGTGGCGTTTCTGATGCTGATTGCCGCCATGTTCATCCTGATCAATCTGGCCGTCGATGTGCTGTATTCGATACTCGATCCGCGCCTGCGTTTGTCGGAGGCGAAAGGATGAGTACCCCGATATTAGCTCCTGTGCGCACGGATGCCCGCATGGATAGTCCGTCGCGGCGTTTTCTGCGCGATTTCTTCGGCAGCCGGATCGCCGCCGCCGGCGCCGTGGTGTTGTTGCTGATTATTCTCGCGGCCTTGTTCGCGCCTTTGATTTCCCCGCAAAATCCCTACGATCTGCAGCATCTGGACATCCTGGATTCGCGGCTGGAGCCCGGCACAACGGCCGCCGACGGCCACATGACTTATCTGCTCGGCACCGACGATCAAGGCCGCGACATGCTGTCCGCGATTCTGTACGGCGTGCGCATATCGGTCACCGTGGGCGCGGTCAGCACGGCGATTGCGCTGGCGATCGGCCTGACGCTCGGGCTGCTGGCCGGGTACGCCGGCGGGCGCATCGATGCGCTGATCATGCGTATTGCCGATATCCAGTTGGCCTTTCCGTCCATCCTGATAGCGCTGATCCTGCTGGCGTTGACCGGCAGAGGGGTCGACAAAATCATCATCGCGCTGGCGGCGGTGCAATGGGCTTATTACGCACGCACCGCGCGCAGCACAGCGCTGGTCGAACGCAAAAAAGAATATGTCGAAGCGGCGCGCGCATTGGGCCTGTCGCCGTTGCGCATCGTGTTCCGCCATCTGCTGCCCAATTGCATGCCGCCGCTGATCGTCATTGCCGCGCTGCAAGTGGCCTCGGCGATTTCGCTGGAAGCGACCTTGTCGTTTCTCGGACTGGGCCTGCCCATTACGGAGCCGTCGCTGGGATTGCTGATTTCAAACGGTTTCCAATATTTGCTGTCCGGCCGTTACTGGATCAGTTTTTATCCGGGCATTGCGCTGCTGGTCACGGTGGTGGCCATCAATCTGGTCGCCGACCGTTTGCGCGACGTACTTAATCCGCGCTTGCAAACGCAATGATCGGAGCATGAAAATGAGCGAAACCGCGAGCAAGGGCATGGACGATATTCTGACGATCGAACATCTGCAAACCCATTTCACCTCCCGCAGCGGCGTGGTCAAGGCGGTCGACGACGTATCGTTTTCGTTGCAGCCGGGTCAGATCATGGGGCTGGTCGGCGAATCCGGATCCGGCAAGTCGATGACCGGCTATTCGATCATGGGACTGATCGACGCGCCCGGCCAGGTAGTCGGCGGACGCATTTTATTGCGTGGACAAGACTTGCGCAGCCTGGGGCCGGAGGCGATGCGGCGCATCCGCGGCGATCGGATCGCGATGATCTTTCAGGATCCGATGATGACGCTCAACCCGGTGTTGCGCATCGATACCCAGATGACCGAAGCGGTGCTGGCGCATAGGGACGTGGGACGCAACGCCGCGCTGGCGATGGCGCGCGACGCGCTGGTCAGAGTCGGCATCGCCTCCCCGGACGAACGGCTGAATGCCTATCCGCATCAGTTTTCCGGCGGCATGCGTCAGCGCGTCGCGATCGCCATCGCATTGCTGAACGCCCCCGACGTGATCATCTGCGATGAACCGACCACTGCGCTGGATGTGACGATACAGGGCCAGATTCTGTATGAAATGCAAAAGCTTTGTCGCGAATCGAATACCGCCCTGATCTGGATCACGCACGACCTGTCCGTGATCGCCGGCCTGGCCGATACGGTCAGCGTGATGTACGCCGGACGCATCGTCGAAAGCGGCACGGTGGCGCGCGTACTCGGGCAGCCGCGCCATCCGTATACCCATGGGCTGATCGCCTCGGCGCCGTCGCGCAACATGCGCGGCAGGCCGTTGCGGCAAATTCCCGGCGCCACGCCGTCGCTGTTGAACCTGCCGTCCGGATGCGCGTTCCGCAGCCGTTGCGCGCATGCTACCGAGGTTTGCGGGCAAACGCCGGAATTGCGCGAGGTCGACGCGCGCGCATTGCGCTGTTTCCATCCCGTCACCGATACCGAGATCGAGGCCGTCTGATGCAGGAAGACCAAAAGCCGCGGCAAGCGCCGGCAACAGAGGCCCCGCTGATTGCGCTGCATGGTGTATCGAAGCGCTTTGTCACACCGCTGGATAATGCCGCCCGCTTCGCCAATCTGCTGACCCGGCCGTTCGGTAAAGTCCTGCGGGAGGAAGTGGTGCATGCGGTCGATGGCGTATCGCTGAGCATCGGCCGCGGCGAAGTGGTCGGGCTGGTCGGCGAGTCCGGCTGCGGCAAGTCGACATTGGGACGGATCGTCGCCGGCCTGCATTCGGCCAGCGAAGGCGTGCGCGAATGGCGGGGAGTGGCCGATGCCGACGCCGATGCGGCGCAGCGCCGGCAAATGCAGTTGGCCGTCCAAATGATTTTCCAGGACCCGTACGCGTCGCTCAATCCGCGCATGCGTGTGCAGGAAATCGTCGGCGAAGCGCCGCGGGTGCACCAGCTGATCCAGGCGCGCGACCAAGCGCAGTACGTGGCCGATTTATTGCAACGGGTCGGCCTGGATGCCGACATGCTGCGGCGTTTTCCGCACCAGTTCTCCGGCGGACAGCGCGCGCGTATCGGTATTGCCCGCGCGCTTGCGGTCAAGCCGGATTTTCTGGTGTGCGACGAGGCGGTGGCGGCGCTCGACGTCTCCGTGCAGGCGCAGGTATTGAATTTATTTATGCGCTTGCGCAGCGAACTGAATTTGACCTATTTGTTCATCAGCCACGATCTGGGCGTAGTGCGGCACATTTCGGATCGCGTGCTGATCATGTATCTCGGACGCATCGTCGAGTCGGCGCCGACCGACGCGCTGTTTGCGCAACCGAATCACCCGTATACCCAGGCATTGCTGGCGTCCGCACCCAAGCTGACGGTCGGAAAAATCGTATTTGCCCCGGTCAACGGCGAAATTCCGTCGCCGTTGCATCCGCCGTCCGGCTGCCATTTCCATCCGCGCTGCCCGTACGCGATGCCGCGCTGCGCAACTGAAAGGCCGGCGCTCAAGACCATCGCGCAGGGCCGTCTCTCGGCTTGCCATTTAAACGACTCTGTCTGATCTCCGCGCATATCCGGCGCGGGACATGCTATAAATCGTTCTCTTGTCGATTTGCCTTTATCCGGAGTCATCATGACTACCAGCATCGTCCGTGCCGCCTGTCCGCACGATTGTCCCGATACCTGCGCTTTGCTGGTGACCGTTACCGACGGCGTGGCCACTGAAGTCAAGGGCGATCCGGAGCATCCGACCACCGCCGGCGTGCTGTGCACCAAAGTGTCGCGTTATACGGAGCGGACCTATCATCCGGACCGGCTGCTGTATCCGATGCGCCGAGTGGGGAAAAAAGGCGAGGGGCGTTTCGAGCGCATAAGCTGGGAGCAGGCGCTGGAGACGATCGCCGAGCGCCTGACCGCCGTCGCCGTGCGCGATCCCCTGGGCATCTTGCCGTACAGCTACGCCGGCACCATGGGGCTGGTGCAGGGAGAGGCCATGGCGATGCGGTTTTTCAACCGCCTGGGCGCATCCGATCTGGAACGCACCATTTGCGCGTCGGCCGGCGGGACAGGTTACAAATACACCGTCGGCGCCAAGATCGGCACCGATATCGAGCAGGTGCAGGACGCGAGGCTGATCCTTATCTGGGGCGGCAATCCGATCGCGTCGAATCTGCATCTGTGGACCCGGGTGCAGGAAGCCAAGCGGCGCGGCGCGAAATTAATCGCCATCGATCCCTACCGCTCGCTGACCGCCGAAAAATGTCATCGGCACATCGCGCTATTGCCGGGTACCGATGCCGCGCTGGCGCTGGGCATCATGCATGTGCTGATCACCGAGGATCTCCTGGATCACGATTACATACAGCAGCACTCGCTGGGCTTTGCGCAGTTGAAGACGCGCGCGCTGGAATGGCCGCCGGAACGCGTGGCCGAAGTGTGCGGCGTCAGCGCGGCGGAAGTGCTGCAACTGGGCCGAGAATACGGCGCCACGGTCCGTAGCGGCGAGGCATCGATGATTCGCGTCAATTACGGCTTGCAGCGGGTCCGCGGCGGCGGCATGGCGGTGCGCAATATCGCCTGCCTGCCGGCGTTGACCGGCGCCTGGCGGCATGCCGCGGGCGGCGTGCAACTGACGCTGTCCGGCGCGTTCCCGACCGACGACAAAGCGCTGAAGCGCCCGGATCTGCGGCCGCCCCATGCCGCTTCGCGCAGTGTCAACATGAGCACCATCGGCGACGATCTGCTGCATCCGGCGAGCGCCGGTTTCGGACCGCGCATCGATGCGCTGATCGTCTACAACGCCAATCCGGTCGCCGTCGCGCCGGATTCGCAAAAGGTGGCGCAGGGATTCGCGCGCGAAGATCTGTTTACCGTCGTGCTGGAACATTTTCAGACCGACACCGCCGATTACGCCGACATCCTGTTGCCGGCCACCACCCAGCTGGAGCATGTCGACATCCATCAGTCCTACGGTCACTACTACATGATGGCGAACAATGCCGCGATCGCGCCGTTGGGCGAAGCCAAGCCCAATGCGGAGATTTTCCGGCTGCTGGCGGCGCGCATGGGCTTGAACGATCCCTGTTTCCGCGAAAGCGACCACGCCATCGCGGCGCAGGCGTTCGACCGCGGCAATCCACGCGCGGCAGGTTTCGACTGGGACACATTGAAGCAGACCGGCTGGCAAAAGCTGACGATGCCGGCGGCGCCGTTTGCGCACGGCGGCTTTGCGACGCCGTCCGGGAAATGCGAATTTTTCAGCGCGCGCATGCAGGCCGACGGGCTGGATCCGTTGCCGACCTATATCGCGCCCTACGAATCGGCCGCCAGCAATCCGGCCCTGGCGGCTCGCTACCCGTTGGCGATGATCTCGCCGCCGGCGCGCAATTTCCTGAACTCGTCGTTCGTCAACGTGCAAAGCCTGCGCGACACCGAAGGCGAGCCGCATCTGGACATGCATCCGGCCGACGCGGCCGCGCGCGCCATCGTCTCCGGCGAGACGGTGCGCATCTTCAACGATCGCGGCAGCATGCAGGCCAAGGTCCGCGTGACCCCGAAGGCGCGTCCCGGCGTGGTGGTCGGTTTGTCGATCTGGTGGAAAAAATTCGCGGCCGACGGCAAAAACGCCAACGAGGTGACCAGCCAAAACCTGACCGATATGGGCCGCGCGCCGACCTTTTACGACGTACTGGTCGAAGTCGCTCCGGAACGCGCGTCAGCGAGTTAGATCGTGTCGTCGTCGCTGCGCCTGGGTCCTCATGCAATGACGGAATATGTCTGGCAAAAAATGCAGCGAACCCGCCATGCACCGGTGTCGGCCCGGCATTTATCGCTGTTTGCGGCGTTTTGCGCAGCCCTGGGCTTGCTGCCGCTGACTGGCTGCACTTCGCTGAATTACTATGCGCAGGCGGCCCATGGCCAGTTCTCGCTGCTATCGCAATCCCGGCCTATCGACGACTGGCTGAGCGATGCGCAAACGCCGCCGACGCTGAAAATCAAACTGGCGGAAGTGCGCCGGATACGCGCCTTCGCCGTCGGCGAACTGGCATTGCCGGATAACCAAAGCTACACCACCTACGCGCAACTGAAACGCCCCTACGTATTGTGGAATGTGATCGCCGCGCCGGCCTTGTCGCTGACGCCCCGGCAATGGTGTTTCCCGATAGCAGGCTGCGTCAATTACCGCGGTTATTATGATCGGCAGGATGCGCTGGACTACGCGGCGGAACTGCAGAAAGAGGGCTACGACGTACAGGTGGCGGGCGTGCCGGCCTATTCGACACTGGGCTGGTTCCACGATCCGGTCATCTCCACTTTCATCCACTATCCGGATGCGGAGCTGGCGCGCCTGATATTCCACGAACTGGCGCATCAAAAATTCTACGTAAAAGGCGACAGCGAGTTTAACGAATCCTTCGCCACCGTCGTCGAATCGGCCGGTGTCGCGCGCTGGCTGCAGATCAAAGGCGACGACGCGCAGACAAAAACCTACCAGGAATACGAAGGGCGCAAACGTGATTTCATCGCCTTGTTGCTGCGCCATCGCGCGGAACTGGCCACCGTCTACGCATCGAATATGAGCGACCGGCAAAAGCTCGAACGCAAGGCGGCGATATTCGATGCATTGCGCGCCGATTATCAGATCCTGAAACAGCGCTGGGGCGGCTATGCGGGATATGATCGCTGGTTTGCATTGCCTTTATCGAACGCGCATTTGGCGCTGATAGCGACCTATCACGATCTGGAGCCGGGCTTCCAGGTCTTGCTGCAGCAATCTTCCGGCTTTGCGCAGTTCTACGAAAAGGTCCGTGCGTTGGGAGCGCTGGATAAAACCGCGCGCCATGGCGCATTGCGCCGCCTGGCCGAAAAAGCCGCCGCCAACGCGCAATCCACGAAAACACTTGCCGCGGCGGATTTTGACGGATAGCATCGCACCATCAATAAAAAAACACCATCGTGCTTTTTTGGCGGCGGCGTAATGGGAAGTCGATAAAAAACGGCGCACCGGCGCAGACATTGATATTGGAGACGAAAGTATTTATGGAAAAACTCTGGCTAGCGTCTTATCCCCCCGGCATCCCGGCGGAGATCGATCCGACCCGTTATCGCTCCGTCACCGAGCTGTTCGAAGAGGCGTTCACCCAATTCGCCGACCGCAATGCCTATGTCTGCATGGGAAAGAACATCACTTACGGCGAAATCGAAAAAATGTCCCGGATGTTCGCCGCCTGGCTGCAGCAGACCGGCATGCAAAAAGGGGCGCGGGTCGCGATCATGATGCCCAATGTATTGCAGTATCCGGTGGCGATTGCCGCGATATTGCGCGCCGGGTATACGGTGGTCAACGTCAATCCGCTGTACACCCCGCGCGAGCTGGAACATCAGTTGAAGGATTCCGGCGCCGAAGCGATTGTCGTGCTGGAGAATTTCGCGCATACCGTCGCCGCGGTGATCGCCGGCACCGCGGTCAGGCATGTGGTGGTGGCCTCGCTCGGGGAGATGCTCGGCATCAAAGGCATGCTGGTCAATTTCGTGGTGCGTCATATCAAAAAGCTGGTGCCCGATTTCTCGTTGCCGCGGTCGATCACATTCAGGCAGGCGCTGGCGCAAGGCGCCCATCTGAGCCTGACCCCGGTGGTGCAGGAGCATGACGACATCGCGTTCCTGCAATATACCGGCGGCACCACCGGCGTAGCCAAAGGCGCCGCGCTGTCGCACCGCAATATGGTCGCCAATGTGCTGCAATCCGAAGCGTGGCTGATGCCCGGCATTACGCATGATCAGCAAGCCGAGCAACTGGTGTTCGTTTGCGCGCTGCCGCTGTATCACATCTTCGCATTGACCGTCTGCTGCCTGCTGGGCACGCGGCGCGGCGCGCTGAATGTATTGATCACCAATCCACGCGATATCCCGGGTCTGGTCAAAGAGCTGGCGAAATACAAGGTCAGCACGCTGCCGGCGGTCAATACCTTGTATAACGCGCTGCTCAATAACCCCGATTTCGCGAAGCTGGATTTTTCCAGCTATCAATGCTGCGTCGCCGGCGGCATGGCGGTGCAGAAAACGGTGGCCGACAGATGGGTGAAATTGACCGGCTGTCCGATCGTCGAAGGTTACGGCCTGTCCGAAACCTCGCCGGTGGCCAGCGCCAATCCGGTGACGATCTCCGCCTATACCGGCACCATAGGACTGCCGCTGCCGTCGACCGAGATTGCGATACTCGACGACGACGGACATCCGGTGCCGCTGGGGCAGCCGGGCGAAATCGCCATTCGCGGGCCGCAGGTCATGGTCGGTTACTGGAATTGTCCGGCCGAGACGGCCAAGGCGATGACGGCCGACGGCTTCTTCAAATCGGGCGACATCGGCATCATGGACGAACGCGGTTATACCCGTATCGTCGACCGCAAGAAAGACATGATCCTGGTCTCCGGTTTCAACGTTTATCCGAATGAAATCGAAGCCGTGGTGTCGCAGCATCCGGGGGTGCTGGAATGCGCCTGCGTCGGCGTGCCGGAGGAGGGCACCGGCGAAGCGGTGAAATTGTTCGTGGTGCGCAAGGATCCGTCACTGACGGTGGAACAGATGAAGGCCTACTGCAAGGAACAGTTTACCGGCTACAAGAAACCGAAATACATCGAGTTCAGAAACGATCTGCCGAAGTCGAACGTGGGCAAGATTCTGCGGCGCGAATTGAGGGTGGCGCCGAGCGCCTGATCCGGGGTTTCGCGGGCCGTTCGGACCCGGGCTATCCGGCGTGCGCCGCCTGCCATGCCCCGATAAACGCACTTGCCACGCGGCCGACCTGCTGCGCCGTCATGCCCGGTTTGTACAGGGCGGAGCCCAATCCGAAACCGGAGGCGCCGGCGGCCAGGAAATTG
>JAQGLY010000035.1 GCA_028292625.1 Herbaspirillum sp. | reverse complement strand
AAAAACGCGAGAATTATAGCGGCAGAATTGCCCGCCACCGGTTGAAATCGATGCAAAAATCGCGCCTGGCTTTGTCCTGGGCTATCTTTCAGGCAACAAAAAACCGCATTCGCTGCAGAGAACGAATGCGGTAATTTGATCTGAATCGACGAAATGCGTTACAAAACGCCTTGTGGAACGCTTGTTTATGAAACGATCGATTCCAGTGCAAACAGGTTGCTCACGGTTTCGCGTTCACGGACCAGATGGAACTTATCGCCATCGACCATCACTTCGGCAGCGCGCGGACGCGTGTTGTAATTGGATGCCATGGTCATACCGTAGGCGCCGGCAGACATGATTGCCAGCAGATCGCCCTCTTCCAGCGCCAGGATACGGCTGCGCGCCAGCCAATCGCCCGATTCGCAAACCGGACCGACAACATCGTAAGTCCTGGCGGCACTGGCGCACTGCTGCCGGACTTGCTGCACGCCGTGATAAGCCCCGTACAACGCAGGACGCATCAGATCGTTCATCGCGGCGTCCACCACCGCAAAATTCTTTTCGGCGCCGTGTTTCAGATACTGCACTTCAGTCAGCAGCACGCCGGCGTTGCCGACGATCGAACGGCCCGGTTCAAACATGACCTTGATCGGCCGGCCCTCGTATTTTTCCTCGCGCCAGGCGTGGATGCGGGTGAACAGGCGTTTCAGATAATCGCCGACAGCCACCGGCATTTCATCGTCGTAAATAATGCCGATGCCGCCGCCGATGTCGAGATGATGCAGGTCGATATTTTCGGCTGTCAGCAGATCGACCAGTTCGATGATCTTGTCCAGCGCCTCCAACAGCGGCGCATCGTCCAGCAATTGCGAACCGATATGGCAATCGATGCCGGTCACATCGATATGCGGCAGCGATGCGGCGGTGCGGTACCAATCCAGCGCGTCCTCGTAGGCAACCCCGAATTTGTTTTCCTTCAGGCCGGTTGAAATATATGGATGCGTCTTGGCGTCCACATTCGGATTGACGCGCAGCGACACGCGTGCGCGGCGGCCGGCTTCCCCGGCGACCGCATTGAGGCGATGCAACTCCGGGAACGATTCCACGTTGAAACACAGGATGTCGTGCGACAAGGCCAGCTTCATCTCCTCGCGGCCCTTGCCGACGCCTGAAAAAATCACTTGCCGCGGATCGCCGCCGGCGGCGATCACGCGCAGCAATTCGCCGCCGGACACGATGTCGAAACCGGAGCCGAGCTGTGCCAGCGCATTGAGCACCGCCAGGTTCGAATTGGATTTGACGGAATAACAGATCAGCGCCCCGCCGACCGGCGCGCGATCGCGGCAAGCATGCGAATAGGACAGGAAATTCTCGGTCAATGCCTGCTTCGAATAGACGTACAAAGGGGTGCCGTATTGAGCGGCGAGCGCGGAAAGCGCTACTTGTTCAGCGTGCAGCACGCCTTCGCGGTAGGAAAATTGCGACATCGTCAGAGGAATGAAATAAAGGAATGAATTATTTGGCGGGATCCGGCATACCGTTCTGGGGAACCGGACTCATGTTCGGAGTCGCCGCCGGCGTCGACATTTGCGGCTGCGGTTGCGGCTGCGGCTGCGGCGTCGACATTTGCGGCTGCGGTTGCTGCGCAGGCGTGGTGCGGGCAGGGGCGTCGGGGTCGGGCGGCACGCGCGGCATGTACAGCGGGCCGATCTGCCCGCAGCCGCTCAATATGCCGGCCAGCATAAAGGCGCTGCAAATAAGAATGGGACGCTGCAAGAAAAATAGAGGCTTCACGATTAGAATCACGGTTTACATCAATGTCTTGGAGTGTAGCATGACGGAATCGGAATTCCTGGACCTGGCCGAACAGGCGCTGGACAGCATAGAAAGTTCGCTTGAAACCGAAGCGGAAACCGGCGATCTCGATGTCGAATGCACCCGTAGCGGCAATGTGCTGCAAATCGAGTGCATAGACAGCAAATCCAAGATCATCATCAACAGCCAGGCGCCGATGCAGGAAATCTGGGTGGCGGCGAAATCCGGCGGTTTTCACTATAAGTACGACGGCCGGATATGGCGCGACACGCGCGACGGATCGGAACTGTTCGCGGTGTTGTCCGCCATCGTCAGCGAACAGGGTGGCGTGACGGTGACGCTAAGCGCCAGATAAACGCCGCACGTCGAGACGGCAAAGCCCGGCCCGCGGTCGGCATGACGATGCGGGAAATGGGGTTTGCGTAAGATATTTCCTGGCACATTTGCGGATTCCTTGTCATATGGCAAATTGCTGAAACGCATTAGCATGTCCGCATCTTGAGGCCTGTCCCGCATCCCGCCGAGGCCTTTCCGCGAGGAATCAGATCATGCTGTGCGCCGCCGGTTTGCCAAGTTCATCCGTTTACCCAACGCCCCGTTCCAAGGCGCCGTCGCAAGTCGCCGCAGCGAACACCAAGCCGCGCATGCGATGGACGCCGGCGAAGACGCGAGCGGCAACGGCGACGGGAAAAATCGCCGAATTCGAAGAACTGGCGCAACGGCTGGAACGTTACGACAATAAAAACCTCGGCGATTACGCATCGGCCCAGCGCGTTCAGCACCACGCCTCCCGGCTCAGCACCGACGAGCTGATGGCTTTGCCCGGCGATATCCGCAAGGCGAGGATATCGGCCGGCAACATCATCGAAGCACTGAAAACACGCGGACAGGAGAAAAATCTGCCGGTCGGCCTGCTTCTGGCCTGCGAAAAATCGCAATCCCGCATAAACGCATTGCTAAACAGCCTGAAAAACATCCGACCGCTTTCAAGGCGCCACGCCTTTGAGGCCGACGGCGCCGGGCGCCTGGTTCGCACCGATGCGGCGCAACCGCCATCAGCGACAACACCAATGTTTGCGCGGCGCACCACATCCGTGTCGCAGGAAAGGCTGTCGCCGGTCGACCGCGCTTTCTTCGACTCGTTGCGGTCGCCGCCGGCCTCCCCGCGCTCTTCTCCCAGCGCGTCTCGCTCCGCCTCCCCTCGTCCATCGATCGCGACATCGCGTTGCGATTCGGCTCCCGAATTGATTCACCGCCGGCAACAGCAGGAAGCCGTCCGCGAACGAAAACTATGGAGCACGCCCATCGCTGAAAAAACCGACATGAGAAGAACCTTGCTGATTACCAGAGCCGATACGGCGCATTGCCTCGATCAACGATTCGACGTGCTGACGACGCAGCAACGCGGGTCTCTGATCCGCGCGTGGACACGGATTAACGCCATCCATGAAAAATTTGAAAAACTGAGCCCTACCGATCTCTCGCAGGCGGCAAGGACGATCCGGCGTCAGGCCCGCGACGAACATATTCGCGCGCGCAACCTGCTCGACAATTTCGAATCAAAAGGGGCTGCCACGGCCAAGCCGAAGCCCGCAGCGTCGTCGACGCCGGCCGATCGGAGCTTCTCCGACAAAGACGGCGCGACGCCGGTAAAAGTCCAGCGCAAGACCTGGACGCGCGAGAAATTTACCTATGATTTGCGCCCACAGCAAAAACACGGCTATGGCAGCGAAGAGTCCATCGGTACCGAATCCGACTCCGGTTCGACATCGGAACACTTATCGAGCGGCTCCGATACCGATCGTGCCCTTATCCCGAACTGGCTCATCGACCATCTGAAAAATAAAGGAGACGATCCCGTTCGATATTGCGAGCCGCTTCAGCCCATCCGAGCTCCGCTGAAAGGCATACTGAAAAAGTCGAAGTTTTGAGAAGCCGCTCATGCGATAGCCTTTCAGGACAAGTCGTCAATCCATTATCAGAAAAACAACTTCCGTTCCCGACCTCGTTTGCCGTTTTTTCATCGTTCACGGAACAATTGGCTTTATACTCACCGCTTTCGCGAGTCGTCTCGCTCACCTTAGCGCTGGACCATGCCAAACCGGTATTTTTTCAATATGCGTTTCATCGACCGCCATCATAGCCATCCGCAGGCACAGAATTATTTAAAACGGCGTGCAATGCGCATCGCGCAATCGGGGGATTTTCTTCGTCGATGGGAGCAAGACGGCGGCTTGGCCGAAGCAGCCGTCCATAGCTATGGATATTGCTGACATGCGTTTCAGCCTTCACTCCGGGCTGCTCGGTCGGCTCCATCGCTATCCGCGTTACAAAATCATTCTTCTGGGCTTGCTGATTGCGGTTTCCGCTTTCTTGCTGCCGAAGCTGACAGCGATGATGTCGATACGCCAAAATACTGCAACAGGCGTCGCCCAACGGGACATGGCGCGCATCGTCGAAGGCCTGCAGCTATATCGGAAAGACAATCGAATGTATCCGAGCGCGGAGCAAGGACTGTTGGCGCTGATTCTGAAACCGACACGGGGGCCGGCCACTCCCGGCTGGAAAACCGGCGGTTATATCGACCGGCTGCCACGCGATCCCTGGGGCCATTCGTATCAATACCGGATCAACGAATCGGAGCAGACTTATCAGGTATTTTCATACGGCCCCGCGGGACCGGAAGCGGGCGACGACAGCGACAGCATCATCATCGCCCGCTAGCAAGCTGCATCGCCAATGCGAAACACGCCATCCGCGTCGGCGTTACAACACATAGCGCGACAAATCTTCATTCACCGCCAGCTCGCCCAGACGCTGATCCACATACGCGGCATCGATCAATAATTTCTCATTGTTGTTGTCGCCGGCCGTGAACGAAATCTCTTCCAACAGCTTTTCCATCACCGTATATAAACGGCGCGCGCCGATGTTTTCCGTTTTCTCGTTGACCGAAAACGCGATTTCGGCAAGCCGCTGAATGCCGCCCTGTGCGAATTCGATCTCGACGCTTTCGGTTTTAAGGAGCGCCTCGTACTGCTTGGTCAGGCAGGCGTCGGTGCCGGTCAGAATGCGTTCGAAATCGGCGATCGACAAGGAATCCAGTTCGACCCGAATCGGGAAACGCCCTTGCAATTCCGGAATCAGATCCGACGGCTTGGCCAAATGGAATGCGCCCGATGCGATGAACAGAATGTGATCGGTCTTGATCATGCCGTATTTGGTGTTGACCGTCGTGCCTTCTACCAGCGGCAACAGATCGCGCTGCACGCCGGCGCGCGATACGTCGGCGCCGCCATTTTGCGAACGGGTCGCGATCTTGTCGATTTCATCCAGGAAAACGATGCCGTTTTGCTCAACGTTGAGAATCGCTTTTTGCTTCAGCTCTTCCTCGTTGATCAACTTGCCGGCTTCTTCCTCGATCAGGATTTTCATCGCTTCGCTGATCTTGATCTTGCGCATCTTCTTGCGATTGCCGCCGACTCCAGAGAACATCGATTTGATTTGCTCGGTCATTTCTTCCATGCCCGGCGGCGCCATGATTTCCATTTGCGGACCGGCGTCGTTCAATTCGACCTCGATTACCTTATCGTCCAATGCGCCTTCGCGCAAACGCTTGCGGAAAGTCTGACGCGTGACGCCCCCCTTGTCCCCTTCGGTTTTGCTCTCCGTGTCGGGATGAAATCCGAAGTCGCGCGCGGGCGGCACCAGAATATCGATCACGCGGTCTTCGGCCGCGTCTTCCGCGCGGGCGCGCACTTTGCGCACTTCCGCTTCGCGCGTTTGCTTGATGCCGATATCGATCAGGTCGCGAATAATCGTGTCGACATCGCGGCCGACGTAACCGACTTCGGTAAACTTGGTCGCTTCGATCTTGATGAACGGCGCGCCGGCCAATCTCGCCAGCCGGCGGGCGATTTCGGTCTTGCCGACGCCGGTAGGTCCGATCATCAGAATATTCTTGGGCGTGATTTCGTGCCGCAACGGCTCCTCGATCTGCTGCCGGCGCCAACGGTTGCGCAAGGCAATGGCGACCGCGCGTTTCGCGCGCGACTGGCCGACCACATGTTTATCAAGTTCGGAGACGATCTCTTTGGGCGTCATGTTCATGGGAAATATCTTTAAATAAGGGATGACCAAGCCTGAAATCGATTCAGGCCAATCCGAGGCACAGGCGCAAGTGTGCGGCTGATGCGGAAATCGGCGTCAATCGAGCGTTTCAATGATGTGCGACTGGTTGGTGTAGATGCAAAGGTCGCCTGCGATCACCAACGATTTTTTGACCACCTCGGCCGGCGTTAATTCGGTATTTTCGTACAATGCTTTCGCGGCGGATTGCGCGAAACTGCCGCCGGAGCCGATCGCCCCGATACCGTCCGTAGGCTCCAGCACGTCGCCGTTGCCGGTGATCACCAAGGTCGTTTCGCGATCCGCGGTCAGCAGCATGGCTTCCAGCCGGCGCAGCATGCGGTCGGTGCGCCATTCCTTGGCCAGTTCGACCGAGGCGCGCATCAAATTGCCCTGATGTTTTTCCAGCTTGGATTCGAATAGATCCAGCAAGGTGAATGCATCGGCGGTGCCGCCGGCGAAACCCACCAAAACCTTGCCGTTATACAACTTTCTGACTTTGCGGGCAGTGCCCTTCATGACGACGTTGCCGTGCGTGACCTGCCCGTCTCCGCCCAGCGCGACGTTACTCCCGCGGCGGACGGAAAGGATGGTGGTTCCGTGAAATTGTTCCATGTGTGCCTCTACTATGAATATTGCATGCCGGCCTGAAATGCCTCGCCAATCGAAGTTGGGGCCGTCTGTTCGAAATTGCAAGCGTCTGCTTGTTGCCAAATCGACTACAAGTTACCAACTCTTTACAATTCACTAGATTGCCGGCAAGCAGCGATAGTTCACAGAAGGAAGACGCGGGGGAAAACCGGCAGAAACTTGGCGGTTCTGCCGATCGATCGTGGAGACGCGTGGAAATACGCGGCGGCCGCTCTTACCCTTCGCCCAGATAAGCTTCCTTGATCTTGGGATTGTCCAGCATCCGGCTGGCGACGCCGTCCATCGTGATTTCGCCGGATTCCATCACGTACGCGCGGTCCGCGGCTTGCAGCGCCAGTTTGGCGTTTTGTTCGACCAGCAGGATGGTGATGCCCTGCGCCGACACACTGCGGATAACCTCGAAGATTTTCTCGACCATGAGGGGCGACAGGCCCATTGACGGTTCGTCCAGCAACAGCAGCGTGGGATGGCACATCAGCGCGCGCGCCATGGCCAGCATTTGCTGCTCGCCGCCCGACAGGGTGCCCGCCATTTGCGCCGAGCGCTCTTTCAGGCGCGGAAATACGCCGTACCAGCGTTCGATATCGGCATCGATCTGCGCCTTGTCCTTGCCGGTGTAGGCGCCCATCAACAGATTTTCATGGATGCTCATGCGGGTAAATACGCCGCGCCCTTCCGGCACCATCGCCAGTTTGTCCTGCACCAGTTGAAAGGCCTTGCGCCCTTGCAGGGTTTGCCCAAGATAATCGATGCGCCCTTCGACGCGGCACTCCGGCAGCGTGCCGGTGATCGCTTTCAGGGTGGTGGTTTTACCGGCGCCGTTGGCCCCGATCAGGGTCACCAGTTCGCCGTCGTTGACTTCCAGCGCAATCCCTTTGACCGCCTGGATGCCGCCGTAAGCCACCTTCAGATCGCGAATGCTGAGAATATTTTTTTTCATGTCTGATGATTTCCTAAGCAGCCGCGCCCAGATAAGCCTCGATCACGGCCGGATTACGCTTGATTTCGGCCGGTGTGCCTTCGGCAATCGGTTTGCCGTAATCGAGCACCGTGATGCGGTCGCACAAACCCAACATCAGTTTCACGTCGTGTTCGATCAACAGGATGGTTTTGCCGCTGTCGCGGATCTTGACCAGCAATTCCCGCAGCGCCAATTTTTCCGTCGCATTCATGCCGGCGGCGGGCTCGTCCAACGCCAGCAGTTTCGGTTCGGTCGCCAGCGCGCGGGCGATTTCCAGACGGCGCTGATCGCCGTATGAGAGATGCCGCGCGGTACGCTCGGCAAAGCCGGCGATGCCGACGAAGTGCAGCAATGCCAGCGAACGCTCGCGGATCGACTGCTCTTCGACGCGCGCTGCCTTGTGCCGCAATACCGCGCCGATCAGCGTCTGGTGCGTGCGCACATGGCAACCGACCATGACGTTTTCCAGCACGCTCATTTCGCCGAACAGGCGGATGTTCTGGAACGTGCGCGCGATGCCCGCCTTGGCGACGGCGTGCGGCGCCGACGGCGAGTAGCTTTTGCCGGCCAGTTGAAAACTGCCGGTGTCGGGCTGATACAGCCCCGTAATCACATTGAAAAAAGTGGTTTTGCCCGCGCCGTTGGGGCCGATCAGGCCGTAAATCTGGCCTTGCCGGATTTGCAGGCTGACCTCGGAGAGCGCCTGCAGACCGCCGAAACGCTTGCTGACGTTGGTGATATCGAGGATCACCGACGGCGCGCGCTGCGCGTCGCCTTGCATGGCTGTTTGCTTGGATGCCGGCATCATGCCTCCTTCGCCGCAACGACGCCGGCCGCCGGCTGCGCCAGATGATCGGCCGAGAGGCCGCCGCCGGCGCCGCCGCTGCTTTCTTTATTGAAGTCCGGCCGGTCCTCGTGCCGCGGGGCGGGCCACAGGCCGGATGGGCGATTCAGCATGATTACCACCATCGCCAGCCCGTACAGCAGTTGACGCAGCACTTCCGCGTCGATCAGCACACTGCCGAACAGGCTTTGCTGCAACGGTTCGACCACATGACGCAATATTTCCGGCAAAGCCGCCAGAATCACGCCGCCCAGCACCACGCCGGGGATATGGCCGATGCCGCCGAGCACCACCATCGCCAGCACCGCGATCGATTCGGTCAGCGAAAACGACTCCGGCGAGACGAAGCCCTGGAACGCCGCGAACATGGCGCCGGCGATACCGCCGAACGACGCTCCCATTGCAAACGACAACAGCTTCATGTTGCGGGTGTTGATGCCCATCGCCTTGGCCGCGATTTCGTCCTCGCGAATCGCGACCCACGCGCGGCCGAGACGGGAATGCTGCAGTCGTATCGAGATGAAAATGATCGCCATGCACAGCAGCAGGAACAGAAAATAATAGGCATTGACCGACGGCATTTCGAAACCGAATATCCTGACCATGGAACCGGAACCGGGCTCGCCGGCCAGCGTGACGCCGAAGATCCGCACCGGATCGATCAGATTGATGCCTTGCGGACCGTTGGTGATATTGACCGGCGCGTTCAGGTTGTTCATGAAAATGCGGATGATTTCGCCGAAGCCCAAGGTCACGATCGCCAGGTAATCGCCGCGCAGCTTCAACGTCGGCGCCCCCAGCAGCGCGCCGAAGAACGCCGCGATCAGCGCCGACAGCGGCACGATCAGCCAGATCGACAGATGGATGCCGTTGGCCAGGATATTGGGACCGAACACCGACACGAGGAAATTGCCCAGATCGGGATACGTGTCGACGAACGATTGCAGCACCGCGCCGAATTGCGGCGACGCCAGCAAACCGGCGGTGTACGCGCCGATCGCATAAAAGGCGATATAGCCCAGATCGAGCAGGCCGGCAAAGCCGACCACCACATTCAAACCCAGCGCCAGCATGATGTACAGCAGCGCGACGTCCATGATGCGCACCCACGAATTGCCAAACTGGCTGGCGATGAATGGAAAGACCATCAGGATCGCCAGCAACAGAAGCAGGCTGCCGGTGGTGTTGCGCGGACGGCGCTTGCTGTGACGGAAAGAGTCGGTTTGTACCATGAGGGCTCCCTTAAGCGCGGTCGGCCACACGTTCGCCCATGATGCCGGACGGACGCAATGTGAGCACAATGATTAACACGACGAAAGCAAAGATGTCCTGATAGTTGCTGCCGAGAAAATTGCCGGTCAGGTCACCGATATAACCCGCGCCCAGGCTTTCAATCAGGCCTAGCAGAATGCCGCCCAGCATCGCGCCGTAAATATTGCCGATGCCGCCCAGCACCGCGGCGCAGAACGCTTTCAGACCGGGCACGAAACCCATCGCGAATTGCGCGGTGGAGTAATTGGCGGCCCACATCACGCCGGCGATCGCCGCCAGCGTCGCGCCGATCACGAAAGTCAGCACGATGACGCGGTTGGAGTCGACGCCCATCAGACCGGCGACCCGGGGATTTTCGGCGGTGGCGCGCATCGCCCGTCCCATGCGGGTCTTTTCAACCATGAACACCAGCGCGCCCATCGCCGCCAGCGCCAGGATCAGCAGCATGACCTGCGTCGGCGATATCAGCGCGCCGAAGATGTTCAGCGGCTCCGATGGCATGACTTGCGGAAACGGCACCGGGCTGCGGCCCCAGATCATCATCGCCAGGGTTTGCAGCAGGATCGACACGCCGATGGCGGTGATCAGCGGCGCCAGGCGCGGCGCGTTACGCAGCGGCCGGTAGGCGACCCGTTCGATGATCAGGCTGATGATGATGCATACCGGAATCGCGCCGACGATGGCGATCGCCAGTTTCACGATGCCGGGCAGCCCCGGCGCGACACTTTGCACCATCTTCAGGATCGTCAGGCCGGCCATCGCCCCGATCATCAGCACATCGCCGTGCGCGAAATTGATCAGGTTCAATACCCCGTACACCATCGTGTACCCCAACGCAATCAGTGCATACATGCTGCCAAGCACCAGCCCGTTGATGATCTGCTGGAAAAATATGTCCATCGTGTCTCCCTGTTTGAAGCTATACCCTTGGTATGGCGTGGCTATGACATCGCTATAACGTCAGTTTGCATTCGCTTTTTTTTGTCCGACATCCGTGTCTCGATTCTGACCCGCTACCGCACAATTCAGTTGCCCATTGCAAAATTGATGCCCGGGCATCGTATGCATCGATCACGCCGCCGCATATCAAGCAACAAATGAACCGTCCATGCGCCTCAATATATGCTGCCTTGCGCATTCCAATTAAATTTTTTACAACATTCGCCTTCCCTTGCATGCGATAAAACAGGCCGGCCCGGCCATATCCGGGCGATATGCACCAATACGGCAGCCTGCTGGCGGCGCGGCAGATTCGGGAGCGTCCGGCTGTCCGGCGAAAATCACGGCCATCGGCCGCCTGTTGTAAAGGCTGTGCGCATCAGCGGCGCCTCAGGCAGCGCCTGCGGGGGTGGAGTGGAATCGGATAATTTCATATGCCGTAATGTAACAAAAAAAACGAGCGGATCCGGCACGGATCAAGCAGCGGATCGGCATATTGAAAGCGGCAACGAGAAATAACAAAATACTTAAAACTTTAAATGACAAGTTATGGGGTGGAAATGGAAGATGCCGAAAAACAGCGGGCGAACGGCGATCCGAAGCGATCGCCGCCGCCGCGGTTTCCTCCTTATCGCATGCGATTAATAGCTGCCGATCGGCGCTGGCAAGCCGGCCTTGAATTGAAAAATGGTGACCGGCGATTCTTTTAAATCGTGCTTGGCATCGAACGCGTAGCTGCCGGCGACGCCGTTGTAATTGATTTTTTTCATTTCAGCCCGCAGTTTTTCGCCTTTGCTCACGCCCGCCGCCTGCATCGCGTGCGCCAGCAGCATCATTGCATCGTAATATGCGGCCGCGAATACTTCCGGCGAACGCTGAAACTGCTTTTGATAATCGGCGGCAAAGTTTTTCGCATCGTCGCTCCTGTTCAGCATGCCGCCGCTCCGCGCGCAGTACACTTTGTCATCGACGGCAGGCCCGCCCAGGCGTCCCATTTCCGGCGAACAGATGCTCTCGCCGCCCAGCAGCAAGGCGTCCATGCCCAATTGCCGCATCTGACGCCGCATCGGACCGCCCTGCGGCGCATAGCCGCCGTAGAAGATTGCGTCCGGACGTTTGCCCTTGATCGCGGTCAGGATCGCATTGAAATCGGTCGCCTTGTCGTTGGTGTATTCCATGCCCACGATCTGCATGCCGTTGGCCTTCGCGATTTTCGCGAATTCCTTGGCGAGACCCTGGCCGTACGCAGTGCGATCGTCGACCACGGCAACGCGCTTGACCTTCAACTCCCTGGCGGCGTAGACCGCCATTTTTCCGCCGAGCTGGCTGTCGCTGGGCGCAACGCGAAACAGAGAGTCGTAGCCTTGTTCGGTAATTTTGGGATTGGAGGCGACCGTCAGGGTGACGATGCCGGCGTCGTTGAGCAGACGCGAAGTCGGTATCACGACGCCGGAGTTATAAGGTCCGATGACCGCATCGACCGGCGTATCGATCAGCTTCTGCACGGCGCTCATGCCGGCGCGCGGATCGCCCTGATCGTCTTCGATCACCGCTCGGAACTCGACCTTCTGCCCGCCTATCCTGATCCCTTCCGCATTCAGGCGGTCGATCGCCATTTTCATGCCGCCCAGATTGTCTTGCCCTGACGATGCCTGCGGTCCGGTCAACGGCGCGCTGAAGCCGATTTTTATGATCTGATCGGCCGCCGCAGGGCGGGGAATCGCCATCGCGGCGACAAATGCCAGGGTGGAACTCGTCAACATCAGGACATTCTTTTTGCTTATCCTCATTTATCTCTTCTCCAAAGAACAATAGTCGAAGCCGGCGCAGAGCGTCATCATCCAAACAAGATAAAAAGACGTCGGCGCATCCCGCGCAAGCCGCTTGATTAATACGCTTGCAGACGTTTTAATGAGCGATAATTTTATTTCTTGTCCGTAGATATGAGTCCCGCAAATCACGATCAAATCCGGAACAATCTTCGGCAATATGTCGTTTCACCCTCTTAAATTCTTCACATGCGAAATGCTCGATAAGATAAATAAGAAGATTCTTAACGAATTGCAAAATGACGGCCGCATCAGCAACGTCGATTTATCGGCAAAGGTCAATTTGTCGGCCGCCGCATGTCTGGAACGGGTGCGTAAATTACAGGAGGCGGGTTACATCGTCGGTTTCGCGGCGCAGCTCGATCCGCGCATGCTGGATGTGTCCCTGCTCGTATTTATCGAGGTGGTGCTGGATCGCACGTCGCCCGAGGTCTTCGAGGAATTCAAGAAAAGCGTGCAGAACATTCGCGAAATCGTCGAATGCCATATGGTGGCCGGCGGCTTCGATTATCTGATCAAGGCCCGCGTGAGAGACATGAACGCCTACCGCGAATTTCTCGGCAAGTCGCTATTGCAAATGAAAGGGGTGCGGGAAACGCATACCTATGCGGTGATGGAAGAAGTGAAGCATACGATCAGATTGCCGATCTATTGACGGGGCGGATCGCGCTGTAGAAAAGAGAAGGGCGCAAAAACAGGCGGCAGCGTTTCGCACGCTGCCGCTTGGGGCCTGTAGAGCATTGCTTACAAGCCGCTGGTGATCGAACCGAAATCAGTCGCCGTACAGCTTTTGCTTCAGCTCGCGGCGTTGCTGCGCTTCCAGCGACAAGGTCGCGGTCGGCCTGGCCAGCAAACGCGGCACGCCGATCGGCTCGCCGGTCTCTTCGCACCAGCCGTATTCGCCGGTGTCGATGCTGGCGATCGATTGCTGGACCTTCTTCAGCAACTTGCGCTCGCGGTCGCGGGTACGCAACTCGAGCGCATGTTCCTCTTCGATCGTCGCACGGTCGGCAGGATCCGGCACCAGCACGGTTTCGCGCAGATGTTCAGTGGTTTCACCGGCGTTCTTGACCAGTTCTCTTTCGAGTTGTTGCAGACGGGCCTTGAAGAAAGCGAGTTGCGCTTCGTTCATGTAGTCCTTGTCGCTCATCTTCAGAACTTGCGCTTCGGTCAGCAAACCGTCGCCGGTTTTCGCATCCGCGATATTGGGAGAATTTTTAGTTGCCACTTCGCTTACTTTCGATACCACAGGTTTTTCAAATTTATCCGAAACGACAGTCGCCTGCGGAACACGCTGACTGGGTTCGGTCACTTTGGCGCCCTTGACCCCTGCATCTGCCTGACCGGTCTTCTTGACGGAACCGGTTTTTGCTGTTGCCGCGGGCAACGATTCTACATCACTCGCCCGGCTGGCTCGCACCGAACCGGCGACTGATTTGACGACCGGCGCGACGGAGTCCGTTTTCGCTGTCGTCCTGCCCGCTGCATTGGCGGGGTTTTTCACGT
Organism: Herbaspirillum sp.; assembly: GCA_028292625.1. GTDB lineage: Bacteria > Pseudomonadota > Gammaproteobacteria > Burkholderiales > Burkholderiaceae_D > Herbaspirillum. Next base: position 25,654 of record JAQGLY010000035.1, on the reverse strand, counting down.
TTGCAGTCATGATCATGCCTCTCAACAATGCCTGACTCGTCATCTATTACGCAAAACTGACCCAGTTTATACCAGACATTGATGCTTGTATGTGCAAAAATGCTGCCACTTTTGCAATACCAATGCTTAATTAATACGCTGTTGGACGATTAGATAGTGTATACCATTTGTCAAACCCTTCCCGCTATTCCTGACCCCGCGATGGCCGACCCGTCCGGTCGGCGCCATGCCGGCCGCCGCACACTTGGCAGTCCGCGTTGCGCGGCACCCGGATACCGTTCCAGGCCATGGTCCGGGCATCCAGCATCAGCAATTGCCCGGCCAGCGACACACCGATGCCGGCAATCAATTTCAGGGCTTCGGCCGCCTGCATGGCCCCGATAATGCCCACCAGGGGGGCGAAAACACCCATTTCGGCGCAGCGGATCTCCTCGAACTGTTGATCCGGCGCAAACAGACAGGCATAACAGGGCGACGCCGCATCGCGCGGGTCGAATACGCTGATTTGCCCGTCAAAGCGGATGGCCGCCCCGGATACCAACGGCACTTTGTGCATGACGCAAGCGCGGTTGACCGCGTGCCGGGTGGCGAAGTTATCGCTGCAGTCGAGCACCACCGAAGCGCCGCCGACCAGTTGCTCCAGCGCGGCGCCGGCCACGCGCTCGGCAATGGCGACGACGTTGACGTCGGCGTTGATTTGCAGCAAGGCCTTGCGCCCCGATTCGACCTTTTGCATGCCGACGCGGTCGGTGGTGTGCAGAATCTGGCGCTGCAAATTGGTCAGATCGACGCGATCGTCGTCCACCAGCGTAATGGTGCCGACGCCCGCGGCGGCCAAATAGAGCGCCGCGGGCGAACCCAGGCCGCCGGCGCCAATGATCAGCGCATTGGCGTCCAGCAGCCGTTGCTGGCCTTCAATATCGATTTCTTCGAGCAGAATGTGGCGCGAATAGCGCAGCAGCTGATTATCGTTCATGGACGTTCCGTGCAGTGACGTTCCGCGGTCGAAAAAAAGGCCGCAACGTTGCGGCCCTCCAGGGCCTGCTGCCAGGCCGTTGCCGAGGAGACCGCCGCTAAGCCGGCCGCCTCCTCGCACCTATTCAAAACGCTTATTTCTTGTCTTCTTTCAGTTTATCGATCTTCTTCTCGTCCTGCTTTTGTTCCTTGATCGGCTTGTCGTCCGTCTCGTTTTCGGAGCGCACTTCAGGCTTGACCTGAGAAACCTTGACAGGCAATCCCTTCAGTTGATTGATCGCCTGCGCCAGCTGGAAGTCGTCGGCGCTGCCGAATTCCATCGGTTTGCGTTTCTTTTCGATGGCGGCCTGGCGCTGCTCTTCTTCCAGGTCGGGAGTAATCGGCTTGACAGTATTGGCGTCCTTATCCTTGTCGTTGGTCAGATGCTTGGTCAGATCGGCTTCGCGCAAACGGAAACCGTTCAGGCCGTCGCCATCCGGATATTCATCCACCATGACGTCCGGCACGATACCCTTGGCCTGAATCGAGCGGCCATTCGGCGTGTAATACCGGGCGGTGGTTATTTTGACCGCGGTTTGCTTGTCCGGCGGCAAGGAAATGACCGACTGCACCGAACCCTTGCCGAACGATTGCGTGCCCATCACTACTGCGCGCTTGTAATCCTGCAATGCGCCGGCCACGATCTCCGAAGCCGATGCGGAACCGGCGTTGACCAGGACCACCATCGGCACCTTCTTGATGGCTTCCGGCAATTTCGACAATGGGTCGTCGCTAGGGCTGTTGGCGTAATATTCGCGTTTGGCGTAGAACGTCGCCTTGGAGGTCGGCAACTGGCCGTTGGTCGACACGACCGGCGAACCGTCCGGCAGGAAGGCCGCCGCTACGCCGATGGCGCCCGGCAGCACGCCGCCCGGATCGTTGCGCAAATCGAAAACCAGTCCCTTCAGATTAGGCTCCTGCGCATAGATCGCGGCGATCTTGGTGGCCAGATCGTCCACCGTGCGCTCCTGGAACTGGGTAACGCGCAACCAGGCGTAACCGGGTTCGATCACCTTGGATTTGACGCTCTGCACGCGGATTTCCTGACGCATGATGGTCACAACCAGCGGCTTGTCTTCGTCCTTGCGGGCGATGGTCAGCGTGATCTTGGTGTTCGGTTCGCCGCGCATCTTCTTGACGGCGTCGTCCAGCGACATGCCCTTGACCGGCGTGGTGTCGAGGCGGGTAATCAAATCGCCGGCTTTCAGGCCGGCGCGATAGGCGGGCGAATCCTCGATCGGCGAGATGATTTTGACGTAACCGTCTTCCATGCCCACTTCGATGCCGAGACCGACGAATTTGCCTGCCGTGCCTTCGCGCAACTCTTTATAGGCCTTCTTGTCGAGATACGCGGAATGCGGATCCAGCGAAGCGACCATGCCTGAAATGGCTTCGGTGAGCAGCTTTTTGTCGTCGATCGGCTCAACGTAATCGGATTTGATCAATCCGAATACATCCGATAACTGTCTGAGTTGTTCCAGCGGCAATGGAGCGGCCGGTACGGTTTTCTGCGCAATTGCGTCAAACTGCATCGATACGCCGACGCCGGCGATCACGCCCAAAGCGATCAAACTGAAGTTCTTGATTTTGCTGCCCATTTTTCACCTAGTAGTTACCCATCCGAGTGGGTCGAACGCGCGGCCTTCATGCCGCATTTCGAAGTATAAACCTGATTGTTCATTGCCGCCGCTATTACCTGCGGCGGCAATGACCTCGCCGGCTTTGACCAGATCGCCGGGGCGTTTCAGGACTGCTTGATTATTACCGTAAATGGTCATGTACCGCTTGCCGTGATCGATGATGATCAGATTGCCGAAACCGCGCAGCCAATCCGCATACACCACCCGGCCCGCCGCCACCGCCTTGACCTCGCTGCCTTCCGCGGCGCGGATGAACCAGCCTTTCCACGCCCCTCCGTCGCCGCGCCTGGCGCCGAATTTTCCGACCAGATCGCCGCGCACCGGCAGCCGCAATTTACCGCGCAGAGCGACGAAAGGCTGACCGAAATCGTCGTCGGCCATCGGTATCGCGTCGTTGCTTTCGGCAGCTTGCGACGGCGGTTCGTCGTCGTCGATCGCGTCGGCCGCCGACGGCGCCGATGAAGGCGACGGCGCGGCGGAGGCCGACGGGGATGGCGCGGAATGGGCTTTCGCCAGCGCCGCGGCGCGCTCGCGTTCGGCGGCCTTGGCCTGCGCTCTGGCCAATCGCTCTTGCTGACGTTTTTCCCTGGCCTCCCTGGCTTTCTCGCGGGCCGCGGCTTCCGCCTTTTTCTGCTCCTCGATCAACGCCGCCAGCTTGTCGACCAGCGTCGACAGTTGCTGCTCGTTGCGCTGTATGGTGCCCGCCTCCTTGCGCTGCGACGACAGCTTTAACGACAATTGGGCCAGCAAAGCCGTGCGTTTGGCTTTCTCCTGTTCCAGCACCGTTTTCTGTTCGCGCTGTTCGCCGGCGATTTCCTCCAGCTCGAACTTGGTGTTCTGGGTCTTGGCCTTGTTATCCCGGACCGCCTGCAAATTAATGCGCAAGGTCTCGATCAGCTTGGCCTGGGCCTGCGACACATAGCCCATGTACTGCAATTCGCGATTGATGCGGTTCGGATTGTCGCCGGACAGCAGCAGCTTGATGCGGTCTTCATTGCCCGCCACGTACTGTTGGCGCATCAATTTCGACAGCTGCGCCTGCTGGGCGTCGACCACGCGGCTTAATTCCCCCTGCTGCCGCACCAGTTGCGCCAGCTTGCCTTCGGCCTGTTTCTGCTCGTCGCTCAGATCGCGCAACGAACGATTGGCCTTCGAAATCGCACTTTCGGATTCCGCCAGCGCGTCGGCGGCGCTGCCCTTGGCCGCTTCGGTTCGATCTATGTCGCGTTTGAGCAGATCGAGCTTTTGCTGCAATTCTCCGCGCTGGCGTTCGGCCGCCTGCTTTTGCTTGCTGCGCTCGGTGACCGGTTGCGCGGCGCTCGGCGCGCTGAAGGCCAGCGCCGCGACGCAGGCCGCCACAGCCATGACTGTCAGCGACGCCGACCGCGCGCGCAGCGCGCATCGGGATTGCGGCAGGGCTTGCCAATGCCGCTTGCGAAGCATATTTATTTGGCTTTTCCCTGATTGGCGACTGCCGCCATCGCCGCCTGGATCGCGGATTGATCGCCCAGATAGTAGCTGCGGATCGGCTTCAGATCGGCGTCCAGTTCGTAGACCAGCGGCCGGCCGTTCGGCACGTTCACGTCGACGATGCCTTCGTCGCTGATGCCGTCCAGCGATTTGATCAGCGCGCGCAGGCTGTTGCCGTGCGCCGAAATAATGATCTGCCTGCCGGCGCGGATCGCAGGCGCGATCGTGTCGTTCCAGGCCGGCATCACGCGCTCCACGGTGTCTTTCAGGCACTCGGTCAGCGGAATCTGCTCGCGCTTCAGATGGGCGTAGCGCGGATCGTCGAAAGAGGTGCGCGGATCGTCGATTTTCAGCGGATTGGGGGGAGTATCGTAGCTGCGGCGCCAGATCATCACTTGCTCTTCGCCGTACTGCTCGGCCGTTTCGGCCTTGTTCAGGCCTTGCAGCGCGCCGTAGTGGCGTTCGTTCAGACGCCAGTCGTCGACAATCGGCACCCACATCAGGTCCATTTCATCCAAAGTAACCCACAGCGTGCGGATGGCGCGCTTGAGCACGGAGGTAAATGCCATATCGAAGGTAAATCCGGCTTCCTTCAGCATTTTTCCGGCCTGCCGGGCTTCGGTCACGCCTTTTTCGGTCAGGTCGACATCGACCCAGCCGGTAAAGCGATTCGACAGATTCCAGGTGGATTCCCCATGACGCATGAATACGATTTTGTACATGATTGGATATAAGTGAGGTTAAGAAAGGGTAAGAAATTATGTCGATATGTCGAATCGATACCGGGGGGCCATGAATGCGGAATGCGCGCACCGTGCGCATAAAATCACAGCGCATTTCATGAGTACCGTTCCCATCCGATACTCATGAAATGCGCTTCAATTACTGGACGACATCGAGAGCGACGAGGCAAAAATCGCGTGCCAAGCCGAGAGCTTAATCCAAAACCGCGCCGAACGGCGGCGCCGATATGGCCGGCGACCCGGCAAAAGCGCGGCAAAAAGGGCTTCAAAGAGGGTATTCGAGCGCATTCCCGCCAGCTTAACTTTTTCAATACTCTCTCAAAAGCAGTCCCGCTTCTATTTTATAATGCTCGGATTGCATAAAACCATTGGAACACTGTGAAATTCTTTATAGATAATATTTTTCTTTTCTGCCTGGCGGTTTTGTCCGGCGGCGCATTGCTGATTCCCTTGCTGCAGCAGCGCGGCAATTCGCTCGGCGTGTTGCAGGCCACCCAACTGATCAATCAGAACAAAACCATCATCGTCGACGTCCGCGATGCGGCCCAATTCGCCGAAGGTCATATCCGCGAAGCTAAAAACATCCCCATCAAGGAACTCGCCAAGCGCAGGGACGAGCTGGATAAATTTAAAAACCGCAAGATTCTGGTCGTTTGCCAGAATGGAACGCAGTCGGCCAAGGCCGCAGGCATACTCGGCAAAGCCGGATTCGGCGAGGTATACGGCCTGAGCGGCGGCATGGCCGCCTGGAAAAAGCAGTCCCTCCCCGTGGTAGGCGTCAAAGCGGACCCGGTCAAAGGAGTGGCGTAATGGTTCGGCTGGTCATGTATTGCACGGGTTCCTGTCCCTATTGCATCATGGCCGAACGGCTGTTGGCGCAAAAAGGCATTACCGATATCGAGAAGATCCGCGTGGATCTCGACCCCTCGCAGCGTGAAGTCATGACGCAAAAGACCGGGCGCCGCACGGTGCCGCAGATTTACATCGACGATTTCCATGTCGGCGGTTTCGACGATCTGAGCGCCCTGGACAAGGCCGGCAAGCTCGATCCTCTCCTCCAATAGCAATATCCCATCCCTTTAACGAAAGCACGTATGGCTGACGAAACCCAACAACCCGTATTCCAGATTCAGCGCGTGTATCTGAAAGATCTGTCGCTCGAACAGCCCAACTCGCCGGCGATTTTCCTGGAGCAGGACGCACCGAACATCGAAGTGGCGCTGGACGTCGGCGCCGAGCCGCTGGCCGACGGCATTTTCGAATCGACGGTGACCGTCACCGTGACCGCCAAAGTCGGCGATAAAGTCGCGTTTCTGGTCGAGGGCAAGCAAGCCGGCATTTTCGAGATCCGCCATGTCCCGGCCGAACAATTCGATCCGTTGCTGGGCATCGCCTGCCCCAACATTCTGTTCCCTTACCTGCGCGCCAACATCGCCGACGTGCTGACCCGTTCCGGCTTCCCGCCTATCCATCTGACCGAAGTCAATTTCGAAGTGTTCTATCAGCAGCGGCTGCAGGCCATGGCCGAGCAGAAAACCGACGCCACCGTGGTGCCTGCGTCGAACAGCATTAACTAGGCGTTTTTGCAAACGTACGGCGGCGTTTCGACAGCGAAAAAGGTCAAACGCCGCCGTACCATCGATGCCGGCCTCCCGGTCCGATATCGATCCGGAATGCTGCCGCGCAGGCATTCGGACAGAAATGCGCCGGCGCACATTTCGTCGCGATCCGCGCGTTTTTTCGTCCGCATAATGAAGGAGACCCCCACATGAAATCCGCACAGTCCGCACGCCCGGCCCATCGCCTCGCGGCATCCGCATTGTTGCTGCTTGGCGCCGCGCTCAGCTTCAACGCGCATGCGCTCGATTACAAAGCGGTCGGCGCAGCGCCGGCCATCATGTACGACGCTCCCACCGAAAAAGGACGCCGCGTCTTTGTCGCGCCGCGCGGCATGCCGGTCGAAGTCGTGCTGACCTACGGCGACTGGAGCAAAGTACGCGACGCCGGCGGCAGCTTGTCGTGGATCGCATCCAAGATGCTGGTCGCCAAGCACAACGTCATCGTTACCGCCGGCAACGCCAAGGTTCACGCCGCGGCGCAGGAGGCCAGTCCCGTGGTCTTCAGCGCAGACAAGAATGTACTGCTGGAAGCGCTGGAACCCCCTTCCTCGGGCTGGCTGAAAGTGAAACATCGCGACGGCCAAAGCGGCTACATCAAGATTCCCGAAGTCTGGGGCAGTTGAAGCGGGCGAACACACTATGAAAATCACCATCCTGGGCGCCGGCGCGTGGGGCACCGCACTCGCAATGACGCTGGCCAAACGGCAAGATGTCCTGCTGTGGGGCCGCAACCGCATTGCGCTGGCCGAGATGCAGGACGAACGGGAAAATCGTCTGTATTTGCCCGGTTTCCCGCTACCGCCGTCGTTGAAATGCAGCGCCGATTTCGACGCGGCGCTGGCGCATGTCGACGCGGCCGATCGCGATGCCCTGCTGATCGTTGCATCGTCGGTATCGGGTCTGCGCCCCATCGCCGAACAACTGCGCGGCCGCCCGATTCCGAATCTGGTCTGGCTCTGCAAAGGGCTGGAACGGGATACCCATTTGCTGCCGCACCAGATCGTGCGGGAAGTGCTGGGCGGCACGCTTGCCGTCGGCGCGCTGTCGGGGCCGTCGTTTGCGCAGGAAGTGGCGCGCGACCTGCCTTGCGCGCTGACCGTCGCCTCCACCGATGCCGCGCTGTGCAAGCGCGTCGTCGAAGCCTTGCATGGCGATAAGCTGCGCATCTATTCCAGCGACGATTTGATCGGCGTCGAAGTCGGCGGCGCGGTCAAGAACATTCTGGCCATCGCCGCCGGCGCGGCCGATGGACTGGCTTTGGGCCTGAACGCGCGCGCGGCGCTGATTACCCGCGGTCTGGCCGAGATTACCCGCTTCGGCATGGCGCTGGGCGGAAGGGCCGAGACCTTCATGGGCTTATCCGGCGTCGGCGATTTGATCCTGACCTGCACCGGCGATCTGTCGCGCAATCGGAAGGTCGGCCTGGGGCTGGCGCAAGGCAAGGCGCTGCCGGCGATCGTCGCCGAGCTGGGACACGTCGCCGAAGGGGTGCCCTGCGCCGAAGCGGTACGCGCACTGGCGCTTGAAAAAGGCGTGGATATGCCGATTGTCGATGCGGTGGCGGGCGCGCTGTTCGATAATTTACCGGTCAAGGAAATGGTCGAGCAATTGCTGTCGCGCGAGCCGCGCGAAGAGCATCGCTGAAAGTACCTGCAGACCGCGTTATCGGCAGCGGCGCGGTGTCAGCCCGGCTGCTTCACCGGGGCGTGCGGCGCATTGCGCTGCCGGCGAGTTTTCCGCGGAATCAGCCGCGTCAGCAGCAATACGGCGACGATCGCAGAAAAAATGATCGGCTGCTCCAGCAGATTCTTGCCCGCCTTCATCCACCAGAAATGCAGCACTCCCAGCGGCACGATGATATAGATCAGCCGGTGCAGCCACAGCCAGCGTTTGCCGCCCAGCCTGCGGATCATTTTATTGGTGCTGGTGAGCGCCAGCGGAATCAGCAATACGAAGGCGGTGAATCCGACCGTGATGAACGGCCGTTTAAGGATGTCTTTCCACATCTCGGCGAGATCGAAAAAATGATCGAACCAGATGAAAGTCATGAAATGCAGGCACACGTAAAAGAACGCGAACAGGCCGAACATGCGACGCATCCTGACCAGGAAGGTCGATCGGGTCAGCCTGCTCAGCGGCGTCACCGTCAGGGTGATGCACAGAAAATATAACGTCCAGTCCCCGGTGTTGCGCGTGATGAATTCGATGGGATTGGCGCCCAGGCGATCGGTGAAGGTGAACAATACCAGACGCGCAAACGGCAGCAGCGCCAGAACAAACAACACGCCTTTGATCGCGCTGACCTGCTGGGGTTTCAAATTGCGCAATACATTCACCACGGACGCCCATCCTTCGTTAGAAAAATCTTTTCAGATCCATGCCCGCGTATAGCGGCGCCACGTCGTTATATCCGTTGAACATCAGGGTTTTGCGTTTCCGGGTGAAAAAACCGTCTTCGCCGATGCGGCGCTCCGTGGCCTGCGACCAGCGCGGGTGATCGACGTTCGGATTCACGTTTGAATAAAAGCCGTATTCCTGCGGCGCATAGGTTTCCCATGCGGTTTTCGGCTGCTCTTTCAGGAAACGGATCTTGACGATGGATTTGGCCGACTTGAAACCGTATTTCCATGGCAGCACGATCCGCACCGGCGCGCCGTTCTGGTTAGGCAATACCTCTCCGTACATGCCGAAGGTCAGCAGCGCCAGCGGATGTCTCGCCTCATCCATGCGCAGTCCCTCGGTGTACGGCCAATGCAGGATCGGATCGGACAAGCCCGGCATTTGCGCTTTATCGGCCAGGGTCACGAATTCGACGAATTTGGCGCCGGGGGTCGGCTCCACCTTTTTGATCAACTCCGCAAACGAATAGCCGATCCATGGGATCACCATCGACCAGCCTTCGACGCAGCGCAGCCGGTAAATCCGTTCTTCCAGGGGCGCGATTTTCATCAGCGCGTCCAGGTCCAGCGTCATCGGCTTTTTGACTTCGCCTTCGATCGCCACGCTCCATGGCCGCGGCCTGAGCGTAGCCGCGTTTTGCGAGGGATCGGACTTGTCGGTGCCGAATTCGTAGTAATTGTTGTAGCTGGAGGCGTCCTTGAACGAGGTCTGCTTGTCCATCACCACATATGCATGGTTGGGCTTGGCGACCAGTTTCTGCGCGTCGGCCGACTGCGCCCAGGACTGTTGCGCAGCCAATTCCAGCAAGCCGCCGCCGGCCACCGCGCCCAGCGCCAATTGCTTGACAAAGCTGCGCCGAGATTCGAACACTTCGCGCGGTGTGATTTCAGAGGCAAGCGGATGGTCGCTGACGTTGGGGGGGCGTTTGATCAACATGGCAGTTCTCGCTGAATGTCCGGAGCGGACAAAAAATAACCGGTGCGGTTACCAGATTAGCACATTTGGCAGGGCTCTCCGCCAGTGTCATTCCGCTAATTTTCAGCGAGTGCCGTCAACGCCAATTGCCGTCCTTGTCGAAGAATTCGCTCATCATGAAACGGCGCAAATCCGCCCGATCGGCGTCGCGGGCCGAAAGCACGACCACCCGTCCCAAACGCTGCGAATCCCAGTTGAAATTCTCTTTGTAGTGGGTACGGATCAGCTCGATCATGCGGTCGATCATCGCCTTGCGCACGTCGCCATCCATGCCGGCATCGACGGAGATGGTCTGGCGGGTGCTATTGCTCGCATCGGTGGTCCAGCCGACGAACAGGAACTGTCCGACGCGCGGTCCGATACTGATGATCTGGAACACGCCGCTGACGCCTTTATGCCGATTCAACGAGAAATCGATATTGGCCTGCGCGATTTCGTTGCCGGAAGGCGCCCGCTTGTCGTGCGACAAGGCTTCATCGGTGGAGGCGGCGTTGTCGGCCTGCCTGCGGGCGCGGGCGGCGTCCAGCATCGAGCTCATATCCGGAGCCGGCGGGGGCCGCATCGCATTGGCGGATTCGGGCACCGGCGGTGCGGCGGGCCTGGCGACGGGCTGTCGCGGCGTCGGTTTCGCCACGTTACGCGGTTTGGATGCGGCGCGCGGTTGCGGTCGGGGAATAGTGGGCGAGGACTTCGGCGCGGGCGGCGTCGGCGACGGCGCGACGGTGGACGGCGGCTTGGGTTTGTTCGGCAGCAGCGTCACCATCAGCGGCGCCGATACCGGCGAGTCGGCGCCTACCGGCTGCGTCGGCGGCGCCATCAACGCATAAAGCAATAACGCGGCGTGCAATAGCAGCGACAGCAAAATACCGGTAGCGACCCTGAAGCGCGCCCGCGTTTTTCGCTGAAGCTGACTGTACCCAACGAAGTTGCGCACGGAAAGCGGATTGAATGTGGTCATCTGCTGCAAGATTGGCGACTCGCCCGTTTCTAAGCTACCGCGCACGCAACGCTGCCGGAGCCGGCCGGAGCGAACGGCGCCATCGATACCGATACGAACGCGCTGCGGTTGCCGCGCCGGATGGTATGTTTTCCCAAAAACGTCCGGCCTGCATCGGCACGGCGGCGGGTCGCCGCGACGGTCAACACCGGCGCCATATTACAGTTCTCCGTACGAATGCAGGCCGGACAGGAACATGTTCACGCCGAGAAATGCGAATGTGGTCACCAGCAGGCCGATCAACGCCCACCAGGCCGCGACCTGGCCGCGCAGGCCTTTCATCAGGCGCATGTGCAGCCATGCGGCATAGTTCAGCCAGACGATCAGCGCCCAGGTTTCCTTGGGATCCCAGGACCAGTAGCCGCCCCAGGCTTCCGCCGCCCATAACGCGCCGAGGATCGTGGCGATGGTGAAGAACGTAAAACCGACTGCGATCGCTTTGTACATCACGTCGTCCAGCACCTCGAGCGACGGCAGCCGGTCGACCAGATAGCCTTTCGATTTCAACAGATAGGCCATCCCGACCATCGCCGCCAGCGAGAATGTGCCGTAGCCGATGAAATTGGCCGGCACATGGATTTTCATCCACCAGCTTTGCAGCGCCGGCACCAGCGGCTGAATTTCGGCGGCGTCGCGACTGACCGTGTACCAGAGCAGAAAACCGACCGCCGCGGAAATCACCAGCATGACGAACGGACCCATCTGGCGGGTTTTGTAATAGGCTTCGTAATACAGATAGAACAGGGCCGTGATCATGCTGAACAGAATGAACACTTCATACAGGTTCGAGATCGGAATATGGCCCACGTCGGCGCCGATCAGATAAGACTCGTACCAGCGCACCAGCATGCCGGTAAAACCGAAGACCACGCCGGCCCAGCACAACTTGGACGCGATCGAGGAGCCGACATCCGAACGCGCGATCAAGCCGCCCCAGTAAAACAGCGTCGACAGAAAAAACATCACGCTCATCCACAGCACCGCGGACTGGCTGGACAGCAGATATTTCAGGAAAAATTTCTGGTTCGCCATGTCCAGCACACCGCCGTACATGGAGATCGCGGACAGCGACAATACCGCCAGCACGGCCATCAGCCAGCGCGCCGCTTTCCAGTGCCAGCCCAGCCATGTGAATGTCGGCGCCGCCAGCAGCAGAACCGACTTTTCGTAATAATCCATGAAATTGCCGAAGCGATACAGCCCGAACAACGAAGCTGCAAACAACGCCGCGCCGTAGATCCAATCCACTGCGCTCAGGCGCTTGAAGAATCCCTGATCCGGCATGTAAGTTTGTGTTAATTCCATCATTTCTCCGATTTCCTGCCACGCCCGACGGCGTTTACTACCCGGCCCGGCCTTCAATATCGCGGCCGCCGGGCGTAATAATCATTGCGCCAGAGCTTACGCCGATTGCATCAATTTCGCCTTAAGCGTTTCAAATTCTTTTTCAAAATCAAGGGTCTTGCGCTGCGAACTCATAGCCATCAACGCATGGCTGTTGCCTGCGCCATCCGGCCGGATCCAGATCCACACCCTGCGTTCGCGGATATACAGCATTGAAAATACGCCCAGCACCAGCAACAAACATCCAAAATACACGACTTTCTTGCCTGGTGAACGGGTCAGCTGCAGCACCGACGCCTTGATTTCCTGAAAATCGCGCAATTGTAAATATACTGGTGCGCCGTAAAAACCCGCATCCGACAAGGCATTGCCGGCGATTTGCACGAACCGCGCATGCTGATCGGATGGCGCCAAGGCTTGTAGTCCGTCTTTCTCGCGTGCCGCTTGCCAGAGGTCCCACAGGCTGCCATTCAGGATTTTAATAAAAATATCGGCGGCGCGCTCTTGTTCGGCGGCGGGGATATTTTCCAGAAAGCGGGATATGGCCAGATAACCGGCTTCCTTGCCATTGCCGGCAAACAGGTCGAGACCTTTGCGCGCGGACTGTTCGAGTTGCTCGCGCAGGGTGGCAAGGCTTTGCCCGCCGTTCCTCGTATCGCGCATGGCGCGCGCCGCATAGCGATGCGCCGCTTCCGCGCGCAGTTGCGGATCGGCCAGCGCGGCGCGCAGGCGCATCCATTCGTCGACGGTGCCATTGTCGTCGGCGGGAATGCGCAGATAGCGGAACTGGTCTTCGGGCGTGTCGCGCATGCCGGCCAGAAATACCGAGGCGCCGTCCATCTGGACCGGCAGCATGTAATTCAGATATTCGCGCGCCTGGCCGGTTTTATCGCGCAGCTTGTACTGCACGCTCGGGCCGACGTTTTTTAGATTCTTGCCATCGGCGTTTTTGGCGCCGGAGCCGAGCAGATGTTTGTCGAGACTTTCCGCCAGCTGGTGATTCAGGCTTTTATTGACGCTGCGCACATCCTGCGGGCCGGCGCCGTTGGCGTTGCCGGCGCGGCTGACATCTTCGATGTTGAACAGACGGAAACCGCTCCATTCCACGGTATAGTCGCCGCCCTTGCCCAGCGGCGTGCTGTCGTTGACCTTGCCGGACAGCGGATAGCTGTCCTTGCCGGCGCCGCGCATCGGGTAGGCCGCCAGCTTGAGCAGACTGCCGCCGTCTTCAAAACTCGATTGGTACAGCGCGATGCCGTCGTAAAACATCGGTTTGTTGACTTTGATGGTGCCGGTCACGATGGCGCCGGTCTTGTGATCGCGCAGCACGACGTCGCTGGCGAACAGCTTGGGCATGCCGGTCGAGTAGTAATCGATGACGAAGCGCTTGAGCTGAATGGTGAACGGCAGATCCTGGATCATGACGCCGTTTTGCTGCGGAATGATGGCGGTGGCGCTGGCCGAGCCTTCCGGAATCAGCGTATTGCCGCGAAAGGTCGGGTTGGAGATCGGCAAGCGATACCGCGCCGGAATGTCGGCGATCAAGCCGCTGCCCGAAAACGGCATTTTGCCGCCGAACCATTGCTGCATCCGGATCGGCAGATCGGAGTCGAGCAAGCCGCCGATGCAGATCACCACGATCGCGCTATGGGCGAGAATATAACCCCATTTGTTCGCCGCGCCTTTTTTGGCGGTGACCAGCACGGCCTGGTCCTTTTCCACCAGGCGGGTGCGATAGCCTTTATGGCCCACGCGCGCCGCCATGTCCTGCGCCAGCGCCGCTGGCGCGCCCGGCGCGGTCCATTCGGCCCGATGATGGAAATTGCGCAGCGATTGTTCGCGCACATTGGCTTTCCAGCTGCGCATGTCCTTGTGCATTTTCGGCGCGTTGCGCCAGATGCACAGCGAGGTCGACATCACCAGGAACGCCATGATCAACAGGAACCACCAGGTCGAATACACCCCATACAGTCCCAGCTTGCCGAAGATGTCGAACCAGAACGGACCGAACTGATTCACGTAATTGGTCATCGGTTCGTTTTGCTTGAGCACGGTGCCGATCACCGATGCAATCGCAATCAGGCATAGCAGGCTGATCGCAAAGCGCATCGACGAGATGAGTTCGACCGCGTCGGCAAGCCAACGGCGCTTGGTTTTCAATGTAATTCCGGCGGTGCTTATGCTCATGGCGTTTGGCGTAATCGGTTAAAACGAAAAAGGGGTGGCTGATCAGCCACCCCCTCGAAATTCCCATTTTTCTTGTTTTTATTTGAGTCCGGCAATGTAATCCGCGACCGCTTTGATTTCCTTGTCTGACAAACGATCCGCGATCTCGTCCATCGGCGCGCTGTTTTTGCGCGCGCCGGATCGGAAATTCGTCAATTCGGCAACGGTATAGTCCTGATGCTGACCTGCCAGACGCGGATATTGCGCCGGAATGCCGGCGGCGTTCGGGCCATGGCAGGCGGCGCAGGCGGGCACGTTTTTCTCGGCGATGCCGCCGCGATAAATCTGCTTGCCCATCGCCAGCGTATCGGCGGACTTGGCGGCGCCCGATTTCGGCGCCTGCGCGTTCAGATAGGCGGCGATATTATGAATTTCCTCGTCGGTCAGCGCTTTGGCGATCGGCGACATGATCGGATTGTTGCGGTCGGCGGTTTTGAAATCACGCAGTTGCTTGACGATATAGGCGTCATGCTGGGCAGACAGGCGCGGATTCTGCGCGATGGTCGAATTGCCGCCGGCGCCGTGACAGGATGCGCAAGCGGGGATGTTACGGCCGGCGTCGCCATTGGTATACAGCGCCTCGCCCTTGGCAGGGTCGATTTTGGCGACGGCGGCCGTCGGCGCGTCTGCGGCGTAAGCGGTGGATGAGAAAACAATCAATGCAGCAAGCAAGGACTTCAGAAATGGCGAAAAAGCACGATTCATTCAAACACCCTAGGACTTTGATAATGGATTCTGCTAGCGGTGGCGCTACAGCGTTATCTGTCGCTGTCTTCCCCTGCTTGCTCCCCTGCGAGATCGTTTCGACATTTACCGCATGTCAATGAGCGATAACCTCTTATTGTACAATAGCTTTTCGGCATTTTTGCTCCCGCACCACATTTTCTCCTGAATCTATGTCCCTACTTTGGCAAGCCCGCTTTTTCACGACGGTCAATCATTTACGCGACCTGCCTACACTGGACGTGCCTGAAATCGCGTTCGCCGGCCGTTCCAATGCCGGTAAATCCACCGCCATCAATGTGCTGTGCAATCAGAAAAAACTGGCCTTTGCGTCGAAAACGCCCGGCCGCACGCAACATATCAATTATTTCTCTATCGGCGGCGCCCATGTGGCCCAGCATCGCAAGGACGAAGCCCAGGTCGATGAAATCAGGGCCTTACTGGTCGATTTGCCGGGCTACGGCTATGCCGAAGTCTCCGGTTCGGCCAAGTACCACTGGCAGGAGTTGCTGGGCGATTATGTCCGGCGGCGCGATCAATTGGCGGCTTTGGTGCTGATTGTCGATGCGCGCCGGCCGTTTACCGATCTGGACATACAGATGGTCGAGTGGTTCGCGCCGACCGGCAAACCCCTGCATTGCATTCTGAGCAAAGCCGACAAGCTCAACCGCAACGAGCAAGCCAACGCGCTGCGCATGGCGCATACGGTGCTGTCCAGTTACCTCGACGAAAGCGGTGCGCCGTTCCCGTTTACGGCGCAACTGTTCTCCGCCCTCAAGCGCACCGGCCTGGAAGAAGCGGACCAGCGCATTCTGACGCTCAGCGGGCTGAATGCGGCTCCGCTGGACGCAGCGGCTCCGGACGTGTAAAAAGACCTTACACAGCGCATTTTCACTCCCTAACGCTGATTGACGATTTTATTGCCATGACCTTATTGCCTAAAACCTCTCAATTCCCCGCCATCCGCATGCGCCGCATGCGCAAGGACGCGTTTTCGCGCGCGATGATGCGCGAAAACGCGGTCACCACGTCCGATCTGATTTATCCGGTATTCGTGCTGGACGGGAAAAATCGCCGCGAGACCATCAACTCGATGCCCGGCGTGGAACGGCTGTCGCTGGACCTGCTGCTGCCGGTCGCCGAGGAATGCGTGGCGCTGGGCATCCCGGTGATCGCGCTGTTTCCGGTGATCGACGCCAGTTTGAAGACGCCAGACGGCATCGAGGCATGCAATCCCGACGGATTGGTGCCGCGCATCGTTCGCGCGCTGAAACAGCGCTTCCCGGAGCTGGGCGTTCTGACCGATGTCGCGCTCGATCCCTACACCAGCCACGGCCAGGACGGCGTGCTCGATGCCGGCGGTTACGTGCTCAACGATGAAACCTGCAAACTGTTGACGCGGCAGGCGCTCGCGCAGGCTGACGCCGGCGTCGATATTGTCGCGCCGTCGGACATGATGGACGGCCGTATCGGCATCATCCGCGGTGCGCTGGAAACCAATCATTTCGTTTATACGCGGATCATGGCTTATGCAGCCAAATACGCATCGGCGTTTTACGGCCCGTTCCGCGAAGCGGTCGGGTCGTCGACCACGCTAGGCAAAAGCAATAAAAACACCTATCAGATGGATCCCGCCAATAGCAACGAAGCCCTGCGCGAGGTCGCGCTGGATCTCGCCGAAGGCGCGGATATGGTGATGGTCAAGCCTGGCATGCCGTATCTGGACATCGTGCGCCGCGTCAAGGACGAGTTCCACGTGCCGACCTTTGCCTACCAGGTCAGCGGCGAATACGCGATGATCAAGGCCGCAGCGCAAAACGGCTGGCTGGATCACGATAAAACCATGATGGAGACGATGCTGGCGTTCAAGCGCGCCGGCGCCGACGGCGTGCTGACTTATTTCGCGCGCGACGTGGCGCGTTATCTGAAGCATTCGTAATCGCGCGTTCCGATGAAAAACGCCCCGAGCGCTTTGCGTTCGGGGCGTTTTCATTGAAGCTTGCCAACTGAGGGACGGGCGCCGGCTTATTTGTTCGGTTGCGGCGTCATGCGCAGGTAGGGGCGCTCGGCGGTATAGCCTTTCGGATATTTCTGCTTGATCACTTCCTCGTCCTTGATCGTCAACGGGATGATCACATCGTCGCCGTCTTGCCAATTGCCGGGCGTAGCGACGGTATAGCCGTCAGTCAATTGGAGGGCGTCGATCACACGCAGGATTTCATTGAAATTGCGACCGGTGCTCATCGGATAGGTGAGCGTGAGGCGAATTTTCTTCTTCGGATCGATCACGAATACCGAACGCACGGTGGCGGTTTCCGATTGGTTCGGATGGATCATGTCGTACAGCGTCGAGACGGCGCGGTCGACGTCGGCGATGATCGGAAAGCCGACCACGGTCTTTTGCGTCGCTTCGATGTCCTTGATCCAGCTGGCGTGCGCATCGGCCGCATCGACCGACAGTGCAATCGCCTTGACGTTGCGTTTATCGAATTCCGGTTTCAGCTTGGCGGTCAGGCCGAGCTCGGTGGTGCATACCGGCGTAAAGTCGGCAGGATGGGAAAACAACACGACCCAAGAGTCGCCTGCCCATTCATGAAATTTGATCCTGCCGATCGACGAATCCTGTTCGAAGTCGGGGGCGGTGTCGCCTAGACGTAAAGCCATGTTTATCTCCTTAAAGTATGCACAACTTGAACCATCGAATTGCCATGAGTGGCCAGAATGTCACTATACAGTCGACAGTGTGCGCATCAAAAGATTCTTATCGCGTTTGTTTATACCAAGCATGATATTTCAGAAATTTGAATCATACTGGATTCGCCTTCGTTATGCGGTTCAGACGCGCCAGGAACTGCTCGGCGTTTTCGAATCCTATCAGGGTCTTGTCATCCATTTTCCTGCCCTGCGCATCGAAAAAAATCATGCCTGGCGGCCCGAACAATTTGAAGCGCTTCAGCAAGGCTTTGTCATCGGCGTTGTTGGCGGTGACGTCGGCCTTCAGCAATACCAGATTACCCAGCGTCGCACGCACGCGCGGGTCGGTGAAGGTCAGCTTTTCCATCTCCAGGCAACTCACGCACCAGTCCGCGTAGAAATCCAGCATCACAATCTTGCCGGTCGACTGCGCAATGGCGGCGTCGAGTTCCGCCTCCGATTTGATGTGCGCGAAATCGATTCTGGCTTGCGCGCCGCCCCGTAAATGGGACAGCGGGGCCAGCGGATCCCGGCCGCCGGTGCTGACGCTGACCAGTTGCAGCCCGCCGAGGATCAACGCCGTCACGCCTACCGCCTTGGCCGCCCAGGCGCCCGGCTGGCCCCATACCAGGTATGCGCCGTAGCCGATGCCCAGTATCGCCCAGCCGGCGACGGCCAGCCAGCCCGGGATGACCGGGGTGACCATCCACAGTGCGGTAGCCAGCATCAGCACTCCGAAAAAGCGCTTGACCCCTTCCATCCAGCTGCCGGCGCGCGGCAGCAAGGAACCGGCCGACGCGCCCACGATCAGCAGCGGCACGCTCATGCCGGCCGCCAATGCGAATAACGCGCTGCCGCCGATCACGACATTGCGCGTTTGACTGATATACAGCAAGGCGCCGGCCAATGGCGCGGCGACGCAGGGGCCGACGATCAGCGCGGAAATGGCGCCCATTGCAAACACGCCGATCAATTTGCCGCCGCTGCGATTGCCGGACGTCTGCGATAAACGGGATTGCCAGGCGCTGGGCACCTGCAATTCATAAAAACCGAACATGGCCAGCGACAATACGGTCAACAGCAGCGCGAACAGCGACAGTACCCACGGATTTTGCAGCGTGGCGGAAAGCCCCTCGCCGATCAGTCCTGCGGCGACGCCCAGCGCGGTGTATACCAGCGCCATTCCGAGCGCATACACCGTCGACAGCAGCAATCCGCGGCGGCGATCGGTGCGCGCGCCTTCTCCGACGATGATCGATGACAGGATCGGCACCATCGGCAGTACGCAAGGCGTAAAGGACAGCCCGATGCCGAATAGCAGGAACAGCGGCAAAATCACCAGCAGCTTGCCGCTTTCCAGAGCGGATTGGATGCGGCCCGTATCGCTGCCGTCATCGGCCGCGCCGGTGTTGCCTCCGCTCTCGGCGGCCACGGCAGACACCGCGCCGGTCGGCGACAGATGCGCTACAGAATCCATCGGCGAATAACACAGCCCCTTGTCCGTGCAGCCCTGCGACGACACCTTCAGTGCGAATGCGGAGCCGGCTTCGACCGGAATGCGGATGGTCACTCTATTGCGATACGTTTCCACGTCCTTCTGAAACGTTTCGTCGAATTTGACTTTGCCTTGCGGGAATACCGGCTGGCCGAGCTTGGCGTTGCCGTCGCTGGAAAAGTGAAAACGTTCGCGATACATGTAATAACCGTTGGCGATGTCGAAACTGACCTCGGCGGTTTTCGCATCGGCCATGTGCGCGGTGAAGCGGAAGGCCTGTTCCGGCTCCAGGAAGTCTTCATCCGCATGCGCGGCAGCGGCCAGCGACATCAACAGCAGCAGCGGCATCAATACCGTCGCAAAAAAGGCCGGCAGCGCTCGATGCGCCGCGCCGGGATTCGATCGTGGGAAATGCATAGGAAATCTTTCAGGGCGTTATCGCCAGGCGCCGCGGCCGCGCGTTATCGATGTTCGCTGACGAAAGCCGGCCCGCGTTCAATGTCGGCCAAAAATATAACACAGGCGCTTGCAATCGGTTGGACCGCAGTCTCCGCATAAGCCACTGAAAAATGAATGCATCGGAAATAAAAAAAGCCGGGCTTAGCCCGGCTAGGATTGCTGACGAACCCACCTCAAGTGCGGGATCTTTCTCGATCAGCGACTGCGGTGAAACAATTAGAAGGTGTGACGCACGCCGAATTGCCCTTCGAAATCGCTTTTGCCGTTCGCCCAGGAATTCATACGCACGCCGTCCTGGTTTTTCGTATAGGAGGCGATAACATAAAGATTGGTGCGCTTTGACAACGGATACGTATAACCGACGCCCAACTGATCCGATACACCCTTTTGGACGTCGGTGACGTTGTCGCGGTTCCAGGAGGCTAAAACGGTGCCTTGGCCGAAAGGGATGGTGGCGCCAAGGAGGTAGTTGCGCACCTTCAGATCGCCAACCGCCTGCGCCTTGGTCGTGCCGAAGCCGGCGTGCAATTTCGCGACACCGAAATCATACGTTCCGCCGATGAGGGTGTTCTTCACCGTGGCGCTGGTCGTCGTGGTCGGTGCAAGGCCCGACGCAATCACGATGGCGTCCAGCTGGGCCGTCGGCGTAGAACTCGGCGAAAACGCGACGCCGTCGGTATTTTGGTAAACGCCCAAGACCGTCAGCGGGCCGTTGACATAATTCAAGCCCAGGAACTTGGTGCTGAGCTTGTTGAACGAACCGGCCTGTTCGCCAAACCCGTAACCGGCCAGTCCGGTAAATCCGGAAAGATCCGGCGTTTGATAAGTGACGGTATTGTCGGAACGGGCGATCGGATCGATTTTGCCCAGACCGTAACCGTAGACACGCTGCCCATCGGCGGCGCTACTAGTGCTGAACGGGTCGACGATTTGCAGCGCCAGGTATGTTGAACTGTACTGACGGCCGAACTTAACGCTACCGAACTTGCCGTTCAGGCCCACCCATGATTGACGGCCGAACAGACGACCGTTATTACCTAATGTGCCGTCATCGGCATTAAAGCCGGTTTCCAACGTGAAGATTGCCGACAGACCGTTGCCGAGGTCTTCGGACCCCTTGAAACCGAGCCGGTTTCCGCTGGTCTGGCCGGATCCCACCGACCATTTTGAGGTGGAACCGGTGGCAGTGGAGCCGGTCTTGCCGTTGTCATAATCGATGCCCATATCGATAAGACCGTAGATGGTAATGCTGCTTTGCGCCAATGCCGCGCCAGCGACCGTGCTTAATACAGCGAGCGCCAAAAGTGATTTCTTCATCATTCCCCATTCCCTATAGTTGATTTTTTTTAATGCAACGCACGATGCGCCCTTCAAACATCTGATACTGCAATGCCATTCTTTCCACATTGCCGTGACGATACTTAAGCAGGATACGTACCAACTGAATTCATTATGATTGCATTCATTATGCAATATTTAGGTGCATCCAGTGATACATTTGAGTGCATCGCTGGAACCTGTGCATCGCACGCATCATGCGTGGAGACACGTAGGACAACAGATTCATTATCCAGCGTATTGACACACTGCTTGCGAAAACCCGGTTGCCATTCACCAATTGGTACAATGAATTCATTATCCAGAGTATTGGCATGTTATTTGCTCAAGCTTGCCCACGTATCGAATTAGGAAAAGCATGTCCGAAATACTCAAACAAATCCCCGATCTGGGGGGCCCTGCACAGCCATTGCTCAGCGTGCAGGGTTTGGTCAAACACTTTCCGCTAAAAGGCGGATTGCTGGGCCGCAGTCCGGGCAAGGTGCAGGCGGTCGCAGGCGTGAACTTCGAGTTGCGCAAAGGCGAAACGCTGGGGATAGTCGGCGAATCCGGCTGCGGCAAGTCCACCACCTCCCGGCTGATCATGGGCCTCATGCAGCCAACCGCCGGGGAAGTGATATTCGACGGCCAGACCGTCGGATCGCGCGGGCTGACCATGAAGACCTACCGGCGCCAGGTGCAGATGGTGTTTCAGGATAGCTACTCTTCGCTCAATCCCCGGCTGACCATTGAAGACATCATCGCCTTCGCGCCGCAGGTGCATGGCGTGGGAAAACGGGAATCGCTCGCCTCCGCGCATGAGTTGCTTACCGCGGTCGGACTCAATCCCGCCCGCTTCGGCGGCCGCTATCCGCACGAGCTGTCGGGCGGACAGCGCCAACGGGTCAATATCGCCCGCGCGCTGGCTTTGCGGCCGCGCCTGCTGATTCTCGACGAGCCGGTGTCCGCGCTGGACAAATCGGTGCAGGCGCAGGTGCTCAATCTGCTGGTCGATTTGAAGGCGCAGTACGACCTGACCTACCTGTTCATCAGCCACGACCTCAATGTGGTGCAGCATATGGCCGACCGCGTACTGGTGATGTATCTCGGGCGCGTGGTGGAAATCGGGCCGGTGGACGCGATCTATGCGGACCCCGCGCATCCTTATACCGCGGCGCTGCTGGCCAGCCGGCCATCGATGGATCCGGACCTCCGCGCCACCGAGCCGCCGCTTGCCGGCGATCCTCCCAATCCGGTCAACCCGCCTTCGGGCTGCCACTTCCGCACCCGTTGCGCGCACGCCGAACCGGCCTGCGGTGAGCAGACCCCCGCCCTGGCAGCGGCAGGCGACGGCCATTTCACGGCCTGTCTGATGGCGGCCCCCGGCAGCGGCCACAGTCGTTCACTGCGTATCGCAGCTTAAAGGCATCATGGAACCATTAGTAGAAGTAAGTGACCTGAAGGTCAGCTTCGTGTCTCGGGATGCGACGGTCAACGCCGTCAACGGCATCGATTTCAAGCTCGCTGCGCGCGAGACGCTTTGCGTCCTGGGCGAAAGCGGATCGGGCAAATCGGTAATGTTGCGTTCGTTGATGCGTCTGAACCCGGCGCGGCGCACCGTCATGTCCGGCACCATACAAATCGACGGACGGGATGTGATCGCGGCCTCCGAACGGCAGCTGGTCGGTTTGCGCGGCGGCATCGTTTCGATGATCTATCAGGAGCCGATGACGGCGCTCGATCCGGTATTCAGGATCGGCACCCAGATTGCCGAAACCATCATCCGCCATGAGGGCATCAGCCGCGCCGAGGCCGATCGCCGCGCGCTCGACCTGCTGGAGATGGTGCAAATCCCTTCCGCCAAGCAACGCCTGAAGGCCTATCCTTTCGAGTTGTCGGGCGGGCTGCGCCAGCGGGCCGTGATTGCGATGGCGCTGTCCTGCCGTCCCAAGCTGCTGCTGGCGGACGAGCCGACCACCGCGCTCGACGCCACCGTGCAGATCCAGATCCTGTTGCTGCTGCGGCGCCTCCAGCAAGAATTGGGAATGGGCATGATCTTCGTCACCCATGACCTCGGCGTGGCCGGCGAAATCGCCGACCGGATCGCCGTCATGTATGCCGGCCGCTTCATCGAGGAGGGAACGACCCGCGATATCATGCGCGGGCCGTTGCACCCTTACACCCAGGGCCTGCTCGGCGCCACTGTCCATCCCGGCATGCGCGGCGAACGCCTCGCCACCATTCCCGGCGCGCCACCCAATCTCGAACAGCTGCCGCAAGGCTGCGCTTTCGCGCCACGCTGCGCCCAGGCCGAACCCGCATGCCTGACTGCAATGCCAGAGTTGCGCCGGCACTCCGCAGGCCGCGCCGCGCGCTGCATACGCGTGCCGGAAGCCGTTTGACCCCATCTGGAAAACGAAGGAATCATCTGTGATCATTTATCTGTTGCGCCGGATCCTCTACACCATCCCAATTGCGCTGGCGGTCAGTCTCGTCTGCTTCATGCTGGTGCATATCGCGCCCGGCGATCCGATCAACGCCATCCTGCCGCCCGATGCGCCGCAAGACGTGGTGATCCAACTCAAACACGAATATGGGCTCGACAAACCGCTGCCGGTGCAATTCGGGATATGGATCACTCATGTGGTGCATGGCGATCTGGGGCGCTCAATCGCCAGCGGCCGGCCGGTCCTGGAAGATCTGATGGATGCGATCGGCAACACCTACCGGCTTTCGATAGTCGCGGCGACCATCGGTTTCGTGTTCGGCTCACTGTTCGGCGGACTCGCCGCCGCATTTCGCGGCACCTGGATCGACCGCACCCTGGTCGGCATCGCCGTGGCCGGCGTGTCGCTGCCGCATTACTGGCTCGGCATGGTGCTGGTGGTGATATTCGGCGTCATACTGAATGTGCTGCCGGCCATGGGGGCGGGACCCGACGGCTCCGCTATATGGTTATGGGACTGGGAACATCTGCAGCATCTGGTGCTGCCGGCGGTGACGCTGGCGGCCATCCCGATGGGCATCATTACCCGGACCGTACGCGGCATCGTCGTCGAAATCCTGAATCAGGACTTCGTCACCACGCTACGCGGCAAAGGCATGCTGCGGCGTGACGTCTTCCTTCATGTGGTCAAGAATGCGGCGCCCAATGCCTCCGCGGTGATGGGGTTGCAGCTCGGCTATCTGATGGGAGGTTCGATTCTGGTCGAAACGGTCTTCAGTTGGCCGGGCACCGGCTTGCTGCTCAACAACGCTATCTTCCAGCGCGACATTCCCGTGCTACAAGGCACCATCCTTGTGCTGGCCATGTGTTTCGTCACGCTCAACCTCTTGGTTGATCTGTTCCAGACTGCCCTCGACCCAAGGATCAAACGCTCATGACCGGCATCTCGGCTACCCCGGCGGATCTTCCGATCCAGACCAAACAACCGTCGCGGGGCCAGGGCTATTGGCCCGGCGTGGCGCGCAGGTTGCGGCGCGACAAAACCACGATTGTCTTCGGCGTCATTCTGCTGCTGATGTTCGCGGCGATTCTGTTGGCATCCGTGCTGACTTCCTACGATCCGTTCCAGAGCGACATGCTGCATCGCCTGCAGCCGATCGGTTTCGAACATCACCCTCTGGGCACCGACGAACTCGGGCGCGACATGCTGACGCGCCTGCTTTACGGCGGCCGCATCTCCTGGTTTATCGGCATCACGCCGGTGGTCATCGCCCTGGTCATCGGCGGCCTGCTGGGCATCGTCGCCGGCTTTGCGGGCGGCGGGGTCAACATGATGATCATGCGCATCACCGACGTGTTCTTCGCCTTTCCGTCGGTGCTGCTGGCGGTCGCCATTAGCGGCGCGCTGGGAGGCGGCATCTTCAACATCATCCTGTCGCTCACACTGGTCTTCATTCCGCCGATCATCCGGGTGGCGGAGACCGTCACCACCAGCGTCCGGGAACTCGACTATATCGAGGCCGCGCGGGCCAGCGGCGCCGGCGGCTTCACCATCGTCCGGGTCCACGTGCTGCCGAATGTGCTCGGCCCGATTTTCGTGTACGCCACCAGCCTGATCAGTGTATCGATGATTCTCGGCGCGGGCCTTTCCTTTCTCGGCATCGGCACCAAGCCGCCGGACGCGGAATGGGGACTGATGCTCAATACCTTGCGCGGCGCGATTTACACCCAGCCCCTGCTGACCATGCTGCCGGGTTTCTGCATTTTCATCACCAGCATCGGCTTCAACATGGTCAGCGATGGCTTGCGCGCAGCCATGGATGTGCGCGCTTAGCCTGACAGTGACACTTTCTAACTATATAACTAGAGGAAAACGTTCATGAATACTCGTCGCTTCCGTGCAGTGCTATCCGGCTTAAGCTTGACCTTAAGCCTGGGCTTGAGCCTGGCCGCCGCGCCGGCGCAGGCCGAAGAAACGCTGCGCATCGCGATGACCGCAGCCGATATCCCGACCACCACCGGCATGCCGAACAACGGCTGGGAAGGCATGCGCTTTCTCGGTTATCCGATCTTCGAAGGGCTGGTGCTGTGG